>NZ_JBEPAM010000003.1:0-363176 GCF_040298605.1 Kitasatospora sp. NPDC001527 | reverse complement strand
GGGCGGTGTTTCACGTGAAACACCGCCCCCGTCGGCGGGCGCCCACCCGTCCGGGAACCCACCGGGGCCCCGGACCGTCACAGGGACAGCCCCGGATCCAGCCCGGCCGATTCTGGAAGGAGACGCGAGCACGCGATGACGGCGCCCCTCTCCTCCCCCGACCACGCCGCGGGCCCGCACCCCGAGGCCGACGAGCTGGCCGACCTCGCCGAGGACCTGCTCCCTCCCGCCGACGCCGACGCGCTGCGCCGGCACCTGGACGGCTGCGCCGACTGCCGGGAGACCGCCGACGCGCTCGCCGAGGTGCGGGCACTGCTCGCCGCGGACGAGCCCCCGGCCATGCCCGCCGACGTCGCCGCCCGGATCGACGCCGCCCTCGCGGCCGCGGCCCGGGAGGACGGCGCGGCGCCCGCCGCGGTGCCGTCCGCTCCGCCGGTGCCGTCCCCGCCGTCCGCCGTGCCGTCCCCCCGGCCGTCCGCGCCGACCGCTCCGCCGGCCGGGCCCTCCGCCGCCACCGGACCGGGCCGCGCCGCCCGTGGGCGCCGCCGCCGGGCGCTGCTGCTCGGCTCGGCCGCCGCGCTGCTCGCCCTCGGCATCGGCGGCGCCTTCCTCTCGCTGTCCTCCTCCCCCCGCCACGACCTCAGCGCCACCGTCGACGCGGCCGGGGTCCGCGCCGCCGCCTCGGCGGCCCCGAGCGCCCCGAGCCCGACGCCGGGCACCGGCGACGGCAGCAAGGCCGACCAGGCCCCCGGCGGCACCGTCTACCGCGAGGAGGAGCTCGCCGCCCAGGTCCGGCAGCTGCTCGCGGAAACGGCCACCGAACGGCCGGAGCATCCCGCCAAGCCCTCCGCCGGTGCCGGGGCGACCGCCGTCCCTCCCGCCGAGGGCGGCCAGGGCCTGACCGGCGGCGGCCGCTCCACCCCGGCCTGCCCACCGCCCAGCACCGCCGCCCTGCTGGCCACCGGCCGGGGCAGCTGGGCCGGCGCCCCGGCCGAGCTCCTCGTGTACGCCCTGCCCGGCCGCTCCGACCAGCTCGACGTCTACCTCCGCTCGCCCGGCTGCGGGCTGCTGCTGCACCGCACCGTCCCGGCCGGCTGACCGATGGTTCCCGTGCGATCCATGCCACCGGCCGCACGACACTCCCAGAGTGCGGGCGCCTGGTACTGATCCTCCTGGGAATGCGAGACACTGGTCAGTCGTTGTCCCGGGCGGCGGAGCAGGACCGCCCTCCCCGCAGCAAACGCGGGTCGCGATGCGAACCAGGAGATGCAGTGAGCGACGTCCGTAACGTGATCATCATCGGTTCCGGCCCGGCCGGGTACACGGCCGCTCTCTACACGGCTCGTGCCTCCCTCAAGCCGCTGGTCTTCGAGGGCGCCGTCACCGCCGGCGGCGCCCTGATGAACACCACCGAGGTCGAGAACTTCCCCGGCTTCCGGGACGGCATCATGGGCCCCGAGCTGATGGACAACATGCGGGCGCAGGCCGAGCGGTTCGGCGCCGAGCTGGTCCCCGACGACATCGTCGCCGTCGACCTCACCGGCGACGTCAAGACCGTCACCGACTCCGAGGGCAACGTCCACAAGGCCCGCGCCGTGATCGTCACCACCGGCTCCCAGCACCGCAAGCTGGACCTGCCGAACGAGGACAAGCTGTCCGGCCGCGGCGTCTCCTGGTGCGCCACGTGCGACGGCTTCTTCTTCCGCGACCAGGACATCGCGGTGGTCGGCGGCGGCGACACCGCCCTGGAGGAGGCGACCTTCCTCTCCCGCTTCGCCCGGAGCGTCAAGGTCATCCACCGCCGGGACACCCTGCGCGCCTCCAAGGCGATGCAGGAGCGCGCCTTCGCCGACGAGAAGATCAGCTTCGAGTGGGACAGCGCGGTCGAGTCCATCCACGGCGACCCGAAGCTGACCGGCGTCACCCTGCGCGACACCACCACCGGCGAGACCCGCGAGCTCCCGGTCACCGGCCTGTTCATCGCCATCGGCCACGACCCGCGCACCGAGCTCTTCAAGGGCCAGCTGGACCTCGACGCCGAGGGCTACCTCAAGGTCGAGGCCCCCTCCACCCGCACCAACATCCCGGGTGTCTTCGGCGCCGGCGACGTCGTCGACCACACCTACCGCCAGGCCATCACCGCCGCCGGCACCGGCTGCTCCGCCGCCCTGGACGCCGAGCGCTATCTGGCCTCGCTGGCCGACCTGGAGGCCCAGGCCGCCACCGTCGCAGTCTGACCCCCGACCCCACCGACCTCTCCGTCCAGGTGGGCGTGTTCCACGTGAAACGTGAACCCGCCCACCCCGCCGGGCCGAAACAGAACCGCCCCGCGCGGTGTTGTAGACCTGGCAGCCCTTCTCCCGCTTGACCCTTAGGAGTGACCGTGGCCGGCGCCACCACCACCGTGACCGACAAGACGTTCGATGCCGACGTCCTCAAGAGCGACAAGCCCGTCCTCGTCGACTTCTGGGCCGAATGGTGCGGCCCGTGCCGCCAGGTGGCCCCGGTCCTGGAGGAGATCGCGGCCGAGCACGGCGACAAGCTCACCATCGCCAAGCTCGACGTCGACGCCAACCAGCAGACCGCCGCGGCGTACAACGTCATCTCCATCCCGACCCTGATCCTCTACAAGAACGGCGAGCCGGTGAAGCAGATCACCGGTGCCCGTCCGAAGGCCGCGCTGCTGCGCGAGCTGGACGGCCTGATCTGAGGCCGTTCCTCCGGAACGCCACGAGGGCGGGGCTCCCCACCGGGAGCCCCGCCCTCTTCCGTTTCCCGCCCCTTCCGGCTCCGGCCGGCATCGCCGGCGCCCGGCGACACCCCGGCACGGCGCTGCACGGCACCGCGCGGCGCTCAGAACGGCCGCAGCGCCGGCTCCTTCCGCCCGCCGCCCAGCAGCCGCTCCAGCGCCCCCTCGACGTCCCCGCGCCAGGAGAGCGTGGTCCGCGCCTCCAGCCGCAGCCGCGGATAGCGGTGGTGCGGGCGGACCGTCTTGAAGCCCACCGCCAGCAGGTGCTCGGCCGGCAGCACACAGCTGACCGGCTGCCGGCCCACCGCCCCGAACGCCTCGATCGCCCGGAAGCCCCGGCCCAGCAGGTCCTTGGCCACCGTCTGCACCAGCACCCGCCCGATCCCCTGCCGCTGGAAGCCCGGCAGCACCCGGCTGACCATCAGCTGGACGGCGTCCGAGGAGACCGGACTGGTCGGGAAGGACTGCGCCCGCGGCACGTACGCGGGCGGGGCGTAGAGCACGAAGCCCGCCGGCCGGTCGTCCACGTAGACCACCCGGCCGCAGGAGCCCCACTCCAGCAGCACGGCGGAGATCCACCCCTCCTTCTCCAGCTCGGGCTTGCCGGACTCGACCGCCGCCCGGCCACTGACCGGGTCCAGCTCCCAGAACACGCAGGAACGGCAGGTCGACGGCAGGTCCGCGAGGTTGTCCAGCGTCAGCGGAACGATCCGGCGTCCCATGCCCCGCACCTCCTCGTCCACTCCACAGTCGAGCATTCCCCCCGAACGACGACGGGTGCATGTTTCACGTGAAACAGCGCTCACGCGAACCATGCACCCATCGGCACCGCCGTGCCGGACCGGCTCAGCCCTGCGACAGCCGCAGCCCGTCGTCGCCGGGCGCCATGCTGTCCAGGATCCGGTTGAGGTCCTCCACCGAGCCGAACTCCAGGACGACCTTGCCCTTGCCGAGCTTCCCGCCCCGCTGCGAGACCTCGACCTTCACCCGGGTCTCGAAGCGGTCGGAGAGCCGGCTCGCCAGATCGTTGAAGGCCGGCGAAAGGATCTTGCCCGCCTTGGGAGCCGGCCGCTTGGGCTTCTCCTCGCGCTGCATCAGCGCGACGATCTCCTCGGTGGTCCGCACCGAGAGCCCCTCCGTGATGATCCGCTTGGCCAGCTCCTCCTGCCGCTCGGTGTCCGGAGCCCCGAGCAGCGCCCGGGCGTGGCCGGCCGTCAGCACCCCGGCGGCCACCCGCCGCTGGACCGTCGGCGACAGCTTCAGCAGCCGCAGGGTGTTGGACACGTGCGAGCGCGAGCGCCCGATCCGGTCCGCCAGCTCGTCATGGGTGCAGGAGAAGTCCCGCAGCAGCTGGTCGTAGGCGGCCGCCTCCTCCAGCGGGTTGAGCTCCGCCCGGTGCAGGTTCTCCAGCAGGGCGTCCAGCAGCAGCTTGTCGTCCTCGGTGGCCCGGACGATCGCCGGGATCTGCTCCAGACCGGCCTCCCGGGAGGCCCGCCAGCGCCGCTCGCCCATGATGAGCTCGAAGCGGCCCGGCGCCGCCTGGCGCACCACCACCGGCTGGAGCAGGCCCACCTCCTTGATCGAGGCGACCAGCTCGGCCAGCTTGTCCTCGTCGAACACCTCGCGCGGCTGGCGCGGGTTCGGGGTGATCGCGTCCAGCGGCAGCTCGGCGAAGTAGGCACCGTCCATCCGCGCGAGCTCCGCCTCGGCGGCCTGCTCCCGAAGGCTCTCCGCGGCCGCCTTGGCCGCCAGCGTCCCCCGGCCGGACGGCAGCACCGGCACCGCGGTCGGCGAGACCGCCCCGGGCGAGGCCACCGGGGCCGCCACCGGCTGCGCCGCGGCGCCGGTCCCGGCTCCACCGCCCGCCGGGGCGGCGGGGCCGATCAGCGCCCCGAGCCCTCGTCCAAGACCCCTGCGACCACTCACCGATTGCCCTCCGTCGTACCGTGCTGTGCCCCCGGGGCGCCCTGCCCCGAACCGTCCCGCTGCTGCCCCACCAACGAGCCTCCGGCCCCCGCGGACACCGCCCGCAGCGCCAGCTCCCGAGCGGCCTCCAGGTAGGAGAGCGCGCCGGTGGAGCCCGGGTCGTAGGTGAGCACCGTCTGACCGTAGCTGGGCGCCTCCGAGATGCGGACCGAGCGCGGGATCGCGGTGTGCAGGACCTCCTGCTGGAAGTGCGTCCGGACCTCCTCGGCCACCTGGGCGGCCAGCCTGGTCCGGGCGTCGTACATGGTGAGCAGGATGGTGGAGACGTGCAGTGCCTGGTTGAGGTGCGCCCGGACCAGCTCGACGTTGCGCAGCAGCTGGCCGAGGCCCTCCAGCGCGTAGTACTCGCACTGGATCGGGATCAGCACCTCCTGGCCGGCGACCAGGGCGTTGACCGTCAACAGGCCCAGCGAGGGCGGACAGTCGATCAGGATGTAGTCCAGCGGCTGCTCGTAGGCGGCGATGGCGCGCTGCAGCCGGCTCTCCCGGGCCACCAGCGACACCAGCTCGATCTCGGCGCCGGCCAGGTCGATGGTGGCGGGGACGCAGAACAGCCCCTCGACCTCGACCACCGGCTGCACCACGTCGGCCAGCGGCTTGCCCTCCACCAGGACGTCGTAGATCGAGGGCACCTCGGCGTGGTGGTCGATGCCGAGCGCGGTCGAGGCGTTGCCCTGCGGGTCGAGGTCGATCACCAGGACGCGCAGGCCGTGCATGGCCAGCGAGGCGGCGAGGTTGACGGTGGTGGTGGTCTTGCCCACCCCGCCCTTCTGGTTGGCCACCACCATCACCCGGGTGGCAGCGGGCCGGGGCAGTCCTTCGCCCGCTCGGCCGATGGCCTGGACCGCAGCCTGGGCAGCACGCGCGATGGGCGTGTCATCGATCTGGTCGATGGTCTCCGAGTCCTGCATGGGGCTCAGTGTTTCACGTGAAACCGGAGCGGCAACAGTCGCCGCCCGGCTGCGCGAGAGGATTCCCGAGAGGAGAGAGCGACGTTTCACGTGAAACACCATGCCCGCAATGTCGGAATTCTGACGATGCGACACTCCGGTGTTCCGATGTCGTCCTGCCGTCCTCCCAGCCGTCACCCGAACGCCGCCGACCCCGGTCCCGCCCCGCTCCGCCCCCTCGGGCGGCCGCGGAAACGCCACGGGCGGGCCGGTCCGAGGACCGACCCGCCCGTGCCGGGCACCACGTCCGGCTCAGCGGCCGCGCCGCCGGGGGCTGCGGCCCCGGTCGCCGCCGCGCGCCGGGCTGCCCGCCCGGCCGGCCCTGGCCGCGGCCTTGGCCCGGCGGGTCGCCGCCTTCACACCGCCCGGGCTCTCGCCCACCTTGACCTGGACCACCCGGGTCGAGGTCTCCAGGGTGCCCTCGCCGACCGCGATCACCGACCACTCCACCGCACCGAGCTTCGCCAGCCCGGCCCGGGAGTCGGCCAGCTCCTGCTCGGCGCTGTCGCCCTTGAGCGCCAGCATCTGGCCGTGCGGCCGCAGCAGCGGCAGCCCCCAGCCGGCCAGCCGCTCCATCGGCGCCACCGCCCGCGCGGTCACCACGTCCACCGCCAGCTTGCCGACCATCTCCTCGGCGCGGCCGCGGAGCACGGTGACGTTCTCCAGCCCCAGCTCGCGGACCACCTCCTCCAGGAAGGTGGTGCGGCGCAGCAGCGGCTCCAGCAGCGTCACCGAGACGTCCGGCCGCGCCAGTGCCACCGGGATGCCGGGCAGGCCGGCCCCGGAGCCGACGTCGCAGAGCGTCGTCCCGCCCGGCAGCAGCTCGGCGAGGACGGCGCAGTTCAGCACGTGGCGGTCCCAGAGCCGGGGCACCTCGCGCGGACCGATCAGCCCCCGGGTCACCCCCGAGGTGGCCAGCAGCTCGGTGTAACGGACCGCGGCGTCGAACCGCTCGCCGAAGACCTCCCGGGCCACGGCCGGCGGCGCGGGCGGCGGCTCGACCGGCGGACGCCCGCCACCGGCCGCGTCCCCGGCCCCCGGCCCCCCGGCGCCGGTCTCCGACCCGCCGGCAGGCGCGCTCTCCGTGTCCATCTCGAACTCTCCGCTCCCCGGATCCACCGACCCGCTCCTGCACCGTTTCACGTGAAACAACTCTTCCCGGGCCACCGCCCGCGAAGGGACGACGACCCCGCCCGCGCGTGGCGGACGGGGTCGGGTCCTCATGTCGCATGCCGACCGCCGAAGCCGCCGGCGGTCACCCTGCCGTCAGGCCGGCAGCACGACCACGCACCGCTGGGGCTCCTCGCCCTCCGACTCGCTGCGCAGACCGGCCGCGGCCACCGCGTCGTGGACGACCTTGCGCTCGAACGGGGTCATCGGGCGCAGCTTGACCTGCTCCCCCGAGCTCTTCACCTGCTCGGCGGCCTGGGCGCCGATGGTCGCCAGCTCCGAGCGCTTGCGAGCCCGGAACCCGGCGATGTCCAGCATGAGGCGGCTGCGCTCGCCGGTCTCCCGGTGGACGGCCAACCGGGTCAGCTCCTGCAGGGCCTCCAGCACCTCGCCGTCCTGGCCGACCAGCCGCTGCAGGGAGCGGTCGTTGCCGTCGCTGACGATGGAGACCAGGGCGCGGTCGCCCTCGACGTCCATGTCGATGTCACCGTCGAGATCGGCGATGTCGAGCAGACCCTCCAGGTAGTCCGCCGCGATGTCGCCCTCCTGCTCCAGGCGGGCGACGAGGCTCTCGTCGGCGCTGGCGGCGGCCTCGGCCTCGACGGCGGAGGTGATGCCTTCCGTCACTGATGGACTCCTTCGGAGATGGGCCCGGGTGGTGGGCCGGTAACGAGGTTCAGGGGGCCGCGGGGCCGGTCCGGAGCGGACCGGTCACTTCTTCTTCGGCCGCTGACCGCCACGCTTGGGCTGCTGCCGGCCGCCCTGCTGGCGGGCCGCACCCGACTTGGCACCCGCCGGACGCGCCGCGGTCTGCTTGGCCGCACCGGTGCCGCCGGAGGTGCCGCTCCCGGCGGGCTCGGCGGGGACGGCGTCGGCGGGCTGCTCGGCCGGGGCGTCCTTGGTCAGACTCGCCGGCTGGGCGCCGCCGTGCTGGCGCTGCGACTTGGTCTGCTTGCGCGGCTGCTGCCGGCGCGCCTGCACCGACTCCTCGACCACGGCCTCGGCGGTGGCGGCCGACTTCTTCGCGGGGAGCAGGCCGAACAGCGGGCCCTTGATGACCGAGCCGTCCGGGTTCAGCCGGCCGGTCTTCTTCAGCCGGGCCTGGCGCTCGTCCCAGGCCTTGCTGCCCGGCGTCGGGTTGTTGCGGATGACGATCAGCTGCTGGCCCATCGACCAGACGTTGGTGGTCAGCCAGTAGACCAGGACACCGACCGGGAAGTTGATGCCCATCACGGCGAACATGATCGGGAAGACGTACATCAGCATCTTCTGCTGCTGCATGAACGGCGTCTTCACGGTGAGGTCGACGTTCTTCGTCATCAGCTGGCGCTGGGTGATGAACTGCGACAGCGACATCAGGATGATCATCACCGCGACGACGATCTTGACGCTGACGTCGCTGCTGCCGACGAAGGTCGCCGAGAGCGGCGCACCGAAGATGTGGGCCTGCTGCGCGCTGTCCAGCAGAGTGCCGTCGATCACGCCGATCGGCTTGCCGTCGGCGACCTTGGCGAGCACGCCGTAGAGCGCGGTGAAGAACGGCGCCTGCACGAGGATGGGAAGGCAGCTGGAGAACGGGTTGGTACCCGCCTCCTTGTACAGCTTCATCATCTCTTCGGACTGGCGCTGGCGGTCGTTCTTGTACCGCTCCTGGATGGCCTTCATCTTCGGCTGGATCGCCTGCATGGCCCGGGTCGCCTTGATCTGCTTCACGAAGAGCGGGATCAGGCAGATCCGGATGACGACCACCATCGAGGCGATGGCCAGACCCCAGGCCCAGCCACCGTTCGGGTCGAATACGTGGCTGTACAGCGAGTGGAACTGGACGATGATCCAGGACACCGCTGTGTACAGGGGGTTGAGGAAGGAGAAGGTCACCGGTCAGGCTCCTTGGACATTGGGATTGGCCCCATGGGGCCAATGGTCGCCGGGCCCTCGGGGTCCGGACCGGCGGGGGGCGTGATCACCGGCTGTTCGGCGGCGGACCGGCCCTTCAGCCGGTCCCGCAGCCGGCGGTGCCACACCGGATGCTTGCGCGGCGGGACATGATCGACCCCGCCGGGAGTCCACGGATTGCAGCGCAGGATGCGCCACGCGGTCAGCGCCCCGCCCTTCACCGCCCCATGCGTGCGCACGGCCTCGAAGCCGTAGTGCGAGCAGGACGGGTAGTAGCGGCACACCGGACCGAGCAGTGGGCTGATGGTCCACTGGTAGACCCTGATCAGACCCATCAGCAGGTACTTCATCGCCCTGCTCCCGTCGGCGCCGAGGCGGCGTGCTCGGCCTTGAGCAACCGCTTGAGCGCCGCGTCCAGGTCGCGTTCAAGGTCCTGACACGAGGCGGACGCGGCCGGGGGCAGCGCACGCACCACTATCAGGCTACCGGCGGGGAGCCGGGACAGACGATCACGCACGAGATGGCGCAACCTGCGCTTGACCAGGTTGCGGGTGACCGCCGGGCCGACAGCCTTGCTCACGACGAAACCCGCACGCGCCGAAGGAGTCCCCTCGGCGACGTGCGGGCGGGTGTCGCTGGTCCGGTCGGTGCGGTCCCCGGGGGCGTCCTCTCTGGCGAGATGGACGACCAGCAGGGGCCTACCGGCCCGGCGACCGCGTTTCACCGCGGTCGCGAAGTCCTGGCGCCGCCGCAGCCGATTCTCGGAGGGCAGCACAGCAGACTCTGGTGCGGATCAGGCGGAAAGGCTGGCGCGGCCCTTGCCACGGCGGGCAGCCAGGATGGCGCGGCCGGCGCGGGTACGCATCCGCAGCCGGAAGCCGTGGGTCTTCGCGCGGCGACGGTTGTTCGGCTGGAAGGTGCGCTTGCTCACTCGGGGGCTCCTGAGGTGAATCGTAGGATGACGGGGAGTCGCTTGGCCGTCACCGTGCGTCCGCGTGATCTCCCCTGTTTCGGAAATCCGGCCCATCTCCCCAGTTCGGCTGGGGTTTGAGGCAATCCACGGCGCCCGTGCTGCGCGCCTTATGGAGCGGGTGGACCCGCGGACATGCGGCAGCGGCCATCGACAACTCGACCTGGTTACGGTACGCGGGACGGGGCGCGAGGGTCAAACCAGCCGCCTGGAGGCCGTTTACCCACAGCCTGTGGACAACGACTTGATCCGGCTCTGTTCGCTGACTACCGTTGCAGGACTTGTCTGGTTTGTTCATCGGAAAGCGTGCACCAGTGGCTGATGTCAACAGCGACCTCGTCCCGGTCTGGGCGAGAGTCGTCGAGCGGCTGGTCGGCGACCCGGACATCGGGGAGATGGACAAGCAGTGGGTGCAGCGCACCCAGCCCATGTGGATGATGCACGACACCGCCCTGCTGGCGGCCCCCAACGAGCGGGCCAAGCAGGTGCTGGAGGGCCGGCTGCTGCCGCAGCTGACCGAGCTGCTCTCCCGCGAGCTGGCCCGCCCGGTGCGGATCGCCGTGATGGTCGACGCCAACGCCGTGCCGACCACCCCCGCGCCGCAGGCCCCGGCCGAGCCGTACCCGAGCCCGTCCGAGCCGGACGCCGGCGGCTACGGCGGCCCGTCCTACCCGCAGGCCTACGAGCAGGACTACGAGCGCCACCCCTACGACCACGGCGGCTACGAGCAGCCCCCCGCGCCGTACGGCGGCCCGACCGGCGCCCCGGCCTGGCCCGGCTACCAGGAACAGCCGCCGGCCTACCGCGAGCCCGAGGAGCCGGCCCCCCGGCCGCACCGCCCCGTCCCGGCGCCGCCCTCGACCACCCAGGGCGACCTCTTCGGCGGCGCCTACGGCCCCGGCCCGGGCGAGCACCCGCGGACCGCCTCCGGCCGCCGTTCCCCCGGGGCCCGCCCGGCCGCCCGCGGCGGCGAGAAGGCCCCCGCCGAGCGCGCCACCGACCGCCCGGCGGTCCCCGGCGTGCCCGCCCCGCCCGGCGCGCCCCCGGCCGGCGGCAGCCGCAAGGACGAGCCGGCCGCCCGGCTGAACCCCAAGTACCTGTTCGACACCTTCGTCATCGGCGCGAGCAACCGCTTCGCGCACGCGGCGGCGGTGGCGGTCGCCGAGGCCCCGGCCAAGGCGTACAACCCGCTCTTCATCTACGGCGAGTCCGGGCTGGGCAAGACCCACCTGCTGCACGCCATCGGGCACTACTCGCGCAGCCTCTTCCCGGGTACCCGGGTGCGGTACGTGTCCTCGGAGGAGTTCACCAACGAGTTCATCAACTCCATCCGGGACGGCAAGGCGGACACCTTCCGCAAGCGCTACCGGGACATGGACATCCTGCTCGTGGACGACGTGCAGTTCCTGGCCAGCAAGGAGTCCACGCAGGAGGAGTTCTTCCACACCTTCAACACCCTGCACAACGCCAACAAGCAGATCGTCCTCTCCTCCGACCGGCCGCCCAAGCTGCTGACCACGCTGGAGGACCGGCTGCGCAACCGCTTCGAGTGGGGGCTGATCACCGACGTCACCCCGCCGGAGCTGGAGACCAGGATCGCGATCCTGCGCAAGAAGGCGATCCAGGAGCAACTCAACGCTCCCGCCGACGTGTTGGAGTTCATCGCGTCCCGGATCACCCGGAACATCAGGGAGCTGGAGGGGGCCCTGATCCGGGTCACCGCCTTCGCCAACCTCAACCGGGCGCCGGTGGACCTGGAGCTGGCCGGGATCGTCCTCAAGGACCTCATCCCGGGCGGCGACGAGGACGCCGGGCCGGAGATCACCGCCCAGGTGATCATGCAGCAGACCGCCGCGTACTTCGGGCTGGGTGTGGACGACCTCTGCGGATCCTCGCGCAGCCGCGTGCTGGTGACCGCGCGTCAGATCGCCATGTACCTCTGCCGGGAGCTCACCGACCTCTCGCTGCCGAAGATCGGCGCGCAGTTCGGCGGCCGCGACCACACCACCGTGATGCACGCCGACCGCAAGATCCGGTCACTCATGGCCGAGCGCCGCTCGATCTACAACCAGGTCACCGAGCTGACCAACCGCATCAAGAGCTAGCCCGGCGGCCCGCCGCGGGGCGGGCCCGAGGTGGCCGGAAAAGGGCGTCAGGAGCGATCCTGGCGCCCTTTCGGCATATCCACAGGTGTGCACCGCGCGCCGGCCGGGCAGGGATGCGGGTGACGGACGCTCCGCCAGTCCACAGCCCGCGCCGAACATCTGACCGTGGATTCGAACGCCACCGGTGCGCGAGGCGGAAATCCACAGGCGGGGCCGGTTCTCCGTCATCCACAGGCCGGTGCGCCGTGAGTTATCCAGAATTCCTCCACAGGGCGCCCGGCGCTACGCTCTTCCGCGCAGGTCAGGTGCCTGTGGACTTGTGCACAACGGTTATCCACAGGGTGTGGACAATTGGCCGCCCATCAGTGGGCCGTCCGGGTTGTCCACCGGTTGTCCCCAGGCCGGGCGAGGTTATCCCCAGGTTGTCCACAGCTGTGTCCACAGTTCGACAAGCTTCTGCCCTCGTTCATGCCCAGGTGTGAAAGCCGTCACGAAAAGTTGACCGACGCCCGTGGATAACCGGGCCCGGATCTGGGGACAGTGCTGGGGATAACCTGTGGATACCCAGCGTGCCCTGTGGGTAACGCTCCGCCGTCCACAGCGGGCCGTGTTCGTCCACAGGCCCCATCCACACGTCCTGTGGACAAAAAACCGGGTCTGACCTGCGCAAACAGGGTTATCCACGGTTTCCACAGGCCCTACTACTACCACTACACCTATAGACCGCTCGACTGGTTCAAAAGCGGGTGGGGCCGAAATCTGTGGACAACCGCTCCCCGACATCCGTTCGAGTTGCTTCCGCCCGTCTGCCCCGTCTGTCGGTGGAGTACGTCAGACTGTCCTCGGCGACTGGAAGCGGAGCGGCGGAGCTCGGCGGACAGCCGCACCGAAGACCAAGATCAGAAGAACCAGACGTGCGAGCGGGAGCGCTCGATCCAGGAGGCGGTTACCGGTGAAGTTCCGGGTGGAGCGTGACGTCCTCGCGGAGGCGGTGGCCTGGGCTGCCCGCAGCCTCCCGGCACGGCCGCCGGTGCCGGTGCTGGCCGGCCTGCTGCTGACGGCCCAGGACGGCAGCCTGGCGCTGTCCGGCTTCGACTACGAGGTCTCGGCCCGGGTCGAGCTGGAGGCCGACATCGAGGAGGCCGGCACCGTTCTGGTCTCCGGCCGGCTGCTCAACGACATCTCGCGCAACCTTCCCAACAGGCCTGTGGAGATCTCCACCGACGGCCAGCGGGTCAGCGTGGTCTGCGGCAGCTCCCGGTTCACCCTGCCCACCCTGCCGGTGGACGAGTACCCGGCGCTGCCCCAGATGCCGACCGCGACCGGCACCGTCCCCGGCGACGTCTTCGCCTCCGCGGTCAGCCAGGCCGCCGTGGCCGCCGGCCGGGACGACACCCTGCCGGTGCTCACCGGTGTGCGGGTCGAGATCGAGGGCGACCGGATCACCCTGGCCGCCACCGACCGCTACCGCTTCGCCGTCCGCGAGCTGCTGTGGAAGCCCGAGCAGGCCGACATCTCCGCGGTCGCGCTCGTCCCGGCCAAGACCCTGCAGGACATCGCCAAGTCCCTGGGCAGCGGCGACAGCGTCTCCATCGCGCTCTCCTCGGGCGGCGCGGGCGAGGGCCTGATCGGCTTCGAGGGCGCCGGCCGGCGGACCACCACCCGGCTGCTGGAGGGCGAGTTCCCCAAGTACCGCAGCCTCTTCCCGACCGAGTTCAACGCGATCGCCGCGATCCAGACCCAGCCCTTCCTGGAGGCGCTCAAGCGCGTCTCCCTGGTCGCCGAGCGCAACACCCCGGTCCGGCTGAACTTCGAGGAGGGCGTGCTCACCCTGGAGGCCGGCTCCGGCGACGACGCCCAGGCCACCGAGCGGATCGACGCCTCCCTGGAGGGCGACGCCATCTCGATCGCGTTCAACCCGGGCTACCTGGAGGAGGGCCTCAAGGCCATCGACTCCGCCTACGCCCAGCTGAGCTTCACCACCCCGACCAAGCCGGCGCTGCTCAGCGGCAAGGCCGCGGTGGACTCCGAGGCGGACGAGGCCTACCAGTACCTGATCATGCCGGTCCGCCTCTCCGGCTGACCCGGCCCCCGCTCCCGGGCCGGTCCGGCCGCCACCGGTCCGGCCCGGGAGCCGCTCGTCCACGGCTCCGCCCACAGCCCTGTGAACAAACCTGTGGAACCCTCCCCCGCTCGGCCCGACCGCGAGGAGGCCGCCGCGCTCCAGCACGTAGGCTCAAGGAAGCGCGGCAACGGCGCCGCCCGCAGGGACGTCACCACAGGTAAGGATTTGGCTATGGAGCTCGGCCTCATCGGTCTCGGCAAGATGGGCGGCAACATGCGCGAGCGGATCCGCCGCGCCGGCCACACCGTCATCGGCTTCGACCGCAACCCCGACATCTCCGACGTCGAGAGCCTCCAGGAGCTGGTCTCCAAGCTGCAGGGCCCGCGCGTCGTCTGGGTCATGGTCCCGGCGGGCGCCGCCACCCAGGCCACCGTGGACGAGCTGGCCGAGCTGCTCTCGCCCGGTGACGTGGTCGTCGACGGCGGCAACTCCCGCTGGACCGACGACGTCAAGCACGCCGAGGCGCTGGCCGCCAAGGGCATCGGCTTCGTCGACTGCGGCGTCTCCGGCGGCGTCTGGGGCCTGGAGAACGGCTACGCGCTGATGTACGGCGGCGACGCCGAGCACGTCGCCAAGGTCCAGCCGGTCTTCGACGCGCTCAAGCCCGAGGGCGACTTCGGCTCGGTGCACGCGGGCGCCGTCGGCGCCGGCCACTTCGCCAAGATGGTCCACAACGGCATCGAGTACGCGATGATGCAGGCCTTCGCCGAGGGCTGGGAGCTGCTGGAGGCCGCCCCCGAGGTCACCGACGTCCGCGAGGTCTTCCGCAGCTGGCAGGAGGGCACCGTGATCCGCTCCTGGCTGCTCGACCTGGCCGTGCGCGCCCTGGACGAGGACGAGCACCTGGCCAAGCTCAGGGGCTGGGCCGCCGACTCCGGCGAGGGCCGCTGGACCGTCGAGGCCGCGATCGACCACGCCGTCCCGCTGCCGGCGATCACCGCCTCGCTGTTCGCCCGCTTCGCCTCCCGCCAGGACGACTCGCCGCAGATGAAGATGATCGCCGCGCTGCGCAACCAGTTCGGCGGCCACGCGGTCGAGTCGAAGTAGTCCCCGCAGGTCCTCCACAGAAGGCGAGCGCAGTCCACCGTCATGCACGTCGCGCACCTGTCGCTCGCCGACTTCCGTTCCTACGCCCGGGCCGAGGTCGCCCTCGACCCGGGCGTGACGGCGTTCGTCGGCCCCAACGGCCAGGGCAAGACCAACCTGGTCGAGGCGGTCGGCTACGTCGCCACCCTGGGCAGCCACCGGGTCGCCACCGACGCCCCGCTGATCCGGCTGGGCGCCGAGCGCGCGGTGATCCGCACCTCCGTGGTGGACCGGGGCCGCTCCACCCTGGTCGAGCTGGAGATCACCCCCGGCAAGGCCAACCGGGCCCGGATCAACCGCTCCGACAACGTCCGCCCGCGCGACGTGCTGGGCCTGCTGCGCACCGTGCTGTTCGCCCCCGAGGACCTCGCCCTGGTCAAGGGCGACCCGGGGGAGCGCCGGCGCTTCCTGGACGAGCTGCTGACCGCCCGCGCGCCCCGGCTGGCCGGGGTCCGGCAGGACTACGAGCGGGTGCTCAAGCAGCGCAACGCCCTGCTCAAGACCGCCGCGATGGCCCGCCGGGCCGGCGGCGGCAAGGGCGCCGACCTCTCCACCCTGGAGGTCTGGGACGGCCACCTGGCCCGGGCCGGCGCCGAACTCACCGCCTTCCGCCTCCAGCTGGTGGCCACCCTCCAGCCGCTGGTCGAGGCCGCCTACGGGCAGCTCGCGCCGGGCGGCGGCGACACCGCGCTGGAGTACCGCAGCTCCTTCGAGGGGGACCTGCCGACCAGCCGCGAGCAGGCCGAGGAGCAGCTGCTGCAGGCGCTGCGGACGGCCCGCAAGCAGGAGGTCGAGCGCGGGGTCACCCTGGTCGGCCCGCACCGCGACGAGCTGGTGCTCAAGCTCGGCCCGCTGCCCGCCAAGGGCTACGCCAGCCACGGCGAGTCCTGGTCGTTCGCGCTGGCGCTGCGGCTGGCCTCGTACGAGCTGCTGCGCGCCGACGGGGGAGAGCCGGTGCTGATCCTCGACGACGTCTTCGCCGAGCTGGACGCCGCCCGCCGCGACCGGCTGGCCGAGCTGGTGGCCGGCGGCGAGCAGGTGCTGGTGACCGCGGCGGTGGCCGAGGACGTGCCGAAGGCGCTGGCCGGCGCCCGGTACGCGGTCGCCGACGGCGCCGTGCAGCGCGTCACCGGCTGACCGCGCCCCCACCACGCCCCCCACCGTGCCCGAACCGTGCCCGAACCGCGCCCGGACCGCGGCCGCCCCACCGTGCCCGACCGCGCCCCACCGGCCGCCGCCGGCGCTCGCACACCCCGCGTCCGTACCCCCGGGAGCGCCGACCCGTGCCGTCGCCGCCCTCCCCGGCTCCCGTACGCTGGACGGCTCACCGTTGTCCACAGGGTGGGGATAAGGAGATCGCCGTGAGCGATTCGGCGGAGCACCCCGAGCCGACCGGTGCCGACCTGGCGCGTTCGGCGCTGCGGGCGGCCCGGGCGCAGGCCCGCCAGCGCGGTGAGCAGGTGCGCGAGAAGCGCGAGGCGAAGCGGCACGGTCTGCGCAGCGGGGCCCGCTCGGACGGCCGCGACCCGGTGCCGCTGGGGGCGGCGCTGACCCGGCTGCTGACCGAGCGGGGCTGGGAGTCCTCGGCCGCGGTCGGCGGGGTGATGGGCCGTTGGCCGCAGATCGTCGGGCCGGACATCGCCGCGCACTGCACGCCCACCTCCTACGACGACGAGGCCGCGGTGCTCACGGTGCAGTGCGACTCCACCGCCTGGGCCACCCAACTCCGCTGGCTGGCACGGCAGTTGGTGGCCCGTCTGAACCACGAGCTGGGGCACGGCACGGTCCGCACCATCAAGGTGCTCGGCCCCGCCGCCCCGGTGCGCGGCTACGGCCGGCTGCGCGCCCCCGGCAGCAAGGGGCCCGGGGACACCTGGGGATAGGCGCGGGGGTGCCGGGGTGGAGCGGACCGTGATCCTCCGGAACCCCTGACGGCCCTGCCAGGCGGTCTCAGCCCCCCGGGCGAGTATCGGGACATGTCCCGAGGGGATTCAGGGCGGCATTTCTGCCCTCAGAGGCTGCCAAACGCCCATCGATGTCAGTCGTACCGGTAGACTGGGGACCAAACACTGTTGCTAGTGGCAACCGAGTCGAAACGCCGTGGTCGCACGCCCGCCCGCAGAGGGAGCGGGGATGCGGCCCGCGCTGTGCCAGAGAGGGCGCTTCGTGGCCGATTCCGGCAACCCCAGCCAGATCCCAGACCAGACCGACCAGTCCGACAGGTCGTACGACGCGAGCGCCATCCAGGTGCTGGAGGGCCTCGACGCCGTCCGCAAGCGCCCCGGCATGTACATCGGTTCGACCGGTGAGCGCGGCCTGCACCACCTGGTGCAGGAGATCGTGGACAACTCCGTCGACGAGGCGATGGCCGGGCACGCCGACACCATCGACGTGACCCTCCTGGCCGACGGCGGCGTGCGCGTGGTCGACAACGGCCGCGGCATCCCGGTCGGCATCATGCCGGGCCAGGGCAAGCCGGCCGTCGAGGTCGTGCTGACGGTTCTGCACGCGGGCGGCAAGTTCGGCAACGGCGGCTACGCGGTCTCCGGCGGTCTGCACGGCGTCGGCGTCTCCGTGGTGAACGCGCTCTCCACCCGGCTCGCGGTGGAGATCCACACCGACGGCCACCGCTGGACGCAGGAGTACAAGGCCGGCACCCCGACCGCCCCGCTGTCGCAGCACGAGGCCACCGAGCGCACCGGCACCAGCGTCACCTTCTGGGCCGACCCGGACATCTTCGAGACCACGGTCTACTCCTTCGAGACGCTCTCCCGCCGGTTCCAGGAGATGGCGTTCCTCAACAAGGGCCTGACCATCGCGCTGACCGACGAGCGCCCCGAGCACGTCGACGAGGAGGGCAAGCCGCTCTCCGTCACCTACAAGTACGACGGCGGCATCGCCGACTTCGTCGCCCACCTCAACTCCCGCAAGGGCGAGGTCGTCCACCCCTCGGTGATCGACTTCGAGGCGGAGGACAAGGACAAGGCGATCTCGGTGGAGATCGCCATGCAGTGGAACTCCTCGTACACCGAGGGGGTCTACTCCTTCGCCAACACCATCCACACCCACGGCGGCGGTACCCA
This sequence comes from Kitasatospora sp. NPDC001527, assembly GCF_040298605.1. Lineage (NCBI taxonomy): Bacteria > Bacillati > Actinomycetota > Actinomycetes > Kitasatosporales > Streptomycetaceae > Kitasatospora > Kitasatospora sp. NPDC001527. The sequence continues at coordinate 345,056 of NZ_JBEPAM010000003.1, read as the reverse complement.
CGAGGAGGGCTTCCGCGCCGCGCTGACCGGCCTGGTCAACCGCTACGCGCGGGACAAGAAGCTGCTCCGCGAGAAGGACGACAACCTCTCCGGCGAGGACATCCGCGAGGGCCTGACCGCGATCATCTCGGTCAAGCTAGGCGAGCCGCAGTTCGAGGGCCAGACCAAGGACAAGCTGGGCAACACCGAGGCGAAGACCTTCGTCCAGAAGGTCGTCCACGAGCACCTGAACGACTGGCTGGACCGCAACCCCAACGAGGCGGCGGACATCATCCGCAAGTCCATCCAGGCCGCCACCGCGCGCGTCGCCGCCCGCAAGGCCCGCGACCTCACCCGCCGCAAGGGCCTGCTGGAGTCCGCCTCGCTGCCCGGCAAGCTCAGCGACTGCCAGTCCAAGGACCCGGCCGAGTGCGAGATCTTCATCGTCGAGGGTGACTCCGCCGGCGGCTCGGCCAAGCAGGGCCGGGACCCGCGCATCCAGGCGATCCTCCCGATCCGCGGCAAGATCCTGAACGTCGAGAAGGCCCGGATCGACAAGGTGCTGCAGAACACCGAGGTCCAGGCGCTGATCTCGGCCTTCGGCTGCGGCATCCAGGAGGACTACGACGAGTCCAAGCTCCGCTACCACAAGATCGTGCTGATGGCCGACGCCGACGTCGACGGCCAGCACATCCGCACCCTGCTGCTGACCCTGCTGTTCCGCTTCATGCGGCCGCTGGTCGAGGCCGGCTACGTCTACCTGGCGATGCCGCCGCTGTACAAGATCAAGTGGGGCAAGGACGACTTCGAGTACGCCTACTCCGACCGCGAGCGCGACGCGCTGATCGCCGCCGGGGTCGAGGCGGGGCGCCGCCTGCCGAAGGACGACGCGATCCAGCGGTTCAAGGGTCTCGGCGAGATGAACGCCGAGGAGCTCCGGGTCACCACCATGGACCAGGCCCACCGCCTGCTGCTCCAGGTCACCCTGGAGGACGCCGCCCGCGCCGACGAGCTGTTCTCGATCCTCATGGGCGAGGACGTCGAGGCCCGCCGCTCCTTCATCCAGCGCAACGCCAAGGACGTCCGCTTCCTGGACGTGTGACGCCTGCCCGCAGGCCCCGCACGTACCAGTCCGCGTGAAAGGAAACTGACCACCAGTGGTCGACGACAACCGTCCCGAAGGCGAGCAGCCCGAGACCCCCGAGGCCGCCGCGGTGGCCCTGCGGATCGAGCCGGTCGAGCTCGAGACCGAGATGCAGCGCTCGTACCTCGACTACGCGATGAGCGTGATCGTCAGCCGGGCCCTGCCCGAGGTGCGCGACGGCCTGAAGCCGGTGCACCGCCGCGTGCTGTACGCGATGTACGACGGCGGCTACCGCCCCGAGAAGGGCTACTACAAGTGCGCCCGCGTCGTCGGCGACGTGATGGGCAACTACCACCCGCACGGTGACACCTCGATCTACGACACCGTGGTCCGCCTGGCCCAGCCGTGGTCGATGCGGATGCCGCTGGTGGACGGCAACGGCAACTTCGGCTCCCCGGGCAACGACCCGGCCGCGGCCATGCGCTACACCGAGTGCAAGATGGCGCCGCTGGCGATGGAGATGATGCGCGACATCGACGAGGAGACCGTCGACTTCGCGCCGAACTACGACGGCCGCTCGCAGGAGCCCACCGTCCTGCCCGCGCGTTTCCCCAACCTGCTCGTCAACGGCGCCACCGGCATCGCGGTCGGCATGGCCACCAACATCCCGCCGCACAACCTGCGCGAGGTCGCCTCCGGCGCGCTCTGGTACCTGGAGAACCCGGAGGCCTCCCACGAGGAGCTGCTGGACGCCCTGATCGAGCGGATCAAGGGCCCGGACTTCCCCACCGGCGCGCTGATCGTCGGCCGCCGCGGCATCGACGACTACTACCGCACCGGGCGCGGCTCGGTCACCATGCGGGCCGTGGTCGAGGTCGAGGAGATCCAGGGCCGCCAGTGCCTGGTGATCACCGAGCTGCCCTACCAGGTCAACCCGGACAACCTCGCGCTGAAGATCGCCGACCTGGTCAAGGACGGCAGGGTCGCCGGCATCGCCGACGTCCGCGACGAGTCCTCCTCGCGCACCGGCCAGCGCCTGGTGATCGTGCTCAAGCGCGACGCGGTCGCCAAGGTCGTGCTGAACAACCTCTACAAGCACACCGACCTGCAGACCAACTTCGGCGCCAACATGCTGGCCCTGGTCGACGGCGTGCCGCGCACCCTGTCGCTGGACGCCTTCATCCGGCACTGGGTCAACCACCAGGTCGAGGTCATCGTCCGGCGCACGACCTTCCGGCTGCGCAAGGCCGAGGAGCGCGCCCACATCCTGCGCGCGCTGCTGCGCGCCCTGGACATGATCGACGAGGTCATCGCGCTGATCCGGGCCTCGGCGAGCGCCGACGCGGCCCGCACCGGCCTGATGGAGCTGCTGTCGATCGACGAGCTCCAGGCCAACGCGATCCTGGAGATGCAGCTGCGCCGGCTGGCCGCCCTGGAGCGCCAGCGGATCACCGACGAGCACGACGAGCTGCAGCGCAAGATCGACGAGTACAACACGATCCTGGCCTCGCCGACCCGCCAGCGCGGGATCATCTCCGAGGAGCTCACCGCGATCGTCGAGAAGTACGGCGACGAGCGGCGCTCGACCCTCATCCCCTCCGACGGCGACCTCTCCATCGAGGACCTCATCGCCGAGGAGGACATCGTCGTCACGATCACCCGCGGCGGCTACGTCAAGCGCACCCGTTCCGACCTCTACCGCTCGCAGAAGCGCGGCGGCAAGGGCGTGCGCGGCGCCCAGCTCAAGCAGGACGACATCGTCGACCACTTCTTCGTGACGACGACCCACAACTGGATCCTGTTCTTCACCAACAAGGGCCGGGTCTACCGCGCCAAGGGCTACGAACTGCCGGACGCCGGGCGCGACGCCCGCGGCCAGCACGTGGCCAACCTGCTGGCCTTCCAGCCGGACGAGCACATCGCCCAGGTGATGGCCGTCCGCACCTACGAGGACAAGCCCTACCTGGTCCTCGCCACCCGGGCCGGCCTGGTGAAGAAGTCCCCGCTGAAGGACTACGACTCCCCGCGCTCCGGCGGACTGATCGCGATCAACCTGCGCCAGGACGAGGAGGGCCGGGACGACGAGCTGATCGGTGCCGAGCTGGTCTCCGCCGAGGACGACCTGCTGCTGGTCTCCAAGAAGGCGCAGTCGATCCGCTTCACCGCCACCGACGAGGCGCTGCGCTCCACCGGCCGCGCCACCTCCGGCGTCAAGGGCATGGCCTTCCGCGAGAACGACGAACTGCTCTCGATGAACGTGGTCCGTCCGGGCACCTACGTCTTCACCGCGACCGACGGCGGTTACGCCAAGCGCACCGGTGTGGACGAGTACCGTGTCCAGGGACGCGGCGGCTACGGCACCAAGGCGGCGAAGATCGTCGAGGGCCGGGGCTCGCTGGTCGGCGCGCTGGTCGTCGACGAGACGGACGAGATCATGGCGATCACCCTGTCCGGAGGAGTGATCCGCACGAGGGTTTCCGAGGTTCGTGAAACCGGACGTGACACCATGGGCGTCCAACTGATCAACCTGGGCAAGCGCGATGCGGTCGTGGGCATGGCCCGCAACGCGGAGGCCGAGGACGACGAGTCGGCGGAGGACGAGGTGGCGGGCACCGAGTCCACCGCGGTGGCCGAGGGTACGGAGCCGGAGTCCGGCGGGGAGACCACCCGGGACTGACCCCGTACCGCGTCGGCCGGTACCGTCACGTCCGTACACGACGTGGCGGTACCGGCCGCCGACCAGTTCCGGGCAATCCCGCCGGGCGCTGGGTGACGAGTGACGAAGCAGGGCGGTGCGTCCGTCCTGGTGGGAAGTGCGGGAGGACCAGTGAGTGGAGCCACGGGTGCTGCGGGAGGCGCCGCCGGCGGCCGTCCGGGCGCAGCACAGGGCGGCGGGGCGTACGGCGTTCCGCAGCCGCCGGCCGAGCATCCGTCCGCGTCCACCTCGCTGATGCCGCCGGTCGGCGGGGCGGGCCAGGGCGGGACGTACGGCGGCCAGCCGACGCCTCCGGCGCCGGGTGCCGCGGCGCCGGGCGGGAGCGGCTTCTCGCAGCCGACGACCTACGCCAAGGGGCAGCCGACCCCGCCCCGGGGCACCCGGGTCGGCGGCGGCAACACGCCGCCCGGCGGGACGCCCGCCGCGGGCACCCGCCGTCCGGCCGCCCCGCCGGCCTCCGGCACCCTGGGCCGGACCAGGAAGGCCCGCCTGCGGGTGACCAAGGCCGACCCGTGGTCGGTCATGAAGGTCAGCTTCCTGCTGTCGCTGGCGGTCGGGATCATCATCATCGTGGCGGCCGCGGTGCTGTGGATGACGCTGGACTCGCTCGGCGTCTTCGACTCGCTCGGCAAGACCCTGAAGGACGTCACCGGCTCGGACACCAACGGCGGCGGCCTGGACATCATGGACTACGTGGGCTTCGGCAAGGTGATGACCTTCACCTCGCTGATCGCGGTGGTCGACGTGGTGCTGCTGACCGCGCTCTCCACGCTCTCGGCGTTCATCTACAACGCGGCGGCCGGCTTCACCGGCGGCATCGAGCTCACCCTGGCCGAGGAGGACTGATCGCCCGGGCGTGACCCGGGATCAGTTACCGCCACGGGCGGGGGCCTTCCGTCCGCGGACGGAATCAGCGGGCCCCACCGGCTGTTGCAGCTGGTGGGGCCCGTCGGCATTTCGGGTGACAGCCGCAGGGCGCGGCGTGCCGCCCGGACGGGCCGGGGGCGCGGTGGGCTTAGCTTGGTCCGCCCGTGCCGCGTCACCCGGTCGCCGCGGGCCTCCCCGGTTCCCGCCGGACGGGTCCGGGACGGCTTGCTCAGGCACGGCGGGACGGAGGCGCGCGATGGCGGAGCTCGCAAGGCGGTTGGTCGAGGCCCTGGACGGGCTGCTGGGGATCCCGGTGCCGCTGCGGGTGCGGGCCTGGGACGGCAGCGTCGCCGGACCGCCGGGGGCGCCCACCGTGGTGCTGCGCAACCGCCGGGCACTGCGCCGGCTGCTCTGGCACCCGGACGAGCTGGGCCTGGCCCGGGCCTACGTCTCGGGGGACCTGGAGGTCGCCCCGGGCACCGACCTGTACGACGTGCTGCGGGCCGTCGCGCACTTCGCCGAGCGTCCGGAGATCCGCCGGCTGCGGCTCGGTCCCGGGGACGTGCTCGGCGTGCGGGGCCGCCGGGTGATGGGCGCGCTGCTGCGGGCCGGCGCGCTGGGCCCCGAGCCGGCGCCGCCGCCGGAGGAGGCCCCGGTGGGCCGGGGGCGGCTGCACAGCCGCGGCCGGGACCGCGCCGCGATCCACCACCACTACGACGTCGGCAACGACTTCTACGCCCTGGTGCTGGGCTCGTCGATGGTCTACTCGTGCGCCTACTGGGAGCCCGCCGCGAAGAGCCTGGAGGCGGCCCAGGAGGCCAAGCTGGACCTCGTCTGCCGCAAGCTCGGCCTGCGGCCCGGGATGCGGCTGCTGGACGTCGGCTCCGGCTGGGGCTCGCTGGTGCTGCACGCGGCCCGGCACTACGGGGTGACGGCGGTCGGCGTCTCGATCTCCGAGGAACAGGTCGCGCTGGCCCGGCGGAGGGTCGAGGAGGCCGGCCTTTCGGACCGGGTGGAGATCCGGCTCCAGGACTACCGGGAGATCCCGGACGGACCGTTCGACGCGATCTCCAGCGTGGGCATGGCGGAGCACGTCGGGGAGGCCCAGTACCGGGTGTACGCGCAGGGCCTGTACCGGCTGCTGGTGCCCGGGGGACGGCTGCTCAACCACCAGATCGCCCGCCGCCCCGATCACCCCGGTGAGCCGTACCGGCCCAGCCCGTTCATCAACCGCTACGTCTTCCCGGACGGCGAGCTCTCCCCGGTCGGTTCCACCGTCTCCCGGCTGGAGGAGGCCGGCTTCGAGGTGCGCGACGTCGAGTCGCTCCGCGAGCACTACGGGCTGACCCTGCGTGAGTGGGTGGCCAACCTGGAGGCGCGCTGGACGGAGGCGGTCGGGCTGGCGGGGCGCGGCCGGGCGCGGGTCTGGCGGCTCTACATGGCGGCCTCCGCGCTGGCCTTCGAGGAGAACCGGATCGGGGTGAACCAGGTCCTCGCGGTGCGCACCACCGCCGGGGGTGCCGCGCACCTCCCGGCGACCCGCGCGCAGTGGCTGGCCGCCCCCGGCTCCGGGACCGGCACCGCCTCCGACCTGCCGGTCCCGCAGGGCCCCGGCGGGGGCCCGGCCCAAACGGATTTGGGGGATCGGGGATCGGTCCGCTAATCTTTCAGTGCGGCAAGGGGCTATAGCTCAGACGGTTAGAGCGCTTCCCTGATAAGGAAGAGGCCACAGGTTCAAGTCCTGTTAGCCCCACCACCGCGAAGGGCCCGGAGCGATGCTCCGGGCCCTTCGGCGTTTTCCGGTCGCCGGTTCCCGGAACCACGGGCGCCGCCCGGGTGTTCTACCGGTGAGGCCGGGGTCCGCCCCGGCGGTGTGCGTCCGACGGTGGAGGCGGTGACGCCATGGGCCTGGTCTTCGCGATGACCATCCCCGGCCTGGTCTGTCTGCTGGTGGTGCTGGCCTTCGTCGACCAGCTGGCGCTCAGGGCGCGCCGGTCGCGCCTGGTGCCGTGGCGGGGGACCGGCCGGGAGGGGCAGATCTCGGCGACCGGCTTCGAGCAGCTGCACGCGCAGTTCGCGGCCGGCAAGCAGCACCAGCTCGACGAGCGGCAGAGCTCCCTGATGCTGCGCGACGAGGAGGACGACGGGGCCCCGCCGCGCACCCGGGTGGACCTGGCGTCCGGGGTGGCGGTGGTGGTGTCGCAGGCCGGTTCCCCGGCCGGTTCGGAGCCCGGTTCCGGGCCCGGTCCGGCGGCCGGTTCCGGGTCCGGCGGGCGGGAACGGTGAGGGCTTCGCGCGGGCTCCGCGCCGGGCCGACCGTACGACAGGAGGTGTGGCGTCAATCCTCCGGCCGGACCGGTCGGTTGGAGGCAGCGGTGGCTGGTCACGATTGGGACACCGGTGTGTATCATCGGCCGCAAGGGCAGTCCGGCATCCCGACCGCCCGTTCGTGCTCGTAACACAACCACGGACTCGTCGGCCCGATCGGAACGATCGGCGCCCGGCTGCTGAGTCCGTCAACGCAAGAAGGACGAGGTCCCGCGGTGAAGAAGCTTCTCCTGGTCGCCCTGGTCGCCCTCGGCGGCTTCTTTGTCTACCGTCAGGTCCAGGCGGACCGCGCCGAGCAGGACCTGTGGACCGAGGCCACCGACCCGGTTCCGGCCGGTCGCTGAGGCCCACGGCGATCTGACGATCGACAGTCTTCGGAGGCGCCGCGCGGCGCCTCCAGGGCCGGCCGGCCCGGTCGGGTGACCGGGTCGGCCGGAGGTTCCGGCCCCGCACGGCAGCAGTGCCGGGACGGGGCACCGGATTCGTACCGGAACCGGGTACGCTAGTGTCCGTCGGTGCGCCCAGTGCCGCCCCGGGGCTTTAGCTCAGTTGGTAGAGCGCTGCCTTTGCAAGGCAGATGTCAGGAGTTCGAGTCTCCTAAGCTCCACAGTTATTTCCACCGTGTGTGGACGGCGACCGGCCGCTGACCTGAATCCTGGTCAGCGGCCGGTCCGCGTTATCAGTGCGGTTCGCGCGGGTCCCGCTGTTCGGAGCCGTCCTCGGCGGGCGCGTCGGCCGGTGCGGGGCCGCCGGTCTCCGGGGAGCCGTTCAGCGGGGTGTCCGGGTCGGTGCCGGAGGCGTGCGCGCCGGTCGGACGGGCCACGGACGGGGGCTCCACCAGCCACTCCGGGTTGCTGCGGTGCCGCCACCACTGCCAGGTGGCGATGCCGCTGCCGATCGCGATCACCCCGGCCACGGCCAGCCCGGTCGCCCAGCCGGCCCGGCGCGACCTGCGGGCGTTGCGGGCCGCGAGGTCGCTGATCTCGGCCGAGGTGACGTTGCCGCGCATGGCGGTCAGCGCGGCCGCGCCGCGGGTCTGGGCCTCCTGGGCGACCGGGACGACGGCCGCGCGGGCCTCCTCGACGGCGTGCACGACCCTGGGGGCGACGGTGCACCGCGCCTGGTCGGCGATCCGGGACGCGGAGTGGCGGGCGGCCAGGGCGGCCTCCTGGGTCCGGTGCAGGGCCTTCAGGGCGTTCTCCTGGGCCTCCGGCGGCAGGCTGGCGAAGGCGTGACCGACCTGGGGGGCGATGTGCCGGTCGTACTGGACGCGGACGGTGTGGGCGGCCTGGGCGGCCTGCTGCCGGGCGTTGTCCGCGAGGTTGCCGGCCGTCGTTCGGGTCGAGTCCAAACGGGTCACGAGTCTCTCCTCCTGGTGGCGTCCTTTATGCACTTATCCACCTGAATGCTGATCATGCATGCGGATTTGTCCGGTGGCATGCCGGAGTGGGCCGTACGCGGGGTGCGCTGGGCCGGTGGGAGGGACGAGTGGGCCGTTCGGCCGGGGGTATGGCCGCAGTAGGCTGGCGGTTCCGGCGGGTCCCCGTCGGGAGCGCGCACGTGTCGTCGCAGCAAGTCGTGGCAGAAGGGATAGCCGATGCTCCCGGACGAGTCGAGGCCGCCGACCGACCCGGCCCCCGGAGCGGGTGGCGCGAACGGGCTGTCCCGGTGCTACCGGCACCCCGAGCAGGAGACCGGCATCGGCTGCTCGCGCTGCGGCCGGCCGATCTGCCCGCAGTGCATGGTGAACGCCTCGGTGGGCTTCCACTGCCCGGAGTGCGTCAGCGAGGGCGGCCGCCAGGTCCGGCGGGCCACCACCCGGTTCGGCGGGCGTCCGGCCGCGGACGGCGCGCTGGTCACCAAGGCGCTGATCGGCATCAACCTGGTGGTCTTCGTGCTGGCCGCCTACGTGCTCACGCCCTGGCTGGCCTTCGACCTCGAACTGCGCAGCTTCTCGCCCGACCGGATCTACCCGTACGCCAACGGCGTCGCCGAGGGCCCGGAGCAGTGGTACCGGCTGCTGACCGCCGTGTTCCTGCACACCGCGCCCTGGCACATCGCCACCAACATGCTGGTGCTCTGGGTGCTGGGCCCGCAGCTGGAGGCGGCCCTGGGCCGGGCCCGCTTCCTCGCGCTCTACCTGCTCTCCGGCCTGGCCGGCAGCGCCTTCGCCTTCCTGCTGGCCGGCGACGGGATGCGCTCGCTGGGCGCCTCCGGGGCGGTCTTCGGCCTGCTGGGCGCGACCGTGGTGCTCTACCGGCGGGTCCGGGCGCCGCTCGGGCCGATCGTCGCGCTGCTGGTGTTCAACCTGATCGTCACCTTCTCGGTGCAGGGGATCGACTGGCGCGCGCACCTCGGCGGCCTGATCGCCGGGATGCTGACCGCGGCCGGGCTGATGTACGCGCCGCGGGCCCACCGGGCGACCGTGCAGGGGCTGACGCTGGCGGGGGTGGCCGGCCTGGTGCTGGCGATGGTGCTCGTCGGGACGGCCGCCTACGGGTGATCCGCCCGCACCGGACCCGCACGGGCGTCCGGTGCCCGCACGGTTGTCCACAGCAGGTGCGCGGTTGTGCACAGGTGGTGCGAACGACTCCTCGCGGACGCCTGTTCTACGCGTGTCCTGCTGTGCGTATCCGGCAGGTGACGGAAAGGTGCGCGGCGGTGCGGAACGCGCCCCCTGCGCGAGTTATCCACAGGCCCGTGCGACTTTTCCCCACTGTGGATAACCATGTGGATAAACATGAGATCGGATGGTCGCGCACGGGCATCGCGGGTGGGCGCCCGCCGTCCGGGCACACCACGGCGCCGCCCCGGGACGGACCGTCCGGGGCGGCGGTGAAGGAGCTCAGGGCAGCAGCCCCGGCGTCACTTCCACTGGGTGGAGACGCCGAAACCCGCCGCGATGAAGCCGAAGCCCACCAGGATGTTCCAGTTCCGCCAGCTCTCCACGGGCCAGCTGCCGCTGGTCACGTAGTAGGTGACGATCCAGACCAGACCGACCAGGAACAGCGCCAGCATCAGTGGGGCAACCCAGCCGCGGCCCGAACTGATCTTCACCGTCGCCGTGGTCGGCGGGGTGTAGTCGGACTTCTTGCGGAGTCGAGACTTCGGCACGAGGAGCTCTCCTGTCGATGCGCTGTGACCGCGCAGGGGTTCACGGTGGTGTGGCGGCGTCCGTTAGCGTAGTGGTTCGGCGGGTCCGAAGGAGATAAGGGTACGGTGCCTAATTTGTCGATTCCCCCTCGGCCGGCCCGTACCCAGGCCTCCGGCACCCGAATTGTCGGACGTGCCCTGACCTGCGCCGTCTTCGCGCTCGCCGGACTGCTCTTCTACATCAGCGCGCAGACCGCGCGCGGCACCGACCTGCGCACCGACAACTCGCTGCTCAGCCTCTCCGACGTGATACGGCAGCGCAGCGCGCAGAACCAGCAGTCCCAGGCCCAGCTCGCCGACCTCCAGGAGCGGGCCCAGCGGCTCACCGACCAGCAGGGCAGCCCCGCCGACGCCGCGCAGCTCACCGCCCTGGAGCAGGCCGCCGCCCTGGACCCGCTCCAGGGCCCCGGCCTGACCGTCACCCTCAACGACGCCCCGCCGAACGCGACCGCGCGCGTGCCCGGCGTGCGCGAGCCGGACGTCAACGACCTGGTCATCCACCAGCAGGACATCCAGGCCGTGGTCAACGCGCTCTGGCGGGCCGGCGCCGAGGGGGTCCAGGTGATGGACCAGCGGCTGATCTCCACCAGCGCCGTGCGCTGCGTCGGCAACACCCTGCTGCTCCAGGGCCGGGTCTACTCGCCGCCGTACGTGGTCAAGGCGGTCGGGAAGACCGACGCGCTGCGCGCCTCGGTGGAGGCGGACCCGACGATCCGCAACTACCTGCAGTACGTACAGGCGTACGGCCTGGGGTGGAAGGTGCAGGAGAGCGGCGACCTCTCGCTGCCCGGTTACTCGGGAACGGCCGACCTGCGCGCGGCCACCGGCCAGCAGTAGACCGGCGGGACGGCCCTGCCCGGAACGGGGCGGGGTCTACGCTTGACCCCAGTCCGCTACGTCGAGGGAGCACCATGTACGGCTGGATCTGGCGTCACCTGCCGGGGAACACCCTGGTCAAGGCCGTCGTCTCGGTGCTCCTCGTGCTGGGGATCGTCTACCTCCTCTTCACCTACGTCTTCCCCTGGGCGGAACCGCTGCTCCCCTTCGGCGACGTCACAGTGGACGGAGACGGCGGCGACGGCGCCGTCGGCTGACCCGGAGGCCCCGCCCCCGCCCCAGTCCCCGCACCCCCCGGAGAACGCGCGCCCATGACCTCCCGGCCGACCCCGCCCCGCATCCTGGTCGTCGACAACTACGACAGCTTCGTCTTCAACCTGGTCCAGTACCTCTACCAGCTCGGCGCCACCTGCGAGGTGGTCCGCAACGACGAGGTGACCGTCGAGCACGCGGTGCGCCGCGACGGCGGCGCCGGCTTCGACGGGGTGCTGCTCTCCCCCGGCCCGGGCGCGCCCGAGGAGGCCGGCGTCTGCATCGAGATGGTGCACCACTGCGCGCGGATCGGACTGCCGGTCTTCGGCGTCTGCCTGGGCCTGCAGTCGATCGCGGTGGCCTACGGCGCCGTGGTCGGCCGGGCGCCCGAGCTGCTGCACGGCAAGACCTCGCCGGTCGAGCACGAGGACGGCGGGGTCTTCGCCGGCCTGCCCTCGCCGCTCACCGCGACCCGCTACCACTCGCTGGCGGTCGAACCCGCGACGGTGCCGGACGAGCTGGTGGTCACCGCCCGCACCGGGAGCGGCGTGATCATGGGGCTGCGGCACCGCGACCTCGCGGTCGAGGGCGTGCAGTTCCACCCGGAGTCGGTGCTCACCGAGGGCGGCCACCGGATGCTCGCCAACTGGCTGGCCGAGTGCGGCGACCCGCAGGCCGTCGACCGGTCGGCCGGGCTCGCCCCGGTGATCGGCCGGGGCTGAGCGGCGTGACCGCGGTGCGTCCGGAGCAGCGCCACCAACCGGAGGCGGATCCGCAGGGCGGCGGCGCGTACCAGGGTGGTGCGCCGTACCAGCAGCAGTTCCCCCCGGGCGGTCCGTACGCGCAGCCGGCCGACCCCTACCAGCAGGGCCACCAGGGCCCGTACGCCCCGTACGCCGAGCCCGGGCAGCAGGTCCCGCCCGGGCCGTACCAGCAGGACCAGTACCAGCAGGGCCAGCAGGGCCAGTACCAGGGCTACGACCCGTACCAGGAGCAGCAGCTCCGGCGCGGCGGCCACATCCCCGCCCAGCCGGGCCCGGAGCAGGGCTGGGCGGCGCAGCAGCACGGCGCCGAGGACGGCTGGGGCGTCTACGAGCAGGCCGCGGCCCCCGTCGCGCCCGAGCGGGCCGAGGAGACGCTCCGGCTGCACCTGGAGAGCCCGGACGCGTTCGCGACGGAGCAGGCGGTGCTCGCCGCCGCCGAGACGGTCACCATGGACGCGCTGGGCGCCGAACCGGTCCCGCCCGCCACCGGTGGCCGGGCCGAGCGCCGCCGGGCCGCCCAGGGACGCGGACGGCGCCGCGCGGGCGGCCGGACCGCCGCCGCGGACCGCCCCCGGCCGAAGGAGTCGGCGGCGGTGGTCCTCGCCCGCTTCCTCGGCGAGCTGTGCATCACCCTCGGCCTGGTGATGCTGCTCTTCGTCTCCTACCAGCTCTGGTGGACCAACGTGCAGGCCGACGCGGCCGCCGACGGGGCCCGCAGCCAGCTGGAGGAGCAGTTCGACGCGGCCGCCCCGGCCCCGGCGGCGGGACAGCCGGCCCCGGATCCGGCCAAACCGGAGACCTTCGAGCCCGGCAAGGGCTTCGCGATCATCCACATGCCGAAGCTGGGCCAGAAGTTCCCGATCGCCGAGGGAACCGCCAAGGGCTCGGTGCTCGACAAGGGCCTGGTGGGGCACTACACCGGTACCGGGATGCCGGCCGACAAGGCGGGCAACTTCGCGCTGGCCGCGCACCGCAACACCCACGGTGAGCCGTTCCGGCGGATCAACCAGCTCGGCAAGGGCGACAAGATCGTGGTGGAGACCGCGACCGCGTACTACACCTACGAGGTCACCGGGGGAATCCCGGAGACCCCGCCGTCCAACGTGAGCGTGATCAAGCCGGTGCCGAACGGCGCCGGGTACAGCGGGCCGGGCCGGTACATCACGCTGACCACGTGCACGCCGGAGTTCAGCTCGAAGTACCGGCTGATCATCTTTGGGAAGATGACCGAGGAACGGCCGCGCGGCCAGGGCAAGCCGGCCGCCCTCACGGGAGGCTGACCGCGAGCGGGCGAGTAGCAAGGGGAGAGATGTGACTCAGGAGACCGAAGCGGTGGCCGAGGAGGCCTTCCCGCCGCCCGCCGAGCGGTCCGGGCACGGCACGGGGCCGCGGCGCGGGCGGGGGCGGGCGCTGGCCGTGCTGGGGGTCTTCGGCGAGCTGCTGATCACCCTCGGTCTGGTGCTCGGCCTGTTCGTCTCCTACTCGCTCTGGTGGACCGACGTGCTGGCGGACCGGTCCGCCGCCGCGGCCTCCGACCAGCTGCGCGACTCCTGGGCGGCCGGGGGACCGGCCGCTCCCCCGGCCGGCTCGCCCGCCGCCACCCCCGGCTCCCCGGGGACTCCGGGGACTCCGGGGGCCTCCGGCACCCAGGCACCCGGCGCCGGCCCGACCGCGGGCGCGGGTGCGGTCGGAACCGGGCAGACCCCCGCGACGGGCGAGGGCCTCGGCTTCCTGCACGTCCCCGCGATGGGCCGGGGCTACCAGGTGCTGATCCGGATGGGCACCGACGCGGACACCCTGGCCGAGGGCGTCGCCGGCGTCTACGAGCAGCCGTACCGCGCGGCGATGCCCTGGGACGAGTCCGGCAACTTCGCGCTGGCCGCCCACCGGGACGGGCACGGGGCGAAGTTCCACGACCTCGACGCCCTCCGCAAGGGCGACGCGGTCGTCGTCGAGACCCGGGACAAGTGGTACGTCTACCGGGTCGACAACACGCTCCCGGAGACCTCCAAGTTCGACACCGGCATCGTCGCCCCGGTGCCGAAGGGCTCGGGCTACACCGGGCCGGGCCGGTACATCACGCTGACCACCTGCACCCCGGTCTACACCTCGCGCTACCGGATGGCGGTCTGGGGGAGCCTGGTGCGGGTGGACGACGTGGACGCCAAGCGCACCCCGCCCGCCGAGCTGCGGCGCGGCTGAGGGCCGCCTGGGCCGCTCCAGGGGCCCCGCACGGGCCCGCCCGCCCCGTCCGGCCCCGCAGGCCGCGGGAAACGCCCGAGGGCCCGTCGACACGGTGTCGACGGGCCCTCGCGGCTGTCGGGGAACAACCCAGCCGGTCGGTCCGGCCCCGAGGGGCTCAGAACCAGGGGAACCAGGGCTTAGTTGTTGGGTCCCCCTTTGGTGTTCGTGGGGTTGGGGAATCCGGGGATCCCGGGAAGTGTGGGGGTTTCGTTCCCTTTCGGCGGGTCGACCGCCCTGGTCGTCAGCCCGACCGAGGTGCTCGGGTCCACCTGGGTCCCGGCGCCCGGGGTCGAGGAGACGACGATCGCGTTCGGGTCCTGCGGGCCCTGGACGACCATGTACTTCAGGCCCGCGCCTTCGAGCGTCTTGATGGCTTCCTTGAGCGTGACGTTCTGCAGCGGCGGGACGCTGACCTTCTCCTGCGCCTTGTAGATGGTCAGCGTGATCTTGGTGTTGGCCGGCTGCTTGCCGCCCGCCGGGCTCTGCGAGGCCACCGTGTTGACCTTGGCCGGGTCGTTGGTCGTCGCCGTCTTCGAGGCGTCCACCTGGAAGCCCGCGCCCTCCAGCGCGGCCTGCGCGGCCTCCTTCTGCTGGCCGACCACGCTCGGCACGTTGATCTTGGCCTTGCCCTGCGAGACGGTCAGCTTGACCGGCGCGGACGGGTCGGCGCTGCCGTTGTCCGGGGCCTGCGCGATGACCTGGTCCAGCGGGGCGTTGTCGTCGTCCTTGTACTCGGTGGTGACGTTGGCGAAGCCGGCGTCGCCGAGCGCCTTGATGGCCTGGTCCTTGGTCTTGCCGACGACACCCGGCACGGTGGCCTTGGCCGGGCCCGAGGACAGCTGCACGGTGATGGTGGCGGCCTCGGCCACCTGGGTGCCGGCCACCGGGGTCTGCGTGCAGACCTGGTCCTTCTTGACGTTGGTGTCCGGGCAGGCGATCTTCTCGCCCTCGGTCACCACCAGCTTGGGGCCGATCTGGGTGACGGCCGTCCTGGCCTCGGTCAGGGTCTTGCCGACCAGGCTGGGCGCCGTGAGCTTCGGGGCGTCCTTGGGGTCGTCGCCCTTCTTGTTGCTGAACATCGCCTGGGCGACGAAGAAGGTGCCGACCAGGACCAGCACGGCGGCGACCGCCAGCACGATCCAGGAGGTGTTGCTCTTCTTCGGCGGCTCCTCGGCGCGCCGGCCGCCGCGGCCGTAGCCGTCGTCGTAGCCGTCGTTGCCGCCGCCCTGGGCGCCGGCGTAGGTCTGGCCGTAGCCGTCGTCGTAACCGGCCTGGGGCTGGGCGGCGTAGCCGGCCGGGGCGGCCTGCGGCAGCACGGTGGTCGGACCGCCGGGGACCTGCTGCGGCAGCACGTTGGTCTGGCCGTACGGGTCGTGCTGCTGCGGGTAGCCGTTCTGGTCGTAGCCGTACCCGGCGGCGCCCATGCCGTAGGCGGCGGCCTGCTGGGCGGCGGCCACCGGCAGGCCGTCGAGGAAGCGCTCGATGTCGTCGCGCATCTCGTCGGCGGTCTGGTAGCGGTAGTCGCGGTCCTTGGCGAGCGCCTTGAGCACGATCGCGTCGACCTCGGGGCGCACCTCGGGGTCGAAGACGGACGGCGGCTGCGCCTCCTCCCGGACGTGCTGGTAGGCGACGGCCACGGGGGAGTCGCCGACGAACGGCGGGCGGACGGTGAGCAGCTCGTAGAGCAGGCAGCCGGTGGAGTAGAGGTCGGAGCGGGCGTCCACCTGCTCGCCCTTGGCCTGCTCCGGGGAGAGGTACTGGGCGGTGCCGATGACGGCGGAGGTCTGCGTCATCGTCATGCCGGCGTCGCCCATCGCGCGGGCGATGCCGAAGTCCATCACCTTGACGTTGCCCTGCCGGGTGAGCATGACGTTGGCGGGCTTGATGTCGCGGTGCACGATGCCGGCCCGGTGCGAGTACTCCAGGGCCTGCAGGATGCCGATGGTCATCTCCAGCGCCCGCTCCGGCAGCAGCCGGCGACCGGAGTGCAGCAGCTCGCGCAGGGTGGAGCCCTCGACGTACTCCATCACGATGTACGGGATGGAGATGCCGTCGATGTAGTCCTCGCCGGTGTCGTACACGGCGACGATCGCGGGATGGTTCAACGACGCCGCGGACTGCGCCTCGCGGCGGAATCGGGCCTGGAACGACGGATCACGGGCCATGTCGGCCCGGAGCGTCTTCACGGCGACGGAGCGGCCGAGCCGGGTGTCATGGGCGAGGTACACCTCGGCCATGCCGCCGCGTCCGAGGACGCCGCCGAGCTCGTACCTGCCGCCGAGGCGACGAGGCTCTTCCATAGTTCAGACCCTCTCCCTCACACGCCGGTGAGGTTGTGACGTAGGTGTCCCCGCACGCTCCGTGTGACGCCGTCCGGGCCCCGGGTGGTTCTGCGGTCAGGACCGTCCGGCACCGCGTGGACGGCAACGGGCACACCCGTTGCTGCGGATACGCTACCGGTCGGACCGCGCCGGACCCGAGTCGACCGCAGGCCGATACCAGACCGGTATGCGGACACGGCTCCCGATCGTGACTTATCCCTCACCGGCCGGCGCCCGTCGTCACTTGCCCAGGACGGCCTGCATCACCGACTTCGCGATCGGCGCGGCGAGCCGGCCGCCGCTGATGCCGTCGCGGTTGTTGGAGCCGTCCTCGACGACCACCGCGACCGCGACCGAGCGGCCGTCGGCGGCCTTGGCGTAGGAGGTGAACCAGGCGAACGGCAGGCCCGCGTTGCCCTCGCCGTGCTGGGCGGTACCGGTCTTCCCGCCGACGGTCAGGCCGGGGATCCTGGCGTTCCTGCCGGTGCCGTTCTCGACCACCGAGACCATGAGGTCCTGCAGCTTCTGCGCGGTGGCCGGGCTGACCGGCTGGGAGAACTGCTTCGGGTCGTGCTTGGAGATGGTGGTCAGCGAGGCGGAGCGCTCCTCCTCCACCAGGTAGGGTTGCATCAGGGTGCCGTTGTTGGCGATCGCCGCCGAGACCATCGCCATCTGCAGCGGAGTGGCCTGGGTGTCGTGCTGGCCGATCGAGTCCTGGGCGGTGCCGTCCGGGGTGGAGTTGGACGGGAAGACGCTCTTCTCGGAGCGGACCGGGGTGTCGATGGTGCTGTTGAAGCCGAACTTCTCGGCCTGCACCCGCATCTTGTCCTTGCCCAGGTCGGCGCCCATCTTGGCGAACACCGTGTTGCAGGACTGGTCCATGCCGGACTTGATGGTGGCGTTGCCGCACCTCTCCTGCTCGGACTCGTTCTTCAGCACGAAGTTGGTGCCCGGCAGGGTGTACGGGTCCGGCGTCTGGGTCTGGTCGTCGATGTTCTGGTACAGGCCGTTCTCGAACGCCGCCGCCGCGGTGACCAGCTTGAAGGTCGAGCCGGGCGGGTAGGTCTCGCGCAGCGCGCGGTTGAGCATCGGCTTGTTCGGGTCGGCGTTGAGGTCGGTCCAGGCCTTGGTGTCCGAGTCCTCGTTGCCGGCGAAGCTGGCCGGGTCGTAGGACGGCGTGGAGACCAGGGAGAGGATCGCGCCGGTCTTCGGGTCGAGGGCGACGACCGCGCCCTTCTTGTTGCCGAGCCCCTCGAAGGCGGCCTTCTGGGCCTTGGAGTTGATCGTGGTGACGACGTCGCCGCCGCGCTTCTGCTCGCCGGTCAGCATGTCCAGGGTGTTGCGGAAGAACAGCCGGTCGTCGCTGCCGGAGAGGATGCCGTCCTCCAGCTGCTCCAGCTGGCTGGAACCGAAGGCCTGCGAGGAGTAGCCGGTCACCGGGGCGTACATCTGGGGGTCGGTCCAGGAGCGCTTGTACTTGTAGCGCAGGCCGTTCACGAAGGTGGACTGGGTGATCGGCTGGCCGTCGACCACGATGTTGCCGCGCGGGTAGGCGTAGCGGTCGTAGACCTGGCGCTTGTTGTACTTGTTGCTCGCCCAGGCGTCGGCCTGCACGCCCTGGATCCAGTTGGTGCGCACCATGAGGGCCAGGACCAGCACGAGGCAGAAGATCGAGACCCGGCGGATCGGCTTGTTCACGAGGCGGTGCCCCCCTGGATCTCGGGTGTGGGGGTGTGTTCCACCCCGGGACGGCGGGCGTTGTCGCTGATCTTCAGCAGGATCGCGACGAGCGCCCAGTTGGCGACCACGGAGGAGCCGCCCTGGGCGAGGAAGGGCATGGTCATACCGGTCAGCGGGATCAGGCCGGTGACACCGCCGGCGACCACGAAGACCTGCAGCGCCATCGCCGAGGAGAGGCCGACGGCGAGGAGCTTGCCGAACGGGTCGCGGGCGGCGACCGCGGTGCGCAGGCCGCGCTGGATCAGCAGGGCGTACAGCATGAAGATCGCCATCATGCCGGTGAGGCCGAGCTCCTCGCCGAAGGAGCCGAGGATGAAGTCGCTCTTGGCGGCGAAGCCGATCAGCCAGGACCGGCCCTGACCGAGGCCGGAGCCGGTCACCCCGCCGGAGCCGAAGGACATCAGCGCCTGGCCGATCTGCTCGGTGGCGTACGTGGGGTGGTTCGGTTCGAAGGCGGCCATCGGGTTGAGCCAGGCGTCGATGCGGGTCTTCACGTGGCTGGTGGTGGAGGCCACCGCGACCGCGCCGCCGACCGACATCAGCAGGCCGACGACGATCCAGCTGGTCCGCTCGGTGGCGACGTAGAGCATCACCACGAAGAGGCCGAAGTACAGGAACGAGGAGCCGAGGTCGTTCTCGAAGATCAGGATGAGCAGGCTGAGCAGCCAGATCACGATGATCGGGCCGAGGTCGCGCCCGCGCGGCAGGTACAGGCCCATGAACCGGCGGCTGGCCAGCGCCAGGGCGTCCCGCTTCACCATCAGGTAGCCGGCGAAGAACACGGTCAGGATGATCTTGGCGAACTCACCGGGCTGGATCGAGAAGGCGCCCATCCGGATCCAGATCTTGGCGCCGAAGTCCTCCTTGCGCTCCGGGAAGAACGCCGGCGCGGCGAGCAGCACCAGGGCCACCGCCATCGAGATGTAGGTGTAGCGCTGGAGGACCCGGTGGTCCTTCAGGAAGACCATCACCGCGATGAAGAGGGCGATGCCCAGGCCCGACCACATCAGCTGGTTGGCGGCGGCCGGGTAGTTGCTCTTCAGCAGCGGGCCGGCCTTGTCGAGCCGCCAGATCATCACCACGCCGAGCCCGTTCAGCAGGGTGGCGATGGGCAGCATCAGCGGGTCCGCGTACGGCGCGAACTTCCGCATCAGCAGGTGGGCGATCAGGGCCAGCGCGCCCATGCCGAGGCCGTAGCCGAGCATGCCGGCCGGCAGCGAGCCGTCCATCGCCAGGCCCACGTTGGCGTACGCCAGGACCGGCAGCGCCACGGCGAAGGCGAGCATCGCCAGCTCGGTGTTGCGGCGGTTCGGGGTCGCCTGCGGCGAGATGGTGGTGTTGCGGCGCCGCCGCGAGGACGCGCGGTCGGCCGGCACGCCGGCATCCCGGCGGTTGGCGTCGCTGCTCACATCGAAGGTACTCACGATCAAGCCGCTCCCTGACGGCCGGCGGGCCCGCTCGGAGCGGGCCCGGGTCGGGGCACGGCCGTCACGGCTTCGGGCAGGAGTCGGCGCGCTGCCGCTCCTCGTCGGTCAGGCCCGGCAGGTCGCCCTGCGGGGCCGCGGGGGCCGCCGGGGCCACGGCGCCCTGGCCGGGCGTGGCGGCCGGGGTGGTGGCGACGGCGGTCGGGGTGGGCGTGGGGACGCCGGCGGCCGGGGCGCGGCCGGTGGCGGTCGGGCTGGGCGCGGTGGTGGCCGTCACGAACCCGGCGTGCGTCGCCACCGTCCCGGCGGCCTGCTGGGCCGGCTGCTGGCCGGGCACCGGGGCGGTGCCCTGGGCGGCCGGGTTGGCGGCGGCGGCCCGGACGTCGGCGACCTTCTTGCAGAGCGCGGCCTGCTCGCCGAGCTTGCGCACCTTGTCGTCGGCGTCGCCGAGGCTGCTCGCCGAGATGGTGTTGGTCACGTGGGTGCGCTGGTCCTGCGGGAGGTACTTGAGTTCGATGTCCTTGTACGGGGTGTGCACCGAGGACAGGCTCAGTCCGGCCAGGCTCTGGTTGACGCCCTGGTAGACGGCGACGTGGTCGCCCTCGGCGCCGACGTAGTACTGGCTCTGGGTCCACTGGTAGCCGAGGAAGCCGCCCGCGCCGAGCAGGCCCACGGTGACCAGGCCGACCAGCGAGAAGGTCAGCGCCCGGTTCCTGCGCTTCCTGCGGGGCACCCCGTCGTCGAAGTCCTCGGTCCCGTAGGCCGCCGGATCGGTGCCGCCGCGGCCCTCCGGATAGCCCTCGGCCGGCCCGAAGCCGCCCTGGCCGTCCGGGTGGCCGGCGCCGAAGCCCTCGGCGGGGCCGAAGGCGCCCTGCGGGCCGCGGCCCAGTCCGGCGGCGCGGCCGGCCGGGGTGTCCGCGATCGAGCGGTCGGCGGCGGTCGAGGACGGCGGGGTCTCGGCGACCGCGCCGACCACCACCGGCACGTCGTTGAACTGGCCGCTCAGGGTGTCCGTGGCGCCGACGTCCAGGACGTCCGCCACGATGCAGGTGATGTTGTCCGGGCCGCCGCCGCGCAGGGCGAGCTGGATCAGCTCCTGCACGGTCTGCTCGGGCGAGTAGAAGCTGCCCAGGGTGTCCTGGAGGGTCTGGTGGCTGACCGGGCCGGAGAGGCCGTCGGAGCAGATCAGGTAGCGGTCGCCGGCCCGGACCTCGCGGATCGACAGGTCGGGCTCGACCTGGCCCCGGCCGTCCAGGGCGCGCATCAGCAGCGAGCGCTGCGGGTGGGTCTCCGCCTCCTCGGGCGTGATCCGGCCCTCGTCGACCAGCCGCTGCACCCAGGTGTGGTCCTGGGTGATCTGGACCAGCGCGCCGTCCCGCAGCAGGTAGGCCCGGGAGTCGCCGACGTGCACCAGGCCCATCCGCTGGCCGGTCCAGAGCATCGCGGTGAGGGTGCAGCCCATGCCTTCGAGCTGCGGGTCCTCCTCGACCATCTGGCGGAGCCGGTCGTTGGCGCCCTGGACCGCGTCGCCGAGCAGGGTCAGCAGGTCGGCGCCCGGTACGTCCTCGTCCAGCCGGACGATCGATCCGAGCACCTCGGAGGACGCGACCTCACCGGCCGCCGCGCCGCCCATGCCGTCGGCCACGGCCAGCAGCCGCGGGCCGGCATAGCCGGAGTCCTCGTTCCCCTCCCGGATCAGTCCCTTGTGGGAGCCGGCGGCGAAGCGCAGCACCAGGGTCATGCGACCTGTGCCCCCCTCTGGGTCATGGACGGGATGCTGTCCCTCATGCGCTACTACTTCCGCAGTTCGATGACGGTCCTGCCGATACGGATCGGCGTGCCCGGCTGGAGCGGGGTCGGCGCGGTCAGGCGCTGACGGTCCAGATAGGTGCCGTTGGTGGAGCCTAGATCCTCCACCGTCCACTGCCCAGTCTGGTCGGGATAGATCCTGGCATGCCGGGAGGACGCGTAGTCGTCGTCCAGCACGATGGTGGAGTCGTGGGCGCGGCCCAGGGTGATGGTCTGGCCCTGCAGCGCGACGGTGGTGCCGGCCAGCGAGCCCGCGACCACGACGAGCTGGGTCGGGGCGCCGCGGCGGCGCCCGCCGCCCTGGGTCGCCGGACCGCCGGCGGGCGGCTGGCCCTGCGGGGCTCGCCCGGCGGAGGGGCCGGGGGCGGTCGCGGTCGCGCCGCCGCCCCGGCGGGAGGCCCGCGGGTTCACCCGCGTGCCGAACAGGTCGCTGCGGATCACCTGGACCGCGACGATCACGAACAGCCACAGCACGGCCAGGAAACCCAGCCGCATGACCGTGAGGGTCAGTTCTGACATAACCGCGCCCGCTCTACCCTTCGACCTGTCGGTAGACGATGGTGGTGGAGCCCACGACGATTCGAGAGCCGTCGCGGAGCGTAGCGCGCTGGGTGTGCTGCCCGTCCACCACGATGCCGTTGGTGGACCCGAGGTCCAGCACCATCGAGGGGGTGCCGGGCCGGATCTCGGCGTGCTTGCGGGAGACTCCGGGGTCGTCGATGCGGACGTCGGCCTCGGTGGAGCGGCCGAGCACGCAGGCGTTTCCGGAGATCTGGTGGCGGGCGCCGTTGACCTCGATCCAGCGGCGGACCGAGGTGCCGTGCCCGGCGCCCGGGAACGGGCGCACGTTGCCGCCGGCCGGGGCGGGCGGGCCGGGGGGCATGGCCGGGGGCGCGGCGGGCGGCGGGGGCGCGCCGTACGGGGCGGCGCCGGGCTGCTGCCACGGCGCGCCGGGGGCCGGTGCGGCCGGCGGGCGCCCGTAGCCGGGCTGGGTCGGCTGGGGGGCCTGCTGCTGCGGCTCCTCGGCGGCGAGGGTGCGGCTGCGCACCCGGTACAGGCCGGTGTCGAGGTCCTCGGCCTTCTCCAGGTTCACCTGGAGCGGGCCCATGAAGCTGTAGCGCTGGGCCTCCGCGTACTCGCGCACCATGCCGGCCAGCTCGTTGCCCAGCTGTCCGGAGTAGGGGCTCAGCCGCTCGTAGTCGTGCGGGCTGAGCTCGACGATGAAGTCGTTGGGCACGACGGTGCGGTCGCGGTTCCAGATGCTCGCGTTGTTGTCGCACTCGCGCTGCAGCGCACCGGCGATCTCCACGGGCTGGACCTCGGACTTGAACACCTTGGCGAAGGTGCCGTTGACGAGACCCTCAAGTCGCTGCTCGAACTTCTTCAGCACTCCCATGGGGCACCCCCTTCCAGGGTTCGTTCGCCTGCCTGCCGACCGGTCTCCGGGGAGCCGATCGTGCCTACTTGCGGTACTTCCGTACTGATCGTATCCACGCCGGGGCCATCCGTACGGTTCCCGGACCACGTGGTGCCCGGGGGTGTGCTCGGACACACAGGGTGACGCATCCGGGCGGCAACATGCCAGGGCCTCCCGCCCGGCGGGCCCGCCGCCCTTCGCCCGCCTGTTCGCCGGGCATCCGTTCGGATGCGCTCGGCCGCCCCGGGAACGGATTCGGAGGTGAGCCGCAGGTCGTGCTACTGTTTTCCATGTCGGAAGGGGCGCCCACCGGGTGGCCCGATCGAAGAACCGCGAAGGCCACATGGTACCGAGCGGATCGGCTGATCACCCGGCAAGCAGGGAAAACACCCATGCGCGGGTGGCGGAATAGGCAGACGCGCTGGATTCAGGTTCCAGTGCCCGAAAGGGCGTGGGGGTTCAACTCCCCCCTCGCGCACAGCGAAGCCCCGCAGATCTTCGGATCTGCGGGGCTTTCTCGTTCTTCCGGCTCTCCTCGCCGGCGGCCACGGGCCGGCCTGCCCCTCCGGCCCGGGAGGTCGGCCCGGCAGGACCGCTCAGGAGGACGGGGCCGGCAGGTCGGCGCGGACCTCGAAGCCGCCGTCCGGAGTCGGACCGGCGGTGAGCGAACCGCCGAGCAGTTGCGCCCGTTCGCGCAGGCCGACCAGGCCGTGGCCGCCGCCCGGCAGGGTCTGCGCGGGGCGCACCGGCGGCGCGTCGTTGCGCACCTCGACCCGCAGCCGACGTCCGCGGGCCCGGATCCGGACGTGCACCGCGGCCTCGGGCGCGTACTTGGTGATGTTGGTGAGCGCCTCCTGCACGGTGCGGTAGGCGGCCCGCTCGACCGCCTCCGGCCAGGGGCGGTCGCCCGGGACGAGTTCGGTGTCCGCGGCCAGTCCGCTCTCCTCGACCAGCCGGGGCAGGTCGGCCAGCCTGGGCTGCGGGGCCAGCGGGGTGTCCATCCGCGGACCGCCGGCCCGCAGCACCCCCACCATGTGGCGCAGCTCCTCCAGGGTGCGCACCGACAGTTCGCGGATGGTCCGGGCCACGCCCGCGGCCCCCGGGTCGGGGGTGGACACCTGGAGCGCGCCGGCCTGGATGCTGATCAGGCTGACCTGGTGCGAGACCACGTCGTGCATCTCCCGGGCGAGCCGGCCGCGCTCCTCGCTGAGCACCCGCTCGGCGAGCAGCCGGCTCTCCCGCTCCTGCCCGCGGGTCAGCTCGTCCAGCCGGGACGCCAGCTCGCGCCGGGTCCGGGAGAGCAGGCCGGTGGCCGCCGGGCCGGCCGCGAGCATCACGGACTGGATGGCGTACAGGGCGGTGTCCCGGCTGAGCTCGAAGCTCTGCTCGGAGACCGGCCAGTGGAAGAACTCGACCAGCGCGAACAGGGTGGCGCAGGGCACCACCACCCGGGGCCGGGGGTGTTCGGCGGCCACCGTGTAGACGGCGGTGATCGGGGCGAGCCAGATGTCGTCGAAGTAGCTGCCGGGCATGGTCAGCAGCAGCACGGTGACCGGGAAGCGCCGGCGCCACGGCAGCGCCACGGCGGCCACCACCGACAGCAGGCTCTGCCACAGCGGGGCGCCCCGGGCCACCAGGGCGGCGTCCACCAGCGAGTAGAGGGCGGGCAGCAGGAGCATCAGCCAGGGCGCGGTGAGCCCGGGCGGCAGACGTCGTGCGGGAGCGGCGTCGCCGATCATGCCCCGTCGCTCGGCTTCGGGCGGACCAGCCCGGCCCGGTGGGCGATCACGGCCGCCTGGACCCGGTTGGCGGCGCCGAGCTTGCCGAGGATCGCGCTGATGTGGTCCTTCACGGTGCCGGTGCCCAGGAACAGCCGGTCGGCGATCTCGGCGTTGGACAGGCCCTCGCCCAGCAGCGCCAGCACGTCCAGCTCCCGGCCGGTCAGGGTGCGGGCCAGGGTGGCCGCCTCGGCGTCCGGGCCGCCGCCGTCCACGTAGCCGCCGATCACCGTGCGGGTCACCGTGGGGGAGAGGATGTTGCCGCCGGCCGCGAGCACCCGTACGGCGTGCACCAGCTGGTCCGGGGCGGTGTCCTTGAGCAGGAAGCCGGACGCGCCGGCCCGCAGCGCGGTGCCGATGTACTCCTCGGTGTCGAAGGTGGTGAGCATCGCCACGGCCGGCGGGTCGGGCAGCGCCCGCAGCCGGCGGAGCACCGAGATGCCGTCCATGTCGGGCATCCGGATGTCGAGCAGCACCACGTGCGGACGCAGTCGCCGGACGCACTCCTCGGTCTGCGCGCCGGAGCAGTCGCCGACCACCTCCAGGTCGGGGGCGGAGCCGACGATGAGGCCCAGCCCCGACCGGACCAGGATCTCGTCGTCCACGATCAGCACGCGGGTGGTGGCGATGGGGCCCTCCTCGGTTCGGCGGCCGGGCCGGGCCGGTCCGCATGACTGGAATCGAGGGTAGGGCCTGACCGGCGGCTTCGCCGGGCCCGGACCGGCCGGGCGACCCCCGCCGAACGGCGGGGGTGTGAATCCGCTACCCGGTTCACGCAATTCTCACTGTCGGTGGGGAACCATGGAATTGGCTGCCGCTCAGTCGGCCTGCCGGCCGAGGTGGGTGTCCAGCCGGGTCGCGTGCGGATGCGACCCACCACCTGATCGTTTGGAATTGAGCTGTGTCGTCCACTGTGAAGCCGGAGCCGTCCACCTCCCCCACCGGGTCCGGGTCGGAGCCCGGCGCCGTGATGGCGCGCTGGCGCCCGCGGGCCGCCGCGGCGACCGTCTGGTACCTGCGGCTGATCGCCCTGCTGAACATCGTCACCGTGGTCCTGGCGCAGTTCCGCGACCAGGTCGAGACGCACAACGAGGGCGAGTACTTCACCCCGTACCTGATGACCGCGGGCCTGAGCAGCGCGGTGCTCTCGGTCTTCCTGGCGATCGCCATGCGCCGCCGCAAGCGGGCCGCGTGGATCTTCAACATCGCGCTGGCCGGCCTGTTCGCCCTGCTCTACCTGGCCGCCATGTCGCTGCCCGGCGAGGGCTTCGACCGGCACCCGCTGAACTATGTCTCCACCGTGCTGACCTGCGGTTTCGTGCTGGCGCTGCTGGTCGGCCGGAAGGAGTTCACCTCCAAGGGCGACCGCTCCAACCCGAAGACCGCCGCCGCCACCTTCGTGGCCGGCCTCGGCTTCGGCGGTGTGGTCGGCGCCGCGCTGGTCGCGCTGACCAACAATCTGCCCGCCGCGGACTTCTGGGACATGTTCCGCTACTCGGTCGGCCGGATGATCACGATCACCCCGTCCGAGCACCTGCGCTCCGTGATCGACGCGCCGACCTGGGTGAACGCGGTCATCAACGCGATGGGCGCGCTGCTCTTCCTGCTCGTCCTCTACGTGGCCTTCCGCAGCCCGCGGGGCAACGAGCTGCTCACCGCCGAGGACGAGCAGCGGCTGCGGGTGCTGCTGGACAAGCAGGGCGAGCGGGACTCGCTGGGCTACTTCGCGCTGCGCCGGGACAAGGCGGTGATCTTCTCGCCGAGCGGCAAGGCGGCGGTCGCCTACCGGGTGGTCGGCGGTGTCTCGCTGGCTTCCGGCGACCCCATCGGCGATCCGGAGGCCTGGCCGGGCGCGATCGACGCCTGGCTGTCCGAGGCCCGCGAGCACGCCTGGGCACCGGCCGTGATGGGCGCCTCCGAGGAGGCCGGTGTGATCTACGCCCGGCACGGCCTGGACGCGCTGGAGCTGGGCGACGAGGCGATCGTCGAACTGGACGAGTTCTCGCTGGACGGCCGGGCGATGCGGGTGGTGCGCCAGGCGTACAACCGGGTCAAGCGGGCCGGGTACACGGTGCGGATCCGCCGCCACGAGGAGATCCCCGAGAGCGAGATGGCCGACCTGGTCGCCAAGGCCGACCAGTGGCGCGACGGTGCGACCGAGCGCGGCTTCTCGATGGCGCTGGGCCGGCTCGGCGACCCGGGCGACGGGCGCTGCGTGATGCTGGAGTGCCACGACGCCGACGGTGAGCTGAAGGCGCTGCTCAGCTTCGTGCCGTGGGGTGCGCAGGGGCTCTCGCTGGACCTCATGCGCCGGGCCCGGGACACCGAGAACGGCCTGATGGAGTTCATGGTGATCGAACTCCTGCAGCGTGCCCGCGAGGTGAATCTGGCCAGGGTCTCGCTGAACTTCGCCATGTTCCGTTCCGTTTTCGAGCGCGGCTCGAAGCTCGGTGCCGGGCCGGTGCTGCGGCTGTGGCGTTCCGTTCTCGGCTTCTTCTCGCGCTGGTGGCAGATCGAATCGCTCTACCGTGCCAACGCCAAGTACCGGCCGATCTGGGAGCCGCGTTATCTGCTCTTCGAGAAGAGCAGCGAGATTCCGCGGATCGGCATCGCCAGTGCCCGGGCCGAGGGCTTCATCACCGCACCGAGCCTGCCCGCGCTGTTCCGTCGCCGGCACCAGGGGCCGCCCGCCGTGCAGGCGCCCCGCGTGCCGGTGGCGGCACGGGGCGGGAAGGGGTAGACCCTCCGCCGGGGGGCGGAGGGGCCCGGTCATCCGGATGGGGGGATTTCGGGGTGGCTCCTCCCTCCTGAGGATGACGGGGATCGGCACAAATGCCGATGTGGATTCGTTAAGCGGCTTCTAATGTGGGGGTAGTCGGGAAGGGCGCTCGCGCCAACGGGGATTCGGAGAACGGGTTGTGATGCGGAGGACCCACGCGGGGGGCGTGCGAAAGGGGCCGGTGGCTATTGCCAAAGAGGCCGCTGTCGCCGAGTGGGGAACGCTGTTCGGTACCGTCCGGGAGCAGGTGGCGCGAAAGAAGTTCGCAGCCGTCCCGTTGGCCACTGCGGCGACCTGCCTGATTCTGATGTTCAGCATCGTCCAGCACCTGCCGGGCGGGGAGCGCTTCGTCACCCAGATCGGGGTGGTGAAGGCGGCGCTGCCGCTGGAGGTCTCGCTGCTGCGGACGCCGCTGTCGCTGTACGTGCCGGCCCTGGACCTGCCAGTGTGGGGTGCGCTGGCGCAGGTCTTCGTGGTCTTCGGGATCGCCGAGATCGTGCTCGGCCGGCGGCTGACCCTGGTGGTGGCGTACACCTGCACCCTGGCCGGGACGCTGTTCGCCCGGGTCGGCGTGGCGATCGGGCCCGACCACCTCTTCGGGTTCCCGAAGTGGGTCGCGCACGTGCGGGACACCGGGCCGTCGGCCGCGGTGGTGGCGCTGGCGATCTGCATCGCGTTCCGCTGCCGGGCCTGGTTCACCGCCGGGCTGGTGGTGGCGCTGATGGTCGGCGAGGCGGTCGTGCTGCCGAACCTGGCGGGCATGGAGCACGTGGTCGCGGTGATCGCGGCGCTGCTGATCGCGGTCTCGGTGGAGGTGTTCGGGGACTTCTGGCCGCGGGTGCTGGCCGGGGTCGGCGCGGCCACCGTGGTGGCGGCCGCCACCGTCTCACTGGAGGCGGCCACCGAGGCCCGCCGCCGCACCCCGGCCGGCGCCGCGGTGCCGTAGCCCGCGAGGGCACCGCGACCCCGGCTCGCAGCCCGCGAGGGCACCGCGACCCCGGAGGCGAGTGGGCTCCAGTCAGAGAGGCAGTTCGAACCAGACGACCTTGCCCACCGCCTTGCGGGCGGTGCCCCAGCGTTCGGCGAGTTTGGTGACCAGGGTGAGGCCGCGGCCGGTCTCGCCGAGCTGTTCGGCGGGCTCCAGCGACGGCAGGTTGTGGTTGTCGTCGCTGACCTCGACCAGCAGCTTGTCGACCCGGATCAGCTGGAGCTGGACCCGGTCGCGGGCGACCCGGACGGCGTTGGTGACCAGCTCGCTGACCAGCAGCACGACGGTGTCGCTGAGCGGCTCCAGGTGCCAGGCGGCGAGCTGCTCGCGGACCAGGGCGCGGGCGCGGCCGACCTCGCGCTGGTCGACGGTGAGGTCCCAGGTGGCGACCTCGCTCGGCGGGACCCCGTCGAAGCGGGCCACCAGCAGCGCGACGTCGTCCTTGCGGTCGTCCGAGTGCAGCCGGTCCAGGACCACGTCGCAGGCCTGCTCGGGGCTCTGCCGGGGGTCGATGAGGTTCCCGCAGAGCGCGGCCAGCCCGGCTCCTATGTCGCCGCCCCGCACCTCGACCAGGCCGTCGGTGCACAGCACCAGCATCGAGCCGTCCGAGACGTCGATGGTCTTGGCGACGAACGGGACCCCGCCCACGCCGATCGGGGCGCCGGCCGGGATCTCCAGCAGCTCGCCGGTGCCGTCCGGGTGCACCAGGACCGGCGGGACGTGGCCGGCGCTGGCCAGCTCGCAGGTCCGGTTGATCGGGTCGTAGACCGCGTACAGGCAGGTGGCGAGGTGGTCGTCGCCGAGCTTGTGGGCCAGGTTGTCCAGGTGCCGCAGCAGCTGGCCGGGCGGGAGGTCGAGGGCGGCCAGGGTCTGCATGGCGGTGCGGAAGCGGCCCATCGCGGCGGCCGAGTGCAGACCGTGGCCCATGACGTCGCCGACCACCAGGGCGACCCGGCTGCCGGGCAGCTGGATCGCGTCGAACCAGTCGCCGCCGACCTCGGCCCGGGAGTCGCCGGGCAGGTAGCGGTGGGCGATCTGGACGCCGGGGATCTGCGGTGGGCGGGTCGGGATCATCGACCGCTGGAGGGTGGTGGCGACCCGGGCCTCGGCCCGGTGCAGCCGGGCGTTGTCGAGCGACAGCGCGGCCCGGGCGGCCAGCTCCTTGAGGGTGGCGGCGTCGCCCTCGTCGAAGGGGCCCCGGTCGGGGAGCCGGAGCAGCTTGAGGATGCCGAGCACGGTGCCGCGGGCGGAGAGCGGCACCACCAGCATCGAGCGGCCGGAGACCACCGGGACGAGTTCCGGGCCGCCGAGTGCGGCGGCGTAGTCGACGGCGACGTCCCGGGTGACCACCGGGACCAGCACCGGCTGGTTGAGCTGGAGGGCCATGCCGGGCGGGGTGCGGCGGGGCATGGCGACCAGCGAGCCCTCGGCGAGCACGTGGTCCCACTGGCCGCCGGACTCGTTGCGGGCGAGCGCGACCCGGCGGAGCATCGTGTCGTCGTCCGGGCGGGCCTCGGGCAGTTCGGAGTCGGAGATCAGGCCGTCGACGAGGTCGACGCAGGCGAAGTCGGCGACCCGGGGGACGAGTACCCGGCACAGCTCGTGGGCGGTGAAGCCGAGGTCGAGGGTGGTGCCGACCTTGCCGCCGACCTCGTTGAGCAGGGCCAGCTGCTCGCCGGCGTGGCCGTTGGTGAGGAACGGGCCGAACCTGCCGGCCGGCGGCGCGGGGGCGGGCGCCGGTACGGCGGCGGGCGGTGCGGCCGGCTCGCCCGGGTGGAGCCGGTGCCCGGTGGCGGGCGGCCCGACGGTGGTCTGTTCGATGGTGGTGCCTCCTCTCGGCGGGGCCGGGACGACCGGGCCGGTGGCCGGTGTGCCGAGGCCCGCCGCGGTCGGGGCGGCGGAAGGGGCGGCGCCCGGGGCGGCCGCGGAAGGGGCCGCGCCCTGCGCCGCGGCCTGCGCCGCGGCCTGCGCGGCGGCGGCTTCGCGCTGGGCGGGCAGCGGTCCGGCCGGGCGCCGGCCGGGCGCGGACTGCTCGGGCTGCGGCGGCGGGCCGAGCCGGGCGGTGCGCTGTTGCGCGGTCGGGTAGCGGCGGCCGATCCCGGCGGCGGCGTGCGCGGTGCCGACCGCCGGGTCGGCCGGGCGCAGCGGCAGCACGGTGGTCGGGTCCAGCCGCAGGGCCGGGAGCCCGGCCCGGGCCAGGGCGGCGAGCAGCGGTCCGCGGCGTTCGGCGGAGCCGGGAAGCAGGGCGGCGAGCGCCTCGGGCACCGGCCGGCCGGCGGTGGTCAGCGCGGCGGAGAGCCGGTGGAAGCCGCCCAGTGCGCCGGGGGCGGCGGCGAACGGCAGCAGCCGCTCGCCGACGGCCAGCCGGGGGCCGGCGGAGCGCAGCGGACGGGCGTCGGCGGCCAGGGCCAGCAGCCCGCCGGCCGGGCCGTCCACCGGGTAGGCCCACCAGAGCACGTCCCGCAGGTGCTCCTCGCGGTCGACCACGGGCAGCCGGCCCGCCCAGGCGGTGCCGGGCGCGGTCAGCTGGGTGAGGGTGGCGAAGGTGTCGCGGCGGCGGCCGGTGGCCGGGAGCGCGGCCGGGCCGGGCACGCTGCGCGGATCGGCGGCGGGCAGCAGGCCGGCCGCCGGGCGGTCGTGGACGGCGTCGGCGCGGTGTCCGAACAGCTCCTCGGCGGCCCGGCTCCACTGGGCGACCCGCCCGCCGCGGTCGACCAGCACGAGGGCGAGCCGGACCAGGGCGACCACCCCTGACGGCTGGTCACCCGGTGCGGTGCCGGGCCCCGGGTCGGTACCCGCCGGACGCGGTGTGGAGTTGGGATCGTCCACCATGGATTCGGTCTGCTCCCGCCTGGCCGCCACGTCGGGAGACGGCCGTTTCTCCGGAGGAAGGCATGCTGTGCGGATACCAGCGAAGCACGGACGGGCCGGGAGTCGATAGCGAAACGGGGAGATTCCTCGGTATCAGTTGCGTGTCACGTGCCGTGCGCCGGTCCGCACTCCCCGTCCACCCCGCGTGGCACGGCGCGGGCGGGCGGTAGGGTCGCAGGACGGCACGCAGGAGGAGGCGAGAGGTGAGCGCGCAGATCCCGGTCCGCTGGACGGACCCGGAGCAGCAGGAGCTGGAGGAGCGGGTCGAGGCCGCCGAGCTCGCCTGGCTCACCATGGACGTCGACGTGCGCACGCTGCGGGTCGAGATCGACAACTTCGCGCTGATCCACCACCAGCTGCTCGGGCCGCTGTACGCCCGGCTGGACGAGCTGGACGCGCTGCTCGCCGAGGCGGTGGCCGTCCGCACCGGGGACCCGGAGGACCTGCGGCGGGCCCACGAGGCGCGGCAGCGGGTCGAGGACCTGCCGGACCTGGACGCGCTGTTCGACAGCGTCCGGGAGCGGGGCGAGCAGGAGCAGGCCCCGCCGCCGCCCGCCGCCCCCGCCCGGGTGCGGCCCGGCCGGGACGCCCAGCGGATCTACCGGGAGCTGGTCCGCCGTGCCCACCCGGACCTCTCCACCGACCCGCGGGAGCAGCAGCGCCGGGCGGCGTTCCTGGCCCGGGTCAACGAGGCCTACGCGTACGGCGACGCCGGCGCGCTGGAGGCGCTGGCGGCCGAGTGGTCCACCGCGCCCGAGGCGGCGCCCGCCGTCGACTCCCCCAACCGGCTCGGCTGGCTGCGCCGCCGGCTGGAGTGGCTGACCGGCCGGATCGGCGAGCTCGCCGCCGAGCAGGTCCGGCTGGAGCGCAGCGCGATGGGCGAGCTGCTGGCGCTCTCCCCGCAGGACCCGGACGGGCTGCTGACCGAGCTGGCCGAGCAGCTGCTGGCCAAGGCCGCCGCCCAGCAGGCCGAGCTGGAGCGCCTGATGGGGCCCCGGCCGGTGGGGGACAATGGCGGGGCCGATCCCGACCCGCAGGAGAACCAGACGATGTTCGCGCAGATCCCCACCATCGACGCCGCCGCCGTGCCCGCCGACGCCGCCCTGCTGGACGTCCGGGAGCAGGACGAGTGGGACGCCGGGCACGTGGACGGCGCGCTGCACATCCCGATCGGCGAGGTGGTCGCGCGGATCGGCGAGCTGCCGGACGCGAAGCTGTACGTGCTCTGCCGGGTCGGCGGGCGTTCCGCCCAGGTCGTCCAGTACCTGGTGCAGAACGGCCGGGACGCCGTCAACGTGGACGGCGGGATGTACGCCTGGGACGGCGCGGGCCGTCCGATGGTGAGCAGCGACGGGCGGGACGCCTTCGTCCTGTAGTCCGTGCCGCGGGGCGGGGACCGGGAGAACCGGGGGCTCCGCCGGGCGCCGGGAGTAGGGCAGGATGGGCGCGCGACCGGGCCGGCGCGGTGCCGGCCCCACCCGTCCCCGGGGGAGTTCATGGCCGAGAGTGCCGAGGACGCCGAGCACGCCCAGCACGCCGAGCACGCCCAGCAGGCCGAGCAGGCCGAGAACGCCGAGAACGCCGAGGGCACACCGGAACCGCCCGTCCGCCGGGGCTGGTCGGTGCCCGCCCGGGTCGTCCTGGGCGCGGCCGCCGTCCTGTTGCCGGCGGCCACCGGGCTGTTCCTCGGTGCGGTCTTCCTGCACGTGGCGCCCGCCAATCCGCTCTCCCGGGAGTACCGGGAGCAGCTGGACGGCCTGATCTACCCGGAGTTCGAGCAGAACTGGAAGCTGTTCGCGCCCAACCCGCTGCAGCAGAACGTCGCGGTGGACGCCCGGGTGCGCACGGTGTCGGCGGACGGGGACCCGGTGGTCCACGACTGGGTGGGGCTGACCGCGCAGGACATCGCGGCGATCCGGGGCAATCCGGCGCCCAGCCACGCCGACCAGAACCTGCTGCGCCGGGCCTGGGACTTCTACGACGGGTCGCACAGCGCGCAGGACGAGTCGCGGACCACGGAGCGCGGGCGGCTCGCCGAGGAGTACCTGAAGCGGATCGCGGTGCAGCGGATCGGCCGCAGCGTGGCCGGGCGGCCGGTGGTGGCGGTCGAGCTGAGGGTGACCACGGCGACCGTCGCGCCGCCGCGCTGGAGCGGGGAGGCGGCGCCGCCCGAACCCACGGTGCGCGAGCTGCCCTGGTGGCCGGTGCGGGACGAGGACCTGCGGGGGCTGCGGTGAGCGGCACCGGCCCGGTGGGGGCGCGGGAGCACGAGCGGCTGCTCGACGGGATCCCCCGCCAGAACGGCCCGGCGGCCGGCCGGGGCGCGCCGGAGGGTCCGCACCTGCCGCACCCGGCCGGGCTCGCCGCCCGGGCGTTCGCGGTGTTCTCCGGCCGGGTGCTCGGGCGCTACCAGGCGGCGACGGTGCGGATCGGCTTCGGGCTGGTCTGGCTGGCGCACCTGCTGCGCGAGTGGCCCGAACGGCGGCTGCTGTACGGCGACACCTCGCCCTGGTCGGCGGAGCTGGCGGAGCAGCTGCTGGCCGACAACGGGGCGCTGACGGTGCTGCCCTGGTTCGGCGGCCGGCCCTGGTTCGAGCTGGTCTACCACCTGGCGGTGCTGGCCGCGCTGGCCGTGCTGCTCGGCTGGCGGACCAGGGCGGCGACGGTGCTGTTCCTGGTCACCGTGCTGTCGCTGCAGAACCGCAACGTCTTCCTCGGCGACGGCGGCGACAACATCGTCCACCTGATGGCGGTCTACCTGGTCTTCACCCGGTGCGCCGAGGTGTGGTCGCTGGACGCCCGGCGGGTGCGGTCCGGGCGGGACGGGGCGGCCGGGCCGGTGCTCTGGGCGGTGCTCGGGGCGGTGCTGCTGGTCTGTCAGCTGGGGGAGTTCTCCGGGAGCAGCCTGGACTGGACGGCGCCGGCCTTCCCCTACGTCGGCTGGGGGCCGCTGTTCTGGGCGCTCTGGGCGGTGGCCGGGCTCCGGTGGCTGGTGGACCGGGTGGCGCCGCGCGGCGAGACCCGGGCGGTGCTGGACGCGCTGGCGACCATGACGCACAACTGCGCGATGCTGGTGATCGCCGTCGAGGTGGTGCTGATCTACGCCACGGCGGGCTGGTACAAGGTGCAGGGCTCGCGCTGGCAGGACGGCACCGCGCTGTACTACCCGCTGCACCTGGACTACTTCACGCCCTGGCCGGGGCTGTCCGGGCTGGTCGGCGGGGCGCTGCTGCCGGTGTTCCTGATCACCTACGGGACGGTGCTGCTCCAGGTGGCGTTCCCGTTCACGCTGGTGAACCGGCGGATCAAGAACGCGCTGCTGGTGGTGATGATGGCCGAGCACGTGGGGATCGCGGTGCTGCTCGGACTGCCGGTGTTCTCCCTGGCGATGATCGCGGCGGACGCGGTGTTCCTGCCGACGGCGGCACTGCTGTGGGCCGGGGTGCGGGTCGCGCGGATCCGGCCGGGGAGGCCCCACTAAGCTGACCGGTATGTCCTGGTTCGCCGCACTTCGAGACACCGCGCGGACCGGACTGACCATCGACCGGGCGCTCACCGATCCCAAGCGGGCGGTGCGCGGCGCGGTCGCCGTCGCCCTGGTGCTCTTCCCGACCCTCGCGATCTGGGACGCCCGGCTCGCCACCTCGGCGGCGATGGGCGCGTTCATCGCGGGGACGGCGACCTTCCAGCGCAGCTTCCGGCCGCGCGCCACGCTCGCCGTCGCCGCCGGGATCGGACTCGGCGTCAGCACCTTCCTCGGCTACCTGGCGGCCGGGGTGACCGGGCTGTTCCCGGTGCTGCTGGCGGTCTGGGCCTTCGGCGCCGGCCTCGCCTGGGCGATCGGCCCGACCGCCGGAGGGGTCGCCGCCAACACCCTGTCGGTGATGCTGATCGTCGTCCAGCTGCCGGTCAGCCCGCTCACCGCGCTCGGCCACGGGCTGGTCTGCGCGCTCGGCGGCGTCGTCCAGGCGGTGGTCATCACCGTCTGGCCGATCGGCAGTTGGACCGCCCAGCGCGAGGCGCTCGCCGACACCTACGCCGAACTCGCCGACTACGCGCGCCGGCTGCGCCAGGACCCGACGGCGCACGTGGACCCGGCGCCGTTCATGGAGGCCCGGCACGCCGCCGCGCTGACGCCCTGGCAGGACCGGCGCAGGCCGCCCGAACTGCGCGGCCTGCGGGGCCTCGCCGAGCGGATCCGGCCCACCCTGGCGGCGATCGCCGACCCCAAGGTCGGCGCTCCCGAGGAGGGCCCGGAGCGCGACCGGGCCCGGGAGGTGCTGGCCGCCTCCGCCGAGGCGATGGACGCGCTGGCCCGGGCGATCCGCACCGGGGCCCCGCTCCAGCTGCCGCGCTCCGCGCCCGCGCTCACCCTGGTCGCCCGGACCGAGGGCCCGGAGCTGCGCGGCGCCGCCCGGCGGGCCGCCCGCCGGCTGGCCGGGCTGCTCCGCAAGGCCTCCGACACGCTGGACCGGGGCTCCGAGGACACCATCGACACGCCCGTCGTCCAGCCCGGCGGCACGCTGCGCAAGCCGCCGCTGGTCCGGATGCTGCCGACCGCCCTGCGGGCGGTGCGGCGTCAGCTCCAGCCGCACTCGGCGGTGTTCCAGCACGCCGTGCGGCTGTCCGGGGTGGTCACCGCCGCCTATCTGCTGGCCCGGCTGGCCGGCTTCCACCACGGCTACTGGGCACCGATGACCGCCGCCATGGTGATGCGGCCGGACTTCGCGCAGACCTACAGCCGGGGCGTGGCCCGGCTGGCCGGCACGGTCGTCGGGGTGGCCGTCTCCACCCTGGTGGTGCAGCTGGCCCGGCCCGGCGAGTGGGTGCTGGCCGCGCTCGCGGTGGTCTCGATCGCCGGCGTCTACATGACCTTCCGCACCGGCTACGCGGTGATCACCGCCTGCATCTCCTCCTACGTGGTCTTCCTGCTCGGGCTCCAGGAGGGGAACCCGCTGGTCACGGCGGTGGAGCGGGTCGGGCTCACGCTGCTCGGCGGTTCGGTCGCACTGCTCGTCTACGCCCTCTTCCCCACCTGGCAGACCGCCCGGCTCGGCGAGCGGCTGGCCGAGTGGCTGGCCGCCGCCGGGCGGTACGCGGCCGAGGTGATCGCCGTCTACGGGCGGCCCGCCGCGCCGCGCGGACGGGAGGTCCGCTCGGCGCTGCTGGACTCCCGGGAGGCGCGCTCGGAGCTGCTCCAGGCGATGCAGCGGGCCGACGCCGAGCCCGGCCGGCACGCCTCCGGGCTGCCCGGGGTGAGCCGGCGCCAGCTGGACCGGGCACGCGCGGCGGTCGGCCACCTCGGGCGGGTGGCCGTCCTGCTGGAGGCCCACCTGCCCGGCGCGGACGCCGAGCCGGTGCCGGGGGCGGCCGAGTTCGCCGAGGAGCTGCGGCTGGCCACCGCGCTGGCCGCGGCGGCGCTGCTGACCGGGCAGCCGGTGGAGTTCGGGCCCGTCCGGGAGGCGCAGGAGCGGCTGGAGCGCCAGCTCGCCGAGTGGCCGGCCGGGGTGCACGGGGAGGTCGTGCGCTCGGGCACCCGACTGCTGCTCCAGGCGCTGAAGGACCTCGAACGGGCGCTGCGCGGCGGTGGTACGGCGGCCGCCGCCGACCGGCGCGAGCCGGAGCCCACGGGGCGGTAGCCGGGCGCCCGGGAACCCGGCGGCGGGCCGGAGCGCGCCGGGATGGCAGAGTGAGCGGGATGAACGAGGAACTGCTGCGGGCCTGGCGGGCCGGTGCCGAGGAGCCGGGGACGGTCCTGCTGGACGGGTTCCACCCGCTGAAGCACGCGCTGCGCTTCGGCGGCGCCGTCCGGCAGGTGCTGACCGCCGACCGGGCGGCGCTGCTGGCGCTCGCCGCCGAACTCGCCCCGGACGTCGCCCCCGCGCTGGACGCGCTGGCCGCCGAACTGCCCGGGGCCGCGCTGCGCACGCTGGCGCCCCGGCTGCACCCGACCGGGGTGATCGCGCTGGCGGTGCGCCCCACCGCCGCCGCCAACCGCGCCGCGCTGGCGGTCCGGCCCCGGCCGGCCCCCGTCGTGCTGCTGGAGAACCCGCGCAACCTGGGCAACGTCGGCGCGGTGATCCGGCTCGCGGCCGGCTTCGGCGCGGCGGGCGTGGTCACCACCGGCGAGCTGGACCCCTGGCACCCGGCGGTGCTCCGCGGCAGCGCGGGCCTGCACTTCGCCACCGCGGTCGAGCGGCTGACCCTGCCGGAGCTGCCGGCCGGCCCGCTCTACGTGCTGGACCCGGAGGGCGCGGACATCCGGGCGACGGCCTTCCCGGACGACGCCGTGCTCGCCTTCGGCACCGAGCGGCACGGGGTGACGCCGGAGCTGAGGGCGCGGGCCGACGAGCTGGTCGCGGTGCCGATGCGGCCCGGGGTCTCCAGCTTCAACCTGGCGACCAGCGTGGCGATGGGGCTGTTCCACTGGATGTCCGGACGCCCGCCCGGCGCGCCGGCGTGAACCGGCGGCCGGGGCGGGACCGGGTGGCGGTCCGTCAGGAGAACAGGCGCTTCCAGGTGTCCGGGCCGGGGTAGCCGTCCGCCTCGGCGCCGCGCCAGCCCTGGGCCTCCTGGAAGGCCTGCACGTTGCGCCGGTCGGCCTCCGTCCAGCGCGGGCCCGGGCCCTGGGTGTAGAAGCGGCCGTAGCCCTTGCGGACCAGTTGCTCGCCGAGCAGGCGCACCCAGTCGTTGTTGGCGCCCGGGCCGAACCTGTCGGCGCCCGGGAAGGCCTGTGCACCCGTGCCGGGGGTCACCGGAGGGGTGACCGGCGGGGGCGGCAACGGGGCGCCGCCGTCGATGTTGCGGCCCTTGCCGTTGACCAGGTAGTCCCAGGTGGCCTTGCCCGGGATGCCGTCCGCCTCGCTGCCGCGCCAGCCCTGGGCGAGCTGGAAGGCCTCGGTGGCCCGCCGGTCCGCCTCGCTCCAGCGCGGGCCGGGGCCCTCGCCGTAGAACCGGCCGCCGCCGCGCTGCACCAGCAGCTGCCCGAGCTGGGTGACGTACGCGTTGTTGGCGCCCGGGCCGAACCTGTCGGCGCCCGGGAAGGACGTCGACGCGGTGCCGCCGCTGCCGTTGCCGCCGGTGGACAGGCCCTTGTAGCGGTACGGGACGTAGGAGGCCGAGTTGTTCCAGTACGCGTACGGGGTGGAGCGCTTGAGGGTGCTCGGCGAGGTCTGCTCGTAGGCCACGTAGCGGGTGCGGGAGGAGTCCGTCCAGCCGCCGAAGATCGTCACGTGCGAGCCGGACTGCGGGCTGGCCGGGTTGTTGTAGACCAGGATGTCGCCGGGCTGCAGCTCGGCCTTGCCGATCCGGTCGGCGAAGCTCGGCAGGGTCCAGGTGGTCTGACTGCTGCCCAGCCCCCAGGCCATCGAGACGAAGCCGGAGCAGTCCTGGCGGTAGCCGTCCGACCAGTAGCGGCTCATGCTGTACGGGACCTTCTGGTCGACCCAGCGCTGGGCCCGCTCGATGATCTGGGCCCGGGTGACCGGGGCCGCCGCGGCGCGCGGGGCGGCGAACGAGCGGGCGGAGGGGGATTCGCCGTAGAGGCCGCTGACCTCGCCCTGCGGGGTCCCGGCGCTGGGGCTGCTGGAGCCGCCCGGGGTCGGAGCGGGAGCCGCGACGGCGGTGGCCGCGCCGGCCGCGCCACCGCCGAGGGCGGTGCCGACGGCGGCCATCAGCACGGCGGCCCGGCGGCGGACGCTGCGGGCTGCCGCGTGCCCGCCCTCGTGCACCGGTGCGGCGTGCAGCCGGGCCCGGCGGCGGGCGCAGCAGCCCCCGCATATGCAGTCGTCCTCGGGTTCGACCTCGTCGAACTCCAACAGGGGGGCCAGCTGGTCGGTTCGGGTCATGCTCCGCCTCTTGTTTCTCCTGATGGGGGCCGCTGCCGGATCGTGCCGCCGACGGCGTGACAGCACGGTCCTTCCCAGGGGCACACCGCGTGTTATCGGGACCAAAGTCCCAAAGCGGACGCCTGTTCGGCCAGGTGGATTAAGCCGAACGGGTGACGGCCGTTCAGCGCCCGGGCGTGGCGGGAGGCGGCGGGAGGAGGTAGCACCGTTTCTTCGCGGTGCGATTGGCGGCGGGTCAGGCGACGGAGCGTCGGACGGCCGGCGGGTTGGCCGGCGAGTACTCGGGCCCGGTCCAGGTCAGCGGGGTGGCATCGGCCAGTTCGACGACGCCGGTGACGGTGAGGTCGACCACCCGTTCGGCGCCCGGCAGGCCGGCGGCGGCCGGATCGGCCCAGTCGGTGCGGGCCTCGCCGGTGACCAGCAGGGCGCCGCCGGTCTCCCAGTCCGGGACGAGCAGGCCGGCCCGGGGGTCGAGCTCCAGGTTGCCGAGGGTCATGAACATGCTGTTGCCCGCGTAGTCGGGCCAGCGCAGCCGGTCCGGCGCGAGCACCCGCAGGAAGCCCGGGTTGCCGCCGCGGTGGGAGGCGTCCATCCGGCCGTCCGGCCCGGTGGTGGCGACGAAGAAGGTGTCGGCGGTGGCCACCAGCAGTTGCTGCGCGGTGGTCAGGGCGGAGCCGGCCGCCACCCGGCGCGGGGAGCCGGCCCCCGGGCGGTCCACCGGGTGGCGGCGCTGGATGTACTTCGGGCAGTTGGCGTAGACCTGGTCGGCGCCGATCACCAGGCCGCCCCGGCCGTCCGGTACGGAGCGGCCGTTGACCCGCATCCGGCGCCGGCCGGCCGGGTCCAGGGCGATGGTGCCCACCTCGGCGGGGCCGGCCAGGGCGGTCGCCAGCGGGTCGTCCCCGGCCGGGCGGGCGGCCACCGTGACGGTGCGTTCGTCGGCGGCCCGCAGGAAGCCGGCCGGGCCGCTGAGCTGGGTGGCCCAGAGCCGGCCGTCGGCGTCGGCCGCGCCGACCACCAGCACCCGCCGCTCGGTGAGGAAGCGGGCGGCGACGGCCGGGACGGTGCTGCCGATGGCACGGCCGGAGTGGTCGGCGCGCTCCGTGCGGCCGGCCCGCCGCTGTACGGCCCGTTCGCCGGGGTGGTAGGGCGTGGTGGCGGTCATCGCGGGTGCCTCCCTCGGGGTCTGCCGGGTCCGGTGCGTCCTGCCGGGGCCGTTGGGTCTAGAAGAAGCCGCAGGTCGGGGCGTCGGCGGTGGGGGCCTCGGCGCCGGTCCCGTCGACGCCCGCGGGGGTGTAGATCTCCAGCCGGACGCCGTCCGGGTCGGTGAAGAAGATCCCGCCGGAGGCGGCGCCCTCGCCGTGCGGGACGACGCCGTCGTAGGCGAAGGAGGCGCCCAGCTCGCGCAGCACCGCCTCGGCGGCGCGGACCTCGTCGAGCGAGTCGACCTGGAAGGAGAGGTGGTGCAGGCCGGGTGCGGCGGTGGGGAAGGTGCCCTCGCTCTGCTGCCAGAGGGTCAGCACCAGGCGGCCGTCGCGGCCGAGGAAGGCGAAGCGGCGCTCCGGGTCGGTGCCCTCCTTGACCGGGTCCAGGCCGAGGACACGCCGGTAGAACGCGGTCGAGCGGTCCAGGTCGGTGACGTTCAGTCCCACGTGGCCGGTCTGCAGGGTGCTGCTGATGGTGCCGGACATGCCTGATCACTCCCGTGGTCAGGGCGCCTCGGGGCGCCGTGCTTAACCGTTATGAATGACAGTAGTGGTTAGATCGAGAGGGCGTCAACCGGTACTCTTGGATTCAATGGTTAGATTTTTCGGGTATGGCTGTGCCATGACAAGGATGCGGACGGGACGTGCGGAGGAGCGGGCGCGCGGGCGCCGGGCCGCGGTGCGGCTACTCCCACTCCCAGCGGACGCCGATGTGGCCCGGCTGCTGGTCGGGGGCGAGGACGTGGGCGCTGGCCGAGGCGCCGATC
Organism: Kitasatospora sp. NPDC001527; assembly: GCF_040298605.1. Classification (NCBI taxonomy): domain Bacteria; kingdom Bacillati; phylum Actinomycetota; class Actinomycetes; order Kitasatosporales; family Streptomycetaceae; genus Kitasatospora; species Kitasatospora sp. NPDC001527. The sequence goes on along the minus strand of NZ_JBEPAM010000003.1, from coordinate 303,886 downwards.
CAGAGCTGCTCGCGGCGGCGGTCGACGTCCGCCCCCGGGTCGCGGTCGTACCGCTCGCAGTGCACCGGCACGGTCGCCGGGTCGAAGTGGACCTGGAGCACGTACTCGCGCACCGGCGTGGCGAAGCGGCGGCTGTACTCGGCCGTCTCGGCGCCGCCGGACGGGATCTCCACCTCGTACTCGAAGACGGTGCTGTCGCCGAGGCCCAGCGGGCGGTCCAGCATCACCTCACCGACGATCAGCCCGGCCTCCGGGCGGCGGCGCACCCGGCCCAGCCGGCCGTGCCGCACGCCGGTGATCTCCGGGCAGCCGGTCGCCTCCTCGTCGGCCTTGTGCACGACCAGGCAGCGGGTCACCCCGGCCACCGTGGCGCGGACCACCTGGCGCATCCGCAGCAGGTTGCCGCGCCGGTCGGCGTCCACGTAGTACGAGTCGTGGACCGAGAGCCGCTCCAGCTCGCCGGCCGGCGGCGCGTCCAGCTCGGCGAAGACGTCGGAGATGTCCCGCTCGCCCGGCCAGACGTCCTCCAGCCGCAGGTGGCTGGCGCTGGCGTTGGCCGCCCAGCGCCCGCGTGGACGGGGCGGGCCGAGCAGCGCGGACAGCGTGGAGTGCGGCAGGCCGAGCAGTTCCTCGAGCAGGTGCACGGCGCGCAGCGAGCTGGCCCGCTCGGGCTGGCTGCGTCCGCGCCGCCAGTAACTCAGCGTTGTGACACTGACCCTGACGCCCCGTTGGGCGAGCGCCGCGCGGATCCGGTCCAGGCTGAGGCCGCTGGCCTCGATCGCCACGTGCAGGGTGTCGGCGAAGCCGCCGGTGGGGCTCGGACGTCCGGGCGTCGGGGCGGGCGACAGCGGCGGCGTGGGCGGCCGGGGGGTGGGCGCGGGTGTGTCCTGGCGCGGCCCGACCAGTCTGAGTCGTGCGTCCTGGGGGTGCTGTGAGGCCATGTGGTTACCTTCCCCACCGAGCGGGTTCGGCAGACCCGGTGCGGCGCCGGAACGCGCCGTCAATGGCCTCGCCGAGCTGTGGGGAACCCTATGCACGGTCGAGAGGCTACGTCATCAGTCGTGCGTATGACAGTGGTCACGGGGAGTGGGCCGCCAAGTCAACGATCTTGAAACAGTACGGAAACACACCGTCCGCCTCCGGGGCGGGCGGCGGGATCCGGCCGGTCCGCTGTCCTGTTCCGGCCAGGAACCGTCCGGGCGGCGGCGGACGTAGACTCGGGGACCGTTCGAGAGCGAGGGAGTGGCGATGACGGAGCGGACGGCAGACCCGCGGGACCCGCGCCCGCTGCTCGGTGAGCCCCTCGCGCTGGACCTGCTGAACACCCGGTGGGCCGGTGTGCCGGTCAACGACCTGTTCGCCGCGCCGGACGGCTGCGAGATCTGGCTCTCCTCGGCCGGACTGGCCGACCGGTGCCCGGCGGACGCGGCCACCGCGGCCGCCCTCCTGGAGGCGCGGGAGGCACTGGCGGCGGCGGTCCGCGCGCTGGACGCGGGCCGGCTGCCGGAGGCCGGTGAGCTGGCCGGGCTGGACGCGGTGCTGCGGCACGGGCGGGTCCGGCGGGAGGCCTCGGCGGCCGGGCCGGTGGACCGGGTCGAGATGGACGAGCCGCACCGGCTGGCCGCCTGGCTGGCGGTGGACGACTTCCTGGGGCTGCTGGCCCAGGGGCCGCAGCGGATCAAGAAGTGCGCGCACGAGGCGTGCATCCTGCACTTCTTCGACACCTCGCAGAACGGCCGCCGCCGCTGGTGCCGGATGGCGGTCTGCGGCAACCGGGCGAAGGCGGCCCGGCACTACGAGAAGGTGAAGGGCTGACCCCGGGACGGTTCGTCCGCCCCGGAGCCGGCCCGGTGGGTCAGGCCTCGCCGAGCCACTCGGTGAGCGCGGCGCGCAGCTCGCCGGCGCCCGGGTCGACGGCGGCCCAGGCGGCGTAGCCGTCCGGGCGGATCAGCAGCACGGTGTCGCGCAGCTTGCCGTGCGGGTCGGCCGGGGCCGCGGTGACCAGCCGCTCCGCCCACGGGTCGGCGGCCGTCACCTCGTCATTGCTGACCAGCACGAACTTCCCGGCCCGCAGTGCCTCGTAGAGCCGCTGCGGCGCGGCCGGACCGCCCTCGCGGGGCGGCTCCAGACCGGTCAGCCGCAGGTCCGGGACACGCTTGCCGACCAGCGGGTGGGCGTCCTTGGCCGCCGGGTAGGCGATGCCGATGCCGGAGATGGTGCGGGCGCCGCGCTCCACGACCAGGTCGACGTGCTCGGCGATGGAGGCGAGCGCGCCGCGCAGCGCCCGGGTGGCCGCCGACTGGGCGAGGGCGAGCCGGATCAGCGCGCCGGAGGTGCGCAGCACCGCCCGGCCGACCGGGTGCCGCTCGGTCTGGTAGGTGTCGAGCAGCGCGTCGGTGGCCCGGCCGCGGACGGCGGCGGCGAGCTTCCAGGAGAGGTTGGCGGCGTCCTGGAGGCCGGTGTTCATGCCCAGGCCGCCGGCCGGGGGGTGGCAGTGGGCCGCGTCGCCGGCCAGGAAGACCCGTCCGGAGCGGTAGTCGGGGACCTGCCGCTCGTCGCTGTGGAAGGTGGAGCTCCAGCGGACGTCGTGCAGGCCGTAGTCCTCGCCGAGGGTCTCGCGGGCGATGCCGGCGAGCAGGTCGGGCGGGGGCGGGGTGCCGTCGGCGAACCGCTCGGCGCGGTCCCAGGCGATGATCCGGTACCAGCCGTCGCCGAACGGCACCAGGAAGGAGAAGCCGTGCTCGTTGGCGCCGACGGTGACCGCCTCGTCCGGCTCGCGCTCCAGCCGGACGTCCGCCAGCACCACCGAGTCGACCACCGACTCGCCCGGGAAGGGCAGGCCGAGCAGGTCGCGGACGGTGGAGTGGACGCCGTCGGCACCGACCGCGTAGCGGGCCCGGTGGGTGGTGGCGGCGCCGTCCTGGACGGTCTCGACGGTGACGCCGTCGGCGTCCTGGCGCAGGCCGGTGACCTCGGCGCCGCGCAGGATCGTCGCGCCGGCCTTCACCGCCCGGTCGAGGAGCAGCCGCTCGGTGCGGTACTGCGGGGTGATCAGTACGAAGGGGAAGCGGCTGGGGAGTTCGGTGAGGTCGACCCGGAGCTTGTTGAAGAGCTTCAGCGAGCCGAGCGGGCGGCCGGTGGCGATGAGCTCGTCGGCGAGGCCGCGGGCGTCCAGGAGCTCCAGGCTGCGGGCGTGCACGGCGAAGGCCCGGGTGAGGTCGGACTCGGCGGCGCGCTTCTCCAGCACGGTGACGTCCAGTCCGGCGGCGGCGAGGTCGCCGGCCAGCAGCAGGCCGGTCGGTCCGGCGCCGACCACGATGACGTCGGTGACGGTCTGCTTCTCGCTCATGTGTCAGCTCCCGGTGCTCGAACAGCGGCTGGACGCCGGGTGTGGCGTTTCCCCGCCCCCATCATCGCTGCCCGGGAGTGACCTTGTGAATCTCCGGTCCCCGGCGAGTGGCCGGGGACCGGAGGCGACCGGGTGACGGGGCGCCCGCCCCGAGCCGAAGGGCCCGCCGCCGTCGAAAGGAGGAGCGACGGAGCGACGACCGTCGGCAGCGGGTCGGGAGGGCCCGGAGGCGAGCGGGCGACTAACCGTGGCGGCGGATCTCCACGGTGCGGAACCGGTTGGCGACGAAGGCGCCGTCGCAGTACGCCGAGTTGGCGGCCGGGTTGGCACCGGTGCCGTGCAGGTCGGAGAAGGCGGCGGTCTGGTTGGCGTACACCCCGCCGGTGAGGTTGAGCGAGAGCGAGACGCCGGCGTCCAGCGCGGCCTCGACCAGGGCGGCCTCGACCTCGGGCGAGGTGGTGTAGCCGGAGGCGGTCATCGCGCCCCGGGTGCGGACGGTGTCGCGCAGCAACTCCACGGCGGCGGCGGTGTTCTCGACCGCGACGGCGAAGGAGACCGGGCCGAAGCACTCGCTGCGGTAGACCGCGCGGTCGTCCGGCTTGTCGGCGTCCAGCTTGACCAGCGCGGGGGTGCGGACGGTCGCGCCGGGGAACTCCGGGTGCTCCACCGCCCGCGGGGCGAGGGCGAGTTCGCCGTACTCGCCGCCGGCCGCGGCGGCCGAGCGCTGCAGCACGCCCGGGTTGACCACGGCGCCGAGGACGGCGGTGGCGCGGGCGTCGTCGGAGAGCAGGCCCTCGACGGCGGCCGCGAGGTCGCGGACCACCTCGTCGTAGGACTTGGCGCCCTGGTCGGTGTCGATGCCGCCGCGCGGGATCAGCAGGTTCTGCGGGGTGGTGCACATCTGGCCGCTGTACAGCGAGAGCGAGAAGGCCAGGTTGTTCAGCATGCCCTTGTAGTCGCCGGTGGAGTCGACGACCACGGTGTTGACGCCGGCCTTCTCGGTGTAGACCTCGGCCTGCTTGGCGTGCTCCTCCAGCCAGTCGCCGAAGGCGGTGGAGCCGGTGTAGTCGATCAGCCTGATCTCCGGGCGCACGGCCAGGGTGGCGGCCACCGTGCCGCCCTCGTGCTCGGCGGCCAGGCAGACCAGGTTCGGGTCGAAGCCGGCCCCGGCGAGCACCTCGCGGGCGATCCGGACGGTGAGCGCCAGCGGGAGGACGGCGCGCGGGTGCGGCTTGACCAGCACCGGGTTGCCGGTGGCCAGCGAGGCGAACAGGCCGGGGAAGCCGTTCCAGGTGGGGAAGGTGTTGCAGCCGATCAGCAGCGCCAGGCCGCGCGGGACGACGGTGAACTCCTTGGTCATCACCAGCGGGTCGCGCTTGCCCTGGGGCTTGGTCCAGCCGGCGCTCTCGGGCAGCCGGGTCTGCTCGGCGTACGCGTAGGCGACGGCCTCCAGGCCGCGGTCCTGGGCGTGCGGGCCGCCGGCCTGGAAGGCCATCGCGTAGGCCTGGCCGGTGGTGTGCATGACGGCGTTGGCGAACTCGTGCGAGCGGGCGTTGATCCGGCCCAGGATCTCCAGGCAGACGGCGGCGCGGGCGAGCGGCCCGGCGGCGGCCCAGGCCGGGCGGGCGGCGGTCAGCGCGGCGATCAGGGCGTCCGGGCCGGTGTGCGGGTAGCCGACGCCCAGCTCCAGGCCGTACGGGGAGGCCTCGCCGCCGACCAGGTCGCCGTCGGCGGGGTGGCCGGGCAGCTCGAACGGCCGGTTCAGCAGCGACTCGAAGGCGGCCTTGCCGTCCGCGGCGGCGCTCTCGCCGTAGGCCTTGGGGAACTCGGGGTAGGGCGACCAGTAGTCGCGCTTGGCGGCCGCGTCGACGGCGGCCTCCAGGGTGGCCCGGTGGCGCTCGACGAGCTCGGTGACGTGGGGGTGGGTGACCGCTGCGGACATGGTGTGCGCTCCTCAGAGGGGAGGACGGGACACGTCACAGAGTAACCGAACGATCGGTCGGCTCAAGGGGGCGGACGGATCCGGCGAGCGGGCGAGCGGCAGAGGGGCACGTCCGGTTCCGGACGTGCCCCTCTGCCGGGTCGTGGTGGGGGTCTACGGGATGCCCAGCTCGAAGATCACGTACCCGCCGTACCAGCCGGAGGCGACCGCGCCCGTGCCGAGGACGCCGGCCAGCACCGGCCAGCTCAGCTTCCGCAGCGCCACCGCGAGCGCGATCAGCAGCGGGAAGGCCGGCAGCAGGTAGCGCGAGGTGTTGCCGAAGATGCCCAGGCTGCCGAGCACCGAGACGATGGTCGCCAGCGTGTAGGCGGTCAGCACCAGCGGCGGCCGCAGCCGGATCAGCAGGATGATCAGCACCGGCAGGCTGAGCACCAGCAGCGTCGCCAGCATGTCCGCGGTGTGGTAAGCGAACGGGTAGTCGTTGCGGCCCAGCAGCACCGCGCGGACCGCGGCCCAGGTGCCCTGGCCCCAGTCGAAGTAGTGCAGCCAGGCGTCCCGCTGGAGCGTGAAGTAGCCGCCCCAGTCGCCCATCCGCCGGCCCACCCAGCCGACGTAGCCGAGCAGGCCGAGCGGGGCCAGCAGCATCGCGGTCAGCGGGCGCAGCACCCCGCTCTCCCGCCGGTAGAGCTCCACCAGCGCGGCCAGGCCGACCGCGCCGATCAGCGCCGCCGAGGTGGGCCGGTTGAGGCCCGCCACCAGGGTGATCACCCCGGCCGCCACCCACTGCTTGGTCATCACGCAGTAGCAGGCCCAGGCGGCCAGCGCGACGAACAGCGAGTCGGAGTAGAGCGCCCACTCGGCGCCCGAGCCGGGGGCGATCGCCCAGAGCCCGGCGGCGATCACGCCGGCGCGCGGACCGGCCATCCGGTCCACCACGGCGTAGATGCCGGCCGCGGCGAACAGCGAGGCGATCACCGAGACCAGCATTCCGGCGCCGTACAGGCCGAACGGGCTGATCTCCGAGACCAGCCGCATCAGACCCGGGTAGAGCGGGAAGAAGGCGGCCGAGTTCTGCTCGATGGTGAAGCCGGGGGTGCCCCCGGGGACCGGCACCAGGGCCGGGTGGTAGCCGAACTGGGCGACCTGCTGGTACCACCAGCCGTCCCAGCTGGCGAGCACGTCCCAGGGGTTGGCGCCGCCGCCGAACCGGGGGTGCTTCTTGAGGTAGTCCCCGGAGAAGGAGAGCAGCTTCATGAAGACGGTGAAGCCGACCAGCTTCAGCACGGCGTAGCACCACACGGCCGGGCCGAAGCGCAGCACCAGCTCACGGGCGCGCGCGCGCCAGTCCACGGCGGCCTCGGCGGCCGAGTCGCGCCTGCGCTGCTCGGGCAGATCGGACTCGACTGCCGGTATTGCGCTCATGCGACTTCCCCACCTGCTCGGCCATGGACGGATCGTCCGCCGAGTCTAGGCTCTGGCGCCGGGATTTGGTGTGGACCAGGGCACCCGGGCGCGGCCGTAGCGGGGCGGGCGGGGATACTCGGAGGATGGCCGATCACACCACGCGTACCGCCTACACCGTGGAGTCCCTGCTCGCGGTGACCGTCGACGTCTTCAACGAGCGCGGCTACGACGGCACCTCGATGGAGGACCTGTCGCGCGCGGCCGGGATCTCCAAGTCGTCGATCTACCACCACGTGCGCGGCAAGGAGGAACTGCTCCGGCTCGCGGTCGGGCGGGCGCTGGACGGGCTGTTCGCGATCCTGGCCGAGCCGGGCGCGGTCGACGGGACGGCGGTGGAGCGGCTGGAGCACGTCGTGCGCAGGACCGCCGAGGTGCTGCTGGCGGAGCTGCCCTACGTCACCCTGCTGCTGCGGGTCCGCGGGAACACGGCCACCGAGCAGTGGGCGCTGGAGCGCCGGCGGGAGTTCGACCACCAGGTGGCCGAGCTGCTGCGGGCCGCGGTGGCGGACGGCGCGCTGCGGGCGGACGTCGAGCCGCGGCTGGCCACCCGGCTGCTCTTCGGCATGATCAACTCGATCGTGGAGTGGTACCGCCCGGGCCTCAAGGCCGCCGACGGCGTCGCGGACGCGGTGGTCCACCTGGCCTTCGACGGGCTGCGGGCCCGCAGGGCCTAATCCGGGGGGACCTGGTCCGTTTCCTCGAAGACCAGCATGGTGCGGGTGCCCAGGACCTGGGGGATGGACTGGATGCGGTTGAGCACCAGCTCGCGCAGGGCGTGGTTGTCGGCGGTGTGCACCAGCAGCAGGACGTCGAAGTCGCCGCCGACCAGGGCGATGTGCGCGACCCCGGGCAGCGCCAGCAGTTGCTCGCGCACGGTGCGCCAGGAGTTCTGCACGATCTTCAGGGTGATGTAGGCGGACGCGCCCTGACCTGCCCGTTCGTGGTCCACCCGGGCGGTGAAGCCGCGGATGACGCCGTCCTCGACCATCCTGGAGATCCGGGCGTACGCGTTCGCCCGGGACACGTGCACCCGCTCGGCCACCGAGCGGATCGAGGCGCGACCGTCCTGCTGCAGCAGCCGCAGGATCGCCCGGTCGACCCGGTCGAGTCTGGACATCTGTTCAGCCGACATGACCCCCCACCCCCACGGATTGGACGCACTGCCACCAGTCGACCGCCACCCGGGCCGATTGTCCACCACCTTCGCACGCTTCTGGTCAAGATGAACAGACGACCGAACAATCGGTAGGGAGCCCCCGCCACCCCTGGAGGTGCCCCGAGATGACCGTTCTCGACCACAGACACCACACCGCGGTGCCCGGTTGGCTGCCCGGGGCCACCGCCCCCCGCACCGACCCGGCCCCGCTGCTCCCGGACCCCGCCCCGGTCCGCGTCCTCGGTACCCCCGCCCTGGAGAAGTACGACCCCGCCCTGCTCCGCGAGCTGTACCGCCGCCTGGTCGTCGGCCGCCGGTACAACCAGCAGGCCACCACCCTCACCAAGCAGGGCCGGCTCGCCGTCTACCCGGCCTCGACCGGGCAGGAGGCCTGCCAGGTCGCCGCCGCGCTGGTGCTCGGCGAGCGCGACTGGCTGTTCCCGAGCTACCGGGACACCCTGGCCGTGGTCTCGCGCGGCGTGGACCCGCTGGAGGCGCTCACCCTGCTGCGCGGCAACGCCCACACCGGCTACGACCCGCGCGCCAGCCGGACCGCCCCGCTCTGCACCCCGCTGGCCACCCAGGCCCCGCACGCCGTCGGGCTGGCGCACGCCGCCCGGCTGGGCGGCGACCCGGTGGTCGCGCTGGCGATGCTCGGCGACGGCGGCACCAGCGAGGGCGACTTCCACGAGGCGCTGAACTTCGCCGCCGTGCTGCGGGCCCCGGTGGTCTTCCTGGTCCAGAACAACGGGTACGCCATCTCCGTCCCGCTCAGCGCGCAGTCCGCCGCCCCGACGCTGGCCCACAAGGCCGTCGGCTACGGGATGGCCGGCCGGCTGGTGGACGGCAACGACGCGCCCGCCGTGCACGGCGTCCTGGCCGAGGCCGTCGAGCGGGCCCGGACCGGCGGCGGCCCGACCCTGGTCGAGGCGCTGACCTACCGGGCCGAGGCGCACACCAACGCCGACGACGCCACCCGCTACCGGACCGAGGCCGAGGTGGCGGCCTGGCGCGAGCACGACCCGATCCTGCTGATGGAGCGCGCGCTGCGCGAGCTCGGGGTGCTGGACGACGCGCTGGCGCGGGAGGCGGCCGAGGAGGCCGAGGCGCTCGCGGCCCGGATGCGCGCCGAGTTCCACGCCGACCCGGAGCTCGACCCGATGTCCCTGTTCGCCCACGTGTACGCCGAGCCGACCCCGCAACTGCGCGAGCAGGCGGCGCGGCTGGCCGAGGAGCTGGCCGCCGAGGCCGAGGTGCAGCACTGATGACGACGGCCGCTTCCCCCACCGCCGCCTCCCCCGCCGGCGTCCGCACCGCGAGCATGGCGCAGGCGCTCAACTCGGCGCTGCGCGACGCCATGCGCGAGGACCCGGCGGTGCACGTGCTCGGCGAGGACGTCGGCGCGCTCGGCGGCGTCTTCCGGATCACCGACGGCCTGACCGCCGAGTTCGGCCCGGACCGCTGCCTGGACACCCCGCTGGCCGAGGCGGGCATCCTCGGCACCGCCGTCGGCATGGCCATGTACGGGCTGCGGCCGGTGGTGGAGATGCAGTTCGACGCCTTCGCCTACCCGGCGCTGGAACAGCTGTTCTCGCACGTCGCCAAGATGCGCAACCGCACGGCCGGCCGGCTGCCGCTGCCGATCACCGTGCGGATCCCGTACGGCGGCGGCATCGGCGGCGTCGAGCACCACAGTGACGCCTCCGAGGCGTACTACGCCTCGACCCCGGGGCTGCACGTGGTCACCCCCGCGACGGTGGCCGACGCGTACGGGCTGCTGCGGGCCTCGATCGCCTCGGACGACCCGGTGGTCTTCCTGGAGCCCAAGCGGATGTACTGGGGCAAGGCGGAGTTCGACCCGGCCGCTCCGGTCGAGCCGGTCGGTCGGGCCGTGCTGCGGCGGACCGGCAGCTCCGCGGTGCTGATCACCTACGGCCCCTCGCTGCCGGTCTGCCTGGAGGCGGCCGAGGTGGCGAAGGCCGAGGGCTGGGACCTCGCGGTGCTGGACCTGCGCACCCTGGTGCCGTTCGACGACGAGACGGTCTGCCGGGTGGTGCGTTCGCTGGGCCGGGCCGTGGTGGTGCACGAGGCCGGCGGTTTCGGCGGCACCGGCGCGGAGATCGCCGCCCGGGTCACCGAGCGCTGCTTCCACCACCTGGCCGCGCCCGTGCTGCGGGTCACCGGCTTCGACATCCCGTACCCGCCGCCGATGCTGGAGCACCACCACCTGCCCGGGGTGGACCGGATCCTGGACGCGGTCGCCCGGCTCCAGTGGGAGGACTGAGGATGATGCCCGTCGTGCGCGAGTTCACCCTGCCCGACCTCGGTGAGGGACTCACCGAGGCGGAGGTGGTGCGCTGGCTGGTGGAGGTCGGCGAGGTGATCGCGGTCGACCAGCCGGTGGTGGAGGTGGAGACCGCCAAGGCGGTGGTCGAGGTGCCCTGCCCGTACGGCGGGGTGGTGACCGCGCTGTTCGGCGAGGTGGGCCAGGAGGTCGCGGTCGGCGCGCCGCTGGTGACGGTCGCGGTGTCGCCGGGCGAGGGCGAGAAGCCGCTCGCGGCGGCGGTCGTGACGGTGGCGGCGGAGCGGGCGGCGGAGGTGGAGCGGCCGCTGGTCGGGTACGGGGTCGCCGAACCGGGGCGCAGCGGGCGGCGGCGCCGGGTCGGGGCCGGGGCGGCTTCCGCTGCTCCCGTTGCTCCCGTCGCCCCGGTGGCCGTCCAGGCTCCCGTGAAGGCGCCGGCCGTGCCGGCGGTGATCTCGCCGCTGGTGCGGCGGCTGGCCCGGGAGCAGGGTGTCGAGCTGGCGTCGGTCACCGGCAGCGGGCCGGACGGTCTGATCATGCGCGCGGACGTCGAACGGGCGGTCGCGGCGAAGGTCTCCGGGCCGTCCTCCGCGCCGCCGGCCCCGGTGCGGGCCGCGGAGGGGGAGGTCGTGCCGCTGCGCGGGCTGCGCAAGGCGGTGGCCGAGAAGCTCGGCCGCAGCCACCGGGAGATCCCCGCGGCGACCTGCTGGGTGGATGCCGACGCCACCGAACTGATGGCGCTGCGGCGGCAGTTGAACGCCGCTCCGGGCCCGAAGGTGAGCGTTCTGGCGCTGCTCGCGCGGATCTGCACCGTCGCGCTGGAGCGCTTCCCCGAGCTCAACTCCAGTGTCACCGAGGACGGTTCGGGCATCCTGCGGCACCCGGCGGTGCACCTGGGCTTCGCGGCGCAGGGTGAGCGCGGCCTGGTCGTCCCGGTGGTGCGGGAAGCCCAGCGGCTCACCACCGAGCAACTCGGCGCCGAACTCGGCCGGTTGACCGAGGCGGCGCGGACCGGGTCGATCGCCCCGGCCGAACTGACCGGCGGGACGTTCACCCTGAACAACTACGGGGTGTTCGGGGTGGACGGCTCCACCCCGATCCTCAACCACCCCGAGGCGGCGATGCTCGGGGTCGGCCGGATCGTCGCCAAACCCTGGGTCCACCAGGGGGAGTTGGCGGTGCGCGAGGTCACCCAGCTGTCGTTCACCTTCGACCACCGGGTCTGCGACGGCGGTACCGCGGGCGGGTTCCTGCGGTTCGTGGCGGACTGCGTCGAGCAGCCGGGCCTGCTGCTGCGGCAGCTCTGACCGGCCGCGCCGGGCACGGGATCGCCCTGGGTGGCGGGATCGCCACCCAGGGCGACGCGGATCGGGTGAGAGTAGCGCGTCCCGGGGGCGGGTGTCCGGGCTTCGCGCGATTCGTCGGATGAGCACTCCGGTCGTGTCACGCTTCCTGGGCGTCAACCGAGACAAGCCAGGTGGTGGCGAAGGCCGGCCGGAGGCGAAACGATTCTCTTGGGTACTCGAAACGTTGCGGTGAAGTCCCGCAGAACACTCCTGGTCCGTACCGGGCACGGCTCGGCGGCGGCCTCGGCCGTCCCCGGTCTGCCGCCGGCGCCGTCGGACCCGCCGGACCTGCCGCCGGCCGCCGCGCCGGCCGGGCCGCCGGTGGTCCCTCCGATGCCGGTCGATCCGCCGGCGGTCCCCGCGCCGAGCCGGCCGGACGCCGCCGCGCCGGCCCCCGTGATCGAACCGCTGTTCACCAGCGCCCCCGGTCTCAACTGGGCGGTCCCGGAGGGCTCCGCGGCTCCCGCCCCGGTGATCGCCGCGCCGCCGCCCGCCCCGGAGCACCGGGCGGTGGACGAACTGCCGCCCACCGCCCGGGACCTGGAGCTGATCCGGACCAGCCTGGCGGTGGTCGAGCCGGTCGCCGACCGGGCCACCGCGCACTTCTACGCGCTGCTCTTCCTCGGGCACCCCGAGGTCCGGGCCCTCTTCCCGGCCGCCATGGACGTCCAGCGCGACCGCCTCTTCCGTGCCCTGCTGGCGGCCGCCCGCGGCGCCGGCGACCCGCAGGCCCTGCGGGCGTACCTGGACGCGCTCGGCTGCGCCCACCGCCGGTACGGCACGCTGACCGGCCACTACGGCCCGGTCGGCGAGTGCCTGGTGGCCGCGCTGGCCCGGTACGCGGGCAGCCGGTGGACCGCCGAGACCGAGCTGGCCTGGCGCCGGGTCTACCGGCTGGTCTCCTCGATCATGGCCGAGGCCGCCGAGCGGGACGCCCGCACCTCGCCGCCCTGGTGGCAGGGCGAGGTGGTCGCGCACGAGCGCCGCACCCCGGACGTCGCGGTGCTCACCGTCCGCCCCGACCAGGCGTACCCGTACCGGGCCGGGCAGTACACCAGCCTGGAGACGCCCTGGTGGCCGCGGGTCTGGCGGCACTTCTCGTTCGCCTCCGCGCCCCGGCCGGACGGTCTGCTGACCTTCCACGTCAAGGCGGTGCAGGCGGGCTGGGTGAGCAACGCGCTGGTGCACCGGGCCGCGCCGGGGGACGTGCTGCGGCTCGGCCCGGCGGCCGGCGGGATGACCCTGGACCCCGCCGACGGCGCGGACCTGCTGCTGGTGGGCGGCGGCACCGGCATCGCGCCGCTGCGGGCGCTGGTCGAGGAGGCGGTGGAGCACGGCGCGGCGGACCGCTCGGTGCAGGTGTTCTACGGGGCCCGGCGCGCCGAGGAGCTCTACGCGCTGGACGGGCTGCGGGAGTTGGCGCGCCGGCACGCCGGGCTGTCGGTCCGCCCGGTGCTCTCCGGTCCCGGGTCCGGGACGGCGGAGGCGGCCGCGGCCGGCCTGCGGCCGGGCCAACTCCCGGAGGCGGTGGCCCGGTTCGGTCCGTGGGCCGGACGGACGGCCTACCTCGCCGGGCCGCCCGCGATGGTCCGGCGCACCAGCGGGGTGCTGCTGCGCTCCGGGGTGCCGGAGGCGCGGATCCGGCACGACCTGGCCGCGCGGTGAGCGGAGCCCGTTCCGTGCGCGGGCCCGCGGGCGGCGTCAGCCGAGGTCGGGTGCGAGCAGCGCGCGGATGCCCTCGATGTTGGCGGCCAGGTACGCCCGCAGGCTCGGCGGCACCACGTTGACCGAGGTGACGCCCTCGCGGGTGAACGGCACCCGGACCACCTCGTAGCCGCCGTTGGGCTCGTCGACCTCGGGGCCGTGCCGGCGGTCGAGGTCCATCGAGGCGAGCCGGCAGACGAAGAAGTGCTGGACCTTGACCCCGTGCGGGTGGAGCAGGGTGCCGTCGGGGTGGTGGGTGTGGCTGATGGTGTCCACGAAGGCGGGGACCACGTCGACCACCTTGCCGCCGAGCTCCTCGTCCACCTCGCGGTGCAGGGCCTCCACCACGGTGCGGTCGCCGCGCTCGACGCCGCCGCCGGGGGTGATCCAGTACGGGTGCGGGGAGCCGGGCCGGGTGCGCTTGATCAGCACGAGCGAGGCCGGTCCGTACGGGTCGTTCGGGTCGACGTCCAGCAGGATCGCCCGGGCGGTGCGTTTGACGACGGGGCGGGGCGGGGTGCGCATGGCGACCTCCGGGGCTGGAGCGTTGTGCGGGAGTCTCCCGCGGCCCGGCGCGCCCGAAACGCGGCCCACCCCGGGTGCGTCCGTCCGTGGCAGGTTCACATCGGGGATAGGTCTTGGATAGCGAAGATGAACGTTGAACAGGTCTTTAAATGCCAGGCAGATGATCAACTTCGCATTTGATTCAAAGGATTTTGTCGAGTGAACCGTGTGAGAGTCATTGCAGCCTTGCCGCGCCTGTGCTGCAATGGGCGACTATCGGGCAAATCGGAGTGATTCACTCCGCATGCCCTTCCGTGTGATGCCTCGGGCTGGGGGGTGGCTGTGGCCATGGATCGGATCGCAGAGCGCACCGCGCCGCCGACGCGATCGGCGCGCACCCCGCGCAAGGAGCGGCAGCCCACTCTGATCGCCTCCGTCCAGCGGGCGCTGCGCCTGCTGGAGGCCGTCGGAGCCTTCCCGCACGGGGCCACCGCGAAACAGCTCGCCCGCGCGGCCGGCCTCCCGCTCGGCACCGCGTACCACCTGCTGCGCACCCTGACCCACGAGGGCTACCTGCGGCGGACGGACGGGTACTTCTTCTACGGGGAGTCGGTCGAGGGCATCGGCCGGGCCGACGGCCGGCAGGCCGAACGGGACGGCCTGCGGGCGCGGATGGAACGGTTGAGCGACGAACTCGGCGCGGCCGTCTACTTCGCCCTCTACGAGGACGGCGAGGTCACCGTGGTGGACACCGTCGACGGCAGTCACCAGCCGGCCGTCGAGCCGTGGGCCGACTTCCGGGCCACCGCCCACGCCCACGCGATCGGCCAGTGCCTGCTGAGCCAGCTTCCCGAGGAGGCCCGGCGCGACCACCTCGCGCGCCATCCTCCGGTGGGCCTCACCCCGTCCACCCTGGTCGAGGAGTCGGCCGTCCTGCGCCGGATCGCCGGGATGCGGCCCACCATGCCGGTGGTCGAGCGCCAGGAGTACGCGCTCGGCACCGTCTGCGCGGCCGTGCCGATCACCGTCGGCTCGACGGTCGCCACCATGGCCCTCTCGCTGCCGGTCGAGCAGGTCGACCGGCTCGCCTCGGTCGCGGGCCAACTGCGACGCAGCGTCGGCGCGATGACTCCGTCGTTCGTGTTCTGACGGTCCCGCAGCACCCGGCCGGTCCGCACCCGGACCGGTCGGTCCCGCTCTTTCACCATTTGAAAAAGCACATCTTGTCCACTACGTCCTCAAACAGGGACGATGAGGATGGACGCACCACACGCAACTCCCTCCCCTGTCAGCCCACTGCCTTGTCCGGAGCACCCGCGAACCCTCACCCACGCGCGGCCGGGCAGAACGAGAGGTGTCGGCGCCATGCAGCACAGCACAGTCCAGGGCCACCTGACCATGAACCTGGTGGTCTCGTCCGAGCTCACCTTCCGCATCGTCGTCGACCTCGACTACGACCCCGCCGATCCCTACGCGGTCCGCTTCACCTTCCACCTGCCCGGCGACGAGCCGGTCACCTGGGTCTTCGCCCGCGAGCTGCTGCTCGACGGGCTGGCCCGGCCGTCCGGTGAGGGCGACGTGCACATCCACCCGGTCGGCGGGGAGCTGGGCGAGGTCTGCCTGGTGCTGCGCTCCCCCGAGGGCGACGCCGTGCTGCTCGGCTGCGCCCCGCCGCTGATCGCCTTCCTGGCGCGCACCGACCGGCTGGTGCCGATCGGCGAGGAGGCGGCCGCCGGCGACCTGGACGCCCAGCTCGCGCTCATCCTGCACGGCCACGAGAACGCCGGGTGAGCCGCCGGCGGACGCAGGAGGCGCACCGAAAGGGGCCCGTACCCGGGTGGTTCACCGGGTACGGGCCCCTTCCGCACGGGCCTGCACGGGACGCGCTCAGTCCTCGTCGAGGGCGAGGCTCAGGCCCCAGGACACCAGGCTGACGATCAGCGCGCCGAACAGCGCCGACCAGAAGCCGTCGACGTGGAAGTCCAGGTCGAGCTTGTCCGAGGCCCAGGAGGTCAGCCAGAGCATCAGCGCGTTCACCACGAAGGTGAACAGGCCGAGGGTGAGGAAGACCAGGGGGAGCGACAACAGCTGCACCACCGGCTTGATCAGCCAGTTGACCACGCCGAACACCAGCGCCACGGCGACCACCGTGAGCGTCTTGTGCTGCCAGTCGTCGCCGGTGAGCGTGATCCCGGAGACGATCCAGGCGGCGACCCAGATGGCCGCCGCGTTGACCAGTGTCTTGATGAGGAAACCCTTCATGAGGCCAGCGTCCCAGGTCGGTCAAGGGGAACGGGTGTCCCGGCCGGTGTGGTGGTGTTGAATGCCGGTGGGCCGAGGCCGCACGAGGAGGGGTGCCCCCGATGAAGCTGTTCCGCCTGGACCACCTGGACGCCGAACGGTCCGCCAACGACGGCGCGTACCTGCGCTTCCTGCGCGAGCCGCGGATGTCCGCCGGCCTGTACGCGCTCGCCCCCGGCGACACCGACACCCAGACCGCGCACGCCCAGGACGAGATCTACCAGGTGATCAGCGGCCGGGCCGAGCTGACCGTCGGGGACGAGACCGCCACGGTCGGCCGGGGCACCGTCGTCTACGTCCCGGCCGGGACGCCGCACCGCTTCCACCACGTCACCGAGGAACTGCGGGTGCTGGTGGTCTTCTCGCCGCCGGAGGACTGAGCCGGGGCCGGGACGGGCCCGCCGGGCCGCCGAGGGCGGCCGGTTAGGGTCGGGGCATGAGCAGCCTGAGCCTGACCGAAGAACTCTGGGCGGCGATCGAGCCGGTCTACGCCGAGATCCTCGCCCACCCCTTCATCGCCGGCCTGACCGACGGCACCCTGCCGCGGGAGGCGTTCCGCCACTTCGTCGTCCAGGACTCGCACTACCTGCGGGACTACGCCCGGGCGCTGGCCGTCTGCGCGGCCAAGGCGCCCGGCGAGGAGGAGGTGCGGGCCTTCGCCGACGACGCGATCGGCGCGCTGGCCGCCGAGCAGGGGATGCACGCCGAGTTCCTGGACGCCTTCGGCGACACCGCCGAGGGCGCCGCCGCCGAGCCGGTGCTGCCGACCACCCGCGCGTACACCAGCTACCTGCTGGCCACCGTCTACGGCGGCTCCTTCGCGGAGGCCCTCGGCGCGGTGCTGCCCTGCTACTGGATCTACGCCCGGGTCGGCGAGCGGCTGCTCGCCGAGGGCTCGCCCGACCCGCTGTACGCGAAGTGGATCTCCACCTACGGCGACGAGGCCTTCCAGTCGGTGGTGCGGCGGGTGCTGGCGCTGACCGACCGGCTCGGGGAGGAGATCTCCCCGGCCGAACGGCGCCGGGTCACCGAGCACTTCGTCACCACCTCGCGCTACGAGTGGATGTTCTGGGACGCCGCCTGGCGCGGGGAGGCCTGGCCGGTCTGAGCCCGTCGCGGGGCCCTGTCCGGGGGCCGGGTCGGGGGTGTTCCCCGAGGTCGGGCCGGGGGTTCACCCCGGGTCCGGGCTCGGGGGGATCTCCGGGTTCTCTCGGGGCCGTCGGGCCTCGTTCCGCCTCTCGCGTCACCGTACGATCGAAGTACCGAAAGCGAACGGGATGCGGCACCGGACGGCAGCCGACCCCCTGGGGAGAGAAGGAACGGACATGGCTGAGCTCTGGAAGTCGCTGCCCTCGTGGGTGCGGAACATCGTCGTGCCGGTGCTGGTGCTGGTGCTCGCCTGGAACCTGCTGATGTTCGTCTTCGGCGTGGTCGGCGCACTGCTGGCCTTCGCCGTCAAGGCGCTGGTGGTGGTCGGCATCGCCGCCGCGGTGGTGGTCCTGGTGAAGAAGGCCGCCAAGAACTAGCGGACCGGCAACCGGAGCCCGCGCCCCCTGGGAGGGGCGCGGGCTCCGCGCTTGCTCAGCCGGTGGACTCGCGCAGGAAGGCGTCGAGGTCCCGGTGCGGACGCCAGCCCTGGGAACGGGCGCGGGCGAGGTCCAGCACCACGCTGCGGGAGAGCTGGTCCACCGCGTACGGGGTCAGGCCGGGGAGCCGTCCGGTGCGGGCGGCCAGCCGGGCCAGCGGCGCCGGGACGTGGTGGATCCGGGCGCGCACCCCGTGCGCGGCCAGCACCGCGCGGACCACCGCGTCGCGCCGGTAGGGGCGGGCGTCGGCGATGTTGTAGGCGACCGGCGTCCACGGCCGGTCGCCGGTGCGGCCCGCGCCGACGGCGGACAGGCAGGCGTCGGCGAGGTTCTGCACGGCGGTGAGGCTGAGCCGGACGTCGCCGCCGGGCAGCAGCAGTCGGCCGTGCCGGACCCGCTCCAGCAACCGGGGCACCAGGTGAGGGTCGCCGGGGCCGTAGACGGCGCGCGGGCGCAGCACCACGGCGCCCGCCGCCAGCGCGAGCCGTTCCCCGGCGGCCTTGGTCCGGCCGTAGGCGTTGAGGTGGCCGGTCTCGGTGGGGTGGTGCTCGCGGACGGCCTCGCGACCGGAGCGGGGGTCGTAGACGCTGGCGCTGGAGACCCAGGCGAGCGGCCGGTCCCCGGCGGCGCGCAGCAGGCGTTCGGTGCCGGTGACGTTGACGGCGTGCTGGGCGGCCTCGGCCGCGGACCCCGGGGGCAGGTCGGCGACGGCGGCGGCGCAGTGCACCACCGCGTCGACGCCGGTGAGGTCGGGTTCACCGGCGGTGGCGTCCCAGCGCACGTGGCGGCCGGCCGGGCCGGGGCGGCGGCCGTAGCAGAGCACGTCGTGGCCGGCGGCGACGGCGGCCCGGACGACGTGCGAGCCGCAGAAGCCGCTCGCGCCGGTGACGGCGATCCGCATGGGGGGTCTCCTCGGGTGGTTCGGGTGGTTCGCGCTTTGGGTGGTCCGGGCGGGCCGGGGGTTCAGCCGGGGGTGCGGGTGGCGCGCAGGGTGAGCGCGGCCCAGCCGGGCAGGGCGGCCCGCCGGTCGGCGCGGGCTCCCGTGACCACCGGGGCGTACGGCGCGAGCGCGAGCAGCAGCTCGGCGAGCAGGGCACGGGCCGCCCCGGCGCCGGGGCAGGCGTGCGGGCCGGCGCCGAAGACCGCCTGGGCGGCGGCGGGCCCGGGGGACGGCGCCGGGCGGTGCGCCCCGGCGGCGTGCCGGGCGACCAGGATCAGCCGGTCGCCCTTGCGGACGCTCCGGCCGGCCAGTTCGGCGTCGGCGGCGGCCACCCGGGGGAGCAGCGGCGAGGGCGCGGTGAGCCGGAGCAGTTCGGCGGCCAGCGCGGGCGCGCCGGCGGCGTCGACCGAGGGCCAGAGTCCGGCGTCCGCGCACCAGGCGGCGGCCCGGGGGAGGGCGGCGACGGTGGTGTTGACGGTGGCCACCGCGAGCATCGCGTCCCGGGGGTCGGGCAGCAGCGCGGCCAGGTCGGCGGCGCGCGCGGCGGCCGTCCGGGCGGCGCCGCGCGGGCGCGGGCCGGGCAGGTGGTCGCGGGCGGCGGCCGCGGCGGCCTCGCCGGCGGCGTCGGCCAGGGCGTGCGGGCAGCCGCCGGCGCCGGTCAGCGCGGCGGCCGTCACCCCGCCCAACTCGCGTGACAACGCCACGAGTTCGAGTCCTCCGGTGGTCAGTGCCGGGAGCCGGTCGGCGAGCACGGCCCGCCAGCGCGGGCGGAGCCGGTCCACCGCCGCCGCGTCGAGGCCGAGCGCCAGCTCCCGCCGGGCGCCGCGGTGTTCGGTGCCCTCCTGGTCGAACAGCACACCGCCGGCGGTGAGTTCGGCGGCGGCGCCGCCGGTGGTGCCGGGCGCGGTGCGGTCCAGCGGGATCCGGGTGAGCGCCTCGCGGTAGGCCTCGGCGCCGTGCACCAGCACGGTGCGGCCGAGCCGGACGACCGGACGGCGCCGGGTGGCGGCGAGCAGGGCGAACAGCAGCGGGTGGCTGCGCGAATACACCCGGCGGTCCCGGCGGCGGGCGCCCGGGTGCCGCGCCGGCTCCCGGGCCGTCGCGGTGGTCATCGCGCCAGCTCCCGTGCGCAGCGGGCGGAGGCGGCCGCCCGGTCGGGCTTGCGGGAGCGGCCGGCCAGCGGCACCTCGCCGAACAGCAGGGCGTCCGGGCGGGCCGAGCCCATCCGCTCCAGCGGGCCGGCCAGCGCGGCGCGCAGCCGCTCGGGGTCGGTGCCGGGCGTGGGCTGGACGAGGGCGACCAGCCGCTCGTCGCCGTCCCCGGCCGGGACGCCGACCAGCACCGCGAGTTCGACGCCCGGCAGGTGCAGGGCGGGCTCGTACAGGCCCGGGTAGATGTTCTCGGCGCGGCGCAGCACCATGTCCTTGAGGCGGCCGGCCAGCACGATCCGGCCGTCGGCGTCGGGCGTGGCGCGGTCGCCGGTGCGCACCCAGGGGTCGGGCTCCTCGCCGAGGTAGCGGTGCCGGGCGCCGGGGCCGGTGAGCAGCAGTTCGCCGTCCTCGCCGAGGCCCGTCCGCACGCCCGGCAGCGGGGCGCCGACCAGGTCGCCGGGGCCGGTGAAGGCGCTCTTCTCGGCCTCCTCGACGGCGGCCGCCGGGAACAGCTCGGTGAGCGCGTAGACGCCCCAGGCCTGCTCGGCGCCGGCCTGCTTGACCCGGCGCAGCAGGGCGGCGTCGGCGGGCGCCGAACCGGTCCAGACCCGGCCGGTGAACCGGGCCCCGGCGGCGAGCGCGGCGCGCAGCCGAGGCGGGGTGAGGTAGCTGTGGGCCGGGGCCAGCCGGTCGAGCTGGCGGGCCAGCGCGGCGGGTTCCCGGGCCGGCAGGACGACGGCGGCGCCGGCGGCGAGCGCGGGGACCAGCACGAAGAAGGTGCCGCCCAGCACCACCGTGCCGGGGCGCGGGTCGACCAGGTCGGTGACGGTGCGCAGCGCGGCGGCCAGACCGCCGCGGGAGTGCACCACGGCGCGCGGGCGGGCGGTGGTGCCGGAGGTGAAGACGATGACGGCGTCGGCGTCGCGGTCGGGCGCGTCGCGTCCGGGGACGCTCGGCACCGAGGCGCCGAAGGGGTTGGTCCGCAGCCGGGGCGCGCAGCCGGGCAGCCGGCGCCCCAGCGTGGCGACCGGGCCGAGGGCGGCCAGCGGGGGCAGCGCGAGGTCGGCGCGGCGGGCGAGCGGTCCGGCCCAGCCGGCCACCGCCTGGGCGGCGGCGTCGGCGAGCACCAGCTCGGGCCGGGCCAGGGCGAGCCGGGCGGCCAGCACGTCGGGGCCGGCGGTCGGGTCGAGGACGGCGGTGCGCAGGCCGAGCCGGTGCGCGGCGAGCAGGACGGCGAGGGCGCGCGGGCCGGGGCGGACGGCGACGCCGAGGGTGTCGCCGTCGCGCAGGCCGCGGGCGTGCAGGGCGACGGCGTAGTTGTCGGCGAGGGCGGCGAGTTCGCCGCGGCGGATCCGTACCCGGGTGGTGCCGAGCCGGGTGCGGCCCAGTACGGCGGGGCGGTCGGGGTGGACGGTGCGCAAGTCGTGGGCGAGCCGGTCGAGCACGGGGTGTCCTCGGGGTGCGACGGATCTGGGCGGCAGGGGTCAGCGGACGTCGACGGCGCGGGAGCCGGCGCCGCGCTCCAGGTACCAGCGCGCGGTGCCGACCACCCCGTAGGCGCGGATCCGCCGGGTGGAGTTCTGCACCACCATGTCGCGGCGGTGGACGATCGCGGCGGTGTGCCGGCGGACCCGGTTGATGAACAGCCGGTCGGTCGGCGAGGGGCGGCGCGGCATGCCGCCGACCGCCCGGTACAGCTCGGCGGTGATCGCCATGTTGTTGCCCGCGTGCATCCGGTACGGGGTGAGGTAGCCGTGCCGGCGCCGGTGTGCGGGCCGGATCCGGCCGAAGAGGGCGCCGAGCGCGACCAGCGCCAGGAAGACGGCGCGCCCGGCCGGCCCGTGCTCGTCCCGGCGGGCGGTGACCCGGCCGCAGACCAGGCCGCCGCAGCCGTGCAGCGCGGCCCGGGCGGCGGCGGTCCAGCCGGGTTCGGGCAGGCAGTCGGCGTCGGTGCGGGCGAGCAGGGTGGCGCCCCGGGCGATGGCGTGCCGGAAGGCGGTGTCGACGGCGGATCCGACGCCCTTCTCCGGCTCTACCAGCACCTCGACCGGGAACGGCGCCCGGGCGGCGAAGGCGCGGACGGCGGCCACGGTGCCGTCGGTGGAGCCGTTGTCGGCGACCAGCAGGGTGAAAGCGCGGTCGCGCTGCGCGGCGAGGGCCTCCAGGGTGCCGGTGATCCGGGCCTCCTCCTGGTAGGCGGGGACGATCACCCACAGCTCGGTCACGACGCCTCCCAGACCATCGTCATCAGGCTGACGCCACCGCCGAGGCCGACCATCAGCACCTTGTCGCCGGGAGCCAACTCGCCGTGTATTCGGTCGAGCTGGACGCCGATGGTGGCGCTGGCGACATTGCCGAGCTCGGGCACGGTGACCACCAGCTTCTCCTCCGGGACCCCGGTGGCCTCGACGAACCGCTCCAGGTAGGGGACGGTCACCTGGTGCACCAGCACCCGGGCGTAGTCGTCCCAGGCGAAGCCGGTGCGGGCGGCCACCCGGGTCAGGATGTCCGGGCCGATCTTCTCGAACACCCCGCGCAACTCCGTTCCCCCGCCCCGGAAGTAGCTGTACTCGTCGCCGCGCGGGTGGCGCGAGCCGCCGCCCGGGATGCCGCCGGCCTCCCAGTGCTCGGAGGCGGTCTCGGTCTCCACGTCGAGGATGCCGCCGCGCTCCACGGCCTCGACGACCACGGCGGCGCCCGCGTCGCCGAAGGTGTAGCCGGCGAAGCCCTCGCGGAACTGCCCGGCGCCGCCCGGGGCGCGGCGCATCGCCCGGCTGGGTGTCTCGCCGGTGACCACCAGGGCCCGCCGGGCCCGGCCGGCCAGGATCATCGCGCGGGCCAGGTCGATCCCGTTGAGGAAGCTGTTGCAGGCGTTGCTGACGTCGAACGCGTGGGCGCGGGAGCCGAGTTCGGCCTGGACGAGGTGGGCGGTGGCGGGCTCGGCGACGTCCCGGGTGGCGGAGGCGAAGAGCAGCAGGTCGAGGTCGAGCGGGTGCAGCCCGCGGGCGTCCAGGGCGCGCCGGGCGGCGCCGACGGCCAGCGTGGAGGCGTACTCGCCGTCGGCGGCGAAGTGCCGGGTGACGATGCCGGTGGCCGTTTCGAGGGTCCGTTCCGGCAGGCGCAGTCGGCCGCCCGCGGTGATCTCGTCCTGGAGCTCCCGGGAGGTGAGCCGGCGGGCGGGGAGCTGGGCGCCGACGGCGGTGATGCCGATCCGCGCGGTGGCTGCTGGGTGCATGCGCTCATCGTCCGGTGCGCCGGGCCGCGCCCGCCTGAGTACCCGTACTCAGCCGGGCGCGGCCTGGCTACCCAAACGCCTGGTCAGTCCTCCCCGGGCGCCGCGTCGACCGGGACCGCGTCGGTCGGCGCCGCGTCGACCGGCGCCGCGTCGACCGGGACCGGGACGGCCGCCGCCGGGGCCGCGCCCGCCGGGGCGGTGGCGGCGTCCGGGCCGACGGTGGACAGCAGCTGCCGGGCCAGCCCGAGCCCGGTGCCGCCCATCGCGAGCGCCTTGGCGAACAGCTCGCCCATTCCGTCGGCCCCGTTGAGCAGCACCATGTGCTCGACGTTGCCGAAGGACTCCGCCGCGGCCGCCACGATCTGCGGCCACTTCTCCGCCAACTCCTGGGCCACCACCGCGTCCTGGTTCTCGGACAGGGCGGCGGCACGGGCCTTGATGCCCTCGGCCCGGGCCAGCCCGATCGCCCGCGCCGCCGCGGCGTCGGCCAGACCGCGCGCCTCGGCCGCGGAGGCATCCGCCTGGCCGGTCGCC
Organism: Kitasatospora sp. NPDC001527; assembly: GCF_040298605.1. NCBI lineage: Bacteria > Bacillati > Actinomycetota > Actinomycetes > Kitasatosporales > Streptomycetaceae > Kitasatospora > Kitasatospora sp. NPDC001527. The sequence continues at coordinate 280,372 of NZ_JBEPAM010000003.1, read as the reverse complement.
GTGGTCGCCTCGGCCTGCGCCAGACCGCGCAGCCGGGTCGCCTCGGCGTCGGCCTCGGCCCCGATCCGCACCCGGCTGGCCTCGGCGGCCGCCGCCAGCTCGGTCTCCCGGGCCTGCGCCTGCGCGGCCGAGATCCGGGCGTCGCGGGCCGCCTCGGCGGTGGTGCGGGTGTCGTACGCGCGGGCGTCGGCGGGCTTGCGCACGTCGATCTGGAGCTGCTGCTCCTTGCGCCGGGCCTCCAGCTCGGCGACCCGGGTCTCCTGGACCACCACCTCCTGCCGGGCCGCGGCGTCGGCCAGCGGCCCGGCCTGCCGGGCGCGGGCGGTGGCGGTGTCCATCTCGGCCTGGTACGAGGACTGCTGGATCTCGCTGTTGCGGGTCGCCTCGGCCTTGCGGGCGGCGGCCTCCTGCTCGGCCTCGGTGGCCAGCCGGTCCGCCTCGGCCTGGGCGATCCGGGCGTCGCGCTGGACGGCGGCGGCGTGCGGGATGGCGAGGTTCTTGATGTAGCCGGTCGGGTCGATGATCTCCTGGATCTGCAGGGTGTCGATGATCAGTCCGAGCTTCTCCATCTCCAGCCCGGAGGCGGCCCTGGTCTCGCCGGTGAGCCGCTCGCGGTCGCGGATCATGTCCTCGACGGTGAGCCCGCCGACGATCGAGCGCAGGTGGCCGGCGAAGACGTTGTGGACGCGCTGGCTGATCAGTTTCTGCTGGTCCAGGAAGCGGCGGGCGGCGTTGGCGATCGAGACCTCGTCGTCGCCGACCTTGAAGATCACCACGCCCTTCACCCGGACCGGGATGCCCTGCGTGGTGACGCACTCGACGTTCAGTTCGGCCTCGTTGAGGTCCAGCGACAGCCGCCGGACCCCCTGCAGGCCGGGGGTGACGAGGGTGCCGCGGCCGGTGACGATCCGGAAGCCCAGACCGTCGCCGACCCCCTCGGTGCGGTGCCGGGAACCGGAGATGATCAGCGCCTCGTTCGGCTCGGCCACCCGCCACATGAGTTTGAAGAGCGCGATCCCGATGATCAATGCCGCGGCGACCGCCCCGGCGATGACGAGTCCCATGGTTCAACTCCCCCTTCCGGCGCAGGAGATGCGCCGAATCGGATTGTCCGCCCGGGCCGGATCGGGGGAAAGGGACGTGACATGACGGTCAGTCACAAGACCGTCACCGGAGGGTCATCGGAGTGTCACGGACTGATCGGCGCCACGTACACCGTCCTCGGCGGCTGGTACTCGATCACCACCACCGGCGTCCCGACCGTCAGCCGCTCGCCGGGCACGGCCAGGTAGGCGAGGAACGCCTCGGTGCCCTGACGCTCCGGCACGTGCACCATCACCTCGCCGACCAGCCCCGCACCGACCGCCCCGGTGACCCGCCCCGTGCTCCCGACCACACCGGCCTCCTCGCCTCGTCCGCTACGGGGCCAGTCTGCCCGCAGCGGCGCCCGCGCGCCCCCCGTTCACCGTCCGGACCTCGCCGTTCCCCCTCCCGGACCCGCTCTGGACCTCCGGCGATCGGCTCGCTACGGTGTTGGACGTCATGCGCGGGCAACACCGCCTGCGGACGCGGGAGCTCGGAGCACCGGGCTGAGAGGGCGCTGAACGGGACGTCGACGGACGGACCGGCGGCTGCGTCGACCGCAGGAACCTGACCGGGTAATGCCGGCGTAGGGAGTAGTAGGTCCGATGACCACCTTTGAGGCACAGCCGCAGTCTGCCCAGCCCCGCTCCGCCGAGGACCGGTCCGGCCCCGGGGCCGCCGTCACCAGCGCCGGCACCGGCTACCCGACCCCGGCCTGGCGCAAGGCCCACCGCGAGGGCTCCCGCCCCGACCTGCGCGTGCCGTACCGCGAGGTCGTGCTCACCAACGGGAGGACCGTCCCGCTGTACGACACCTCCGGGCCGTACACCGACCCGGACTACGAACCCGACGTGCGGCGCGGCCTGCCCGCCCTGCGCGACGCCTGGATCCGCCAGCGCGGCGACGTCGAGGAGTACGACGGCCGCGAGGCGCGCCCCGAGGACGACGGCATCCGGCACACCTCGCCGCGCGGCGGCGACCTGCGCAACCTCGACGCCGTCTTCCCCGGCCGTCCGCGCCGCCCGCTGCGCGGCCGCGACGGCGCCGCCGTCACCCAGCTCGGGTACGCCAAGCGCGGCATCGTGACCCCGGAGATGGAGTTCGTCGCCCTGCGCGAGGGCCTGGCGCCCGAGTTCGTCCGCGAGGAGGTCGCCCGCGGCCGCGCCGTCATCCCGGTGAACGTGAACCACCCGGAGGTCGAGCCGGCGGTCATCGGCACCAACTTCCTGGTGAAGATCAACGCCAACATCGGCAACTCCGCCGTCACCTCCTCGATCGAGGAGGAGGTGGAGAAGATGACCTGGGCCACCCGCTGGGGCGCGGACACCGTCATGGACCTCTCCACCGGCCGCAACATCCACACCACCCGCGAGTGGATCCTGCGCAACTCCCCCGTGCCGATCGGCACCGTGCCGCTCTACCAGGCGCTGGAGAAGGTCGACGGCAAGGCCGAGGAGCTGAGCTGGGACGTCTACCGCGACACGGTCGTCGAGCAGTGCGAGCAGGGCGTCGACTACATGACCGTGCACGCCGGCGTGCTGCTGCGCTACGTGCCGCTGACCGCCCGCCGCAAGACCGGCATCGTCTCGCGCGGCGGCTCGATCATGGCCGCCTGGTGCCTGGCGCACCACGAGGAGAACTTCCTCTACACCAACTTCGAGGAGCTCTGCGACATCCTCGCGCGCTACGACGTCACCTTCTCCCTCGGTGACGGCCTGCGCCCCGGATCGATCGCCGACGCCAACGACGAGGCGCAGTTCGCCGAGCTGCAGACGCTGGGCGAGCTGGGCCGGATCGCCCGCGCCAAGGACGTCCAGGTGATGATCGAGGGCCCGGGCCACGTCCCGATGCACAAGATCAAGGAGAACATGGATCTCCAGAAGGAGATCTGCGACGAGGCCCCGTTCTACACCCTGGGCCCGCTCACCACCGACGTCGCGCCCGGCTACGACCACATCACCTCGGGCATCGGCGCGGCGATGATCGCCTGGTGGGGCACCGCGATGCTCTGCTACGTCACCCCCAAGGAGCACCTGGGCCTGCCCAACCGCGACGACGTGAAGACCGGCGTCATCACCTACAAGATCGCCGCCCACGCCGCCGACCTCGCCAAGGGCCACCCCGGCGCCCAGGCCTGGGACGACGCCCTCTCCGACGCCCGCTTCGAGTTCCGCTGGGAGGACCAGTTCAACCTGGCCCTCGACCCGGAGACGGCCCGCGACTTCCACGACGAGACCCTCCCCGCCGAGCCCGCCAAGACGGCCCACTTCTGCTCGATGTGCGGTCCGAAGTTCTGCTCGATGAAGATCAGTCAGAAGATCCGCGACGAGCACGGCGACGGTTCGACGGCGGTCGGTTCCTCCTACGGGGCCGAGGCGCTGGCCGGCATGGCCGAGAAGTCCGCCGAGTTCGCCGCCCAGGGCAACAAGGTCTACCTCCCGCTGGCCGACTGACGGTCCGGTGCGGCCCGACGGCTGCCGCTTGCGGGGACCGGCCGGTCCCCGCAAGCGGCAGCCGTTCGTCAGGCGGCGTCCTCGGGGTACCAGCGGAGTTCGACGGTGTTGCCGTCCGGGTCCTGGACGTAGACGGAGTTGGCGTTGCCGCGGGCGCCGTAGCGCGGGACGGGGCCCTCCAGGACGGTGAAGGCGCCGGAGTCGATGACCTCCTGCCAGTCGAGCGGGTCGACGGTGAGACAGATGTGGTCGACGTTGGACTCGCCGCGCGGACGGTTGGTCAGGTCGATGATCGTCTCGGGGGTGATCCGGATGGACGGGAAGGGGGCCTCGCCGGCCCGCCATGCGTCGACGCGGACCGGTTCGAGGCCGAGCAGGCCGCTGTAGAACTCCAGTGAACGTTCGACGTCGCGGACGTTGAGCACGAGGTGGTCGAAGGCCTTCACGCGGAGGGTGGCCATGGTGGCTCCAGTCGGGGAGGGACGCGGTCGGATGGCGTCCTCCACGATCCGCCGGTCGGCCGCCGTGATCAAGCCCCCTTTTTTGTCGACTTGTATGGAATTCCCGCCGGGAAATAGTTCATTGACATCTCAATATGATCATCGGATAGTCTGCGCCCGCGCGGTGGGGGGAATCCCCGCGTAGCCGCCCGAATCGCGGCCTTTTCGGATCATCGAGGTAAATGTGAGAATTCGCCATGTGCTCATGGCGGCGGCGCTGGTCGCGTCGCCGATCGCACTGACCGCCCCCGCCGCCCAGGCGGCCGGCGGCGACCGGGCATTCAGCCTCCGGATGGACGGACTCGCCTCCGTCGAGCCCGGCGGAGGCTGGTCCGAAGGGTCAGTGACGGTCAGGAACGACACCGACAAGCTCTCCGTCGACGAGCACCTGCTGATCGTGATCGGGTCCCAGTGGCTCGGCCCGGACCAGGTCGTGGTGGAGTATGCCGACGGTGCCTCCGGTGCGTGGCAGCCGGTGAAGCTGACGGCCCAGGACCTGGGCGGCGGGACCGGCGGCTACGAGGGCGTCGCGGCCGACGTCACCGGTGCCGCCGTGGAGCTGCAGCCGCACGCGGAGCGCACCTTCAAGCTGCGCTTCAAGGTGGTTCAGACGAAGCACCGGGGCCCGGCGGTGGACATCGGGTTCGAGACCTTCCTCGCCTCCCGGTTCAGCCAGGGCGGCCAGGTCGCGGAGCGGGTGGCGGAGGCCGCCCGGATCGTCAAGGTCAACGGCCTCACCACGACCATCGAGGGGCTGCCGAAGTCGATCCCGGCGGACGGCAGGCCGCACCCGTTCAAGGTCTCGATCAAGACCGCGAACAACTTCGACTGGCACATCACCACCGCCTCCTTCTTCCTCTGGGCCGGCCAGGGCGTCGGTTCGATGGAGGGCCCGGCGGCCTGTGACGCCGAGGTGGACGTCCAGGACCCGAAGGACGGCAGCTGGCACCGGGTGGACCTGGGCGCGGTCGGCATGACCGGCGGCACCGTCGACGTGGCGAAGTGGGCGACCGGACCGGTCGACAACAAGGTGCTCAACGCCCGGATCACCCTGGGCAAGAACTTCAAGCTCGACCCCTCGGACCCGAAGCTCGGCTTCGGCTACTTCCCGGGGGCCGGTCCGGTGCTCTTCTGGACCACCGAGCGGCTCGCCACCACCCCCGTCGACGGCGCGCCCGACTGCGTGAACCCGAACGCGCCCGTGCCGAGCGCCCGGCCCAGCACCACCCCGAGCATCACCCCGAGCGCCGCGCCGAGCACGGCCGCCGCGCCGAGCGCCGCGCCGAGCAAGGCCGCCTCGCCGACCGCGACCCCGACGGTGGTCAAGGCCGCGGCCAAGCCCTCCCCGACCACGACGGCGGACCGCCGGACCGAGCTGGCCGACACCGGCTCCTCCCCCGCGGTCCCGGCGGGCATCGCCGCCGCCCTGCTCGCGGTCGGCGCCGCCGCCCTCGCGCTGGTCCGCCGCGCCCGCCGGGGCTGACCCCCGCCGGGCCCGGCCGCCCGACCCGTACCGCCCCGGAAGGCCCGCGCCTTCCGGGGCGGGCCGCAGTGGTCAGATCGGCAGGCGGGAGACCAGCAGCCGGCCCTCCATCGTCACGCCGCCGTCCATGGCGACGGCCAGGTCCTCGGCGTAGACGTACGGGCCCGGGACGTGCGGCGGCATGCCGTCGTCGGCGTGCACCGCGCCGGTGAGGTACGGGATCGGGCTGTGCCCGTGCACCACGCGCGCGCCGCCGTAGGTGTCCAGCAGCTCGCGGACGGCCATCGGGCCGGCGTCGCCGCGGAAGGCGAAGCGCTTGGTGAACCGGCGGAAGCAGTCCCACCACTCGTCCACGCCCTCGTCCGCGAGCAGGTCGTGGACGGCGTCGTTGACCTCGGCGATGGACTCGCCGTACTCCAGGTAGGCGGTGGTGTCGGAGTGCAGCAGCAGGTGGCCGTCCTCCAGGGCGATCGCCGGGAGCCGGGAGAGCCAGCTGATGTGGTGCGCCTCCAGGCGTTCCAGGTCGTTCTGCTGGCCGCCGTTGAGCCGCCAGGCGGCGAGGAAGGAGGCGGTGCCGGCGGTGGACTGGACCGGTTCGTCGCCGTACCTGGCGGCGCCCAGGAAGAGCAGTTCGTGATTGCCCATCAGGGCACGGCAGTAGCCGCCGGCCGCGGCGGCCTCGGCGGCGAGCTGCATGACCAGGTCGATGACGCCGATGCCGTCCGGGCCCCGGTCGGTGAAGTCCCCGAGGAACCAGATCCGGGAGCGGCCGGCCGACCAGTGGCCGTCGGCGTCGATGAGGCCCTGGTGGCGCAGCTCGGCGCGGAGCTCGTCGAGGTAGCCGTGCACGTCGCCGACCACGTAGAGCGGGCCGGGCGGCTCGCCGGGGCCGGGGGCCGGGTACGGGTGGTAGGGCAGGCCGGGTTCGGCCAGCGGGGGGCCGAGCTCGATGGTCGGCGGGTCGTCGCTCTGCGCGCCGGGGTGGCCGCCGTGCGCGGGGGACGGGTGGTCGGGCAGGGTCGGCTCGTAACCGGCGTGGCCGTCGGGGCCGTTGTGGGCGTGCACGGTGTGGCCGTGCTCGGGGCCGGCGGCCGGCCAGTGCTGTTCGAGGTAGCGGGCGCCGCCGTAGCCGCTGTAGGTCTCGGCCTCGTAGCCGCCCCCGGAGTACTCGGCGACGGGTTCCGGTTCGTAATAGGTGCCGTACGGCAGCACGTCGAGGTCCGGCTGGTGGCGTGGGCCTGAGTCCGGGTGTTCAGGCCCGGGGAAGCGGTCCTCGGGTGTCATTCGCCCATCATAGGAAGACCACTCTCCCGGCGTCGTCACCTGGTGGGTATCCAATCCTCCGGAGCGTCAGCCGGTCGGTCCGTCAGGTCCGATTTGTCCCGACTCGGCAGGGGGTGGGCCACACACCCGGCGGGTGCGGCCCGGGGTCACACCTCGCCCGGCGGGCGGGGCGGGCTGACCGTGGTGCGCGGGCTCCGCCGTTGGGAGGAGGCGCGGACGATGAGTTCGGTGGGCATCAGGGTGCCGGGCGGCGGGCCGGTGCCGGCGGTGCGGAAGCGGGGCGGGAAGAGCCGGGCGATGTCGACGCCGGTGCCGGAGTCCACCCCCTCGATGGCGTCGATCAACAGGTTCACCACGGTGGTGCCGATCCGGCGCGGTTTGAGCGACAGGGTGGTGATGGGCGGCTCGGTGCTCGCGTACACGTCGCTCTCGCTGCAGCAGACCAGCAGGAGGTCGTCGGGCACCCGCAGGCCGTAGCGGCGGGCGGCGGCGAGCAGGTCGGTGCCGTTGGGGTCGAAGAGGCCGTAGACGGCGTCCGGGCGGTCGGGGCGGGCGAGCAGCCGGTCGGCGGCGACGGCGCCGGAGGCCGGGTCGTGCGCGGGGTAGGTCTCGTAGACCGGCTCCTGGCCGACCTTGGCGCACCAGCCGAGGTAGGCCTCGGTGGAGAGCCGGGTGTAGGTGTCGGTGCTGGTGCCGGTGAGCAGGCCGATCCGGCGGGCGCCGGCCTCGGAGAGGTGGTCGAGGATGCCGAGCACGGCGGCCTCGTGGTCGTTGTCGACCCAGGCGGTGACCGGGCAGTTGCCGGGCTTGCCGTCGCTGACCACCGGGACGCCGGACCGGTACAGCTCGCTGACCAGCGGGTCCTGGTCGGGCGGGTCGATCACCACGGTGCCGTCCAGGGCGATGTTGCCCCAGACGTCGTGCCGGGAGGAGGCGGGCAGCACCACCAGCGCGTAGCCGCGGCCCAGGGCGGCGCTGGTGGCGGCCCGGGCCATCTCGGCGAAGTAGGCGAACTCGGTGAAGGTGAACGGCTCTTCGCCGTAGGTGGTGACGGTCAGACCGATCAGTCCGGACCGTCCGGTGCGCAGGGTCCGTGCGGCCGCCGAGGGGCGGTAACCGAGGCGCTCGGCGACTTCGCGCACCCGGCTTCTGGTCTCGTCGGGCAGGCGGCCCTTCCCGTTCAGCGCGTCGGAGACGGTGGTGATCGACACTCCGGCGGCTGCTGCCACATCCCGGATGCCGGCCCGCTCCAGACGCCGTGAGGTGGTGGGTCGCCGACCGCTCTGGTTGGCTGCTGCTGTCATGGCGGACCGATCGTATGGCTCCTGACAAGGGTCTGTGACCGGCGCATTGGGAGCCTGTGGAGATACGTTTCTCCACGAGTGAGCCCGTGTGCGCCCCTTCGATCCCCGCACGAAACCAGCCGGTTTACCTCTGACATGTGCCAAAGGAACCCGGCAGAATGGCTGATCTGCACGTGTAACCCGACCGGGCATCTCACTCCTACGGGTGAGTGGGGTCGGTATCGTTCAGGGCACCCGACCGGGGTGGACCGGGTGCGTTCCGATTCCCGGGCACGGCGGCGATCCCGACCGTGGCGGGCGAACGCAGCGGAATGACAGAAGGAGAGCGACCGTGACCGCAGCACAGGGCCCCCGCCTCAGGCCGACCCTGGACGGCATCCCCACCTACAAGCCGGGCAAGCCCGCCGGCGCCGACGCGTACAAGCTGTCGTCCAACGAGAACCCCTACGAGCCGCTCCCCGGCGTGCTCGAGGCGGCGGTCGCGGCGGCCGGCAAGCTCAACCGCTACCCGGACATGGCCGTCACCGACCTGACCGCCGTGCTGGCCGAGCGCTTCGGCGTGCCGGCCGAGCACATCGCCACCGGCACCGGCTCGGTCGGCGTCGCCCAGTCGCTGATCCTCGCCACCGCCGGCCCCGGCGACGAGGTGATCTTCGCCTGGCGCTCCTTCGAGGCCTACCCGATCATCACCCAGGTCGCCGGCGCGACCCCCGTCCCGGTGCCGCTCACCGCCGGTGGCGACCACGACCTGGACGCGATGCTCGCCGCGGTCACCGAGCGGACCCGGCTGATCTTCGTCTGCAACCCCAACAACCCCACCGGCAACGTGATCCACCGCGCCGAGCTGGAGCGCTTCCTGGACGCCGCCCCGGCGGACGTGCTGATCGTCATCGACGAGGCGTACATCGAGTTCATCCGCGACCCCGAGGTGCCCAACGGCATCGACCTCTACCGCGACCGCCCGAACGTCTGCGTGCTGCGGACCTTCTCCAAGGCCTACGGCCTGGCCGGGATGCGGGTCGGCTTCGCGATCGCGCACGAGCCGGTGGCCAACGCCCTGCGCAAGACCGCGGTGCCGTTCGGCGTCACCCAGCTCGCCCAGGACGCGGCCGTCGCCTCGCTGCGCGCCGAGGACGCCCTGATGGTCCGGGTGGACGCGCTGGTCGAGGAGCGGGGCCGGGTGGTCGCCGCTCTGCGCGCCCAGGGCTGGGAGATCCCGGACTCGCAGGCCAACTTCGTCTGGCTGGAGCTGGGCGAGCGCTCGCAGGACTTCGCGGCGGCGTGCGCCGCGGCCGGCGTGATCGTCCGCCCGTTCCCCGAGGGCGTGCGGATCTCGATCGGCGAGGTCGAGGGCAACTCGATCTTCCTCGCGGTGGCGGAGGCGTTCCGCAAGGAGCTGTAGCCCGACCCGCGTCCGCGGCGGAGCGTGGCCGGCCCGGTGGGGCCGCCCGCTCCGCCGCGGCGTTTGCGGGGGAGGGCCCGGTGCCGCCGCCCCGGCCCGCCGCCGGAGCCGTGCGCACACCACCCACGCCCGCCCCGTGGGTCCGTCCGTACAAAACCGCCCGATAAGGTGTTAATCCAACATTCATCGATGGCCCATACCCTCCCCGGGCTAGCCTCGAGCTGAAACGCCATCGTCCGACCGGGAGGCGGAACCCCCGTGCAAGGCACTGTGTCGACACCAGGAACCCCGGCGGTGAGCAACGGCGGCCCGGGGGAGGCCTTCCTCCTCGTCGTCGACGACGAACCGAACATCCGCGAGCTGCTGTCCGCCTCGCTCCGCTTCTCCGGCTTCCGGGTGGCCTCCGCCGCGACCGGGGCCGAGGCGCTGCGCCTGATCGCCGCCGACCGCCCGGACCTGGTCGTCCTCGACGTGATGCTGCCGGACCTCGACGGCTTCACCATCGTCGAGCGGCTGCGCGAGCAGACCAGCCGCGGCCTCATCGCCGGCCCCTCCCACGGCCACCCCGGCGACCACCTGCCGGTGCTCTTCCTCACCGCCAAGGACGGCGTCGGCGACAAGGTCCAGGGCCTCGCCGCGGGAGCCGACGACTACGTGACCAAGCCGTTCAGCCTGGAGGAGCTGATCGCCCGGATCCGCGCCATCCTGCGCCGCTCCGGCGGGCCGGCCGAGGACGGCCGGCTGATCGTCGCCGACCTCGTCCTCGACCCGATAGCCCACGAGGTCACCCGGGGCGGCAGCGTCGTCGCGCTCTCCCCGACCGAGTTCAAGCTGTTGCACTACCTGATGGCCAACGTCGGCCGGGTGGTCTCCAAGGCGCAGATCCTCGACCACGTCTGGGCCTACGACTTCGGCGGCGACCTCTCGATCGTCGAGTCCTACATCTCCTACCTGCGCCGCAAGCTCGACTCCGGCCCGGCGCACGGGCCCAAGCTGATCCACACCGTGCGCGGCATCGGCTACGCCCTGCGCCGCCCGCCGCAGAGCTGAGCAGCACCGAGTTGACCGCCGCAGAACCGGCCACCGCAGGACCGGCCAGCGCAGGACCGGCCACGGCGGAGCCCGACCCGGCGCGCCGCCGCGGCCGGCTGTCGCTGCGCGCCCGGCTCCTGGTGCTCGCGCTCGCCCTGGTCGCCACCGGACTGGTGGTCAGCGACACCGTGGTGCTCGGCACCGTCCGCCACCAGCTGGTGCAGCGGCTCGACGAACAGCTGGAGCGCTACGGCGAGTCGCTCGCCCACCGCGCCCCGTCCCGGCTCAACTGGCCGGACGCCAAGCAACAGCAGCAGCCGTCGATGGGCGGCAAGCGCACGCAGTACCTGGCCGCGCTGCCCAGCCAGTACCTGGTCCAGTACCTGTCCGCCGACGGCAAGGTGCAGTTCGCGGTGCGCCAGCCGGTCTCCGACAACGACCCGGCGCCGCAGCTGGCCGGCTTCGACCCGGCCCGGGTCGAGGCCGGCACCCCCTTCGACCTGCCCGACCAGCGCGGCGGCCGGGACCGCTGGCGGGTCCTGGTCGTGCCGCTGCAGCGGCAGAGCACCCCGGTGGCCGGCCCCTTCGCCGCGCCCGCGCCCGCCTCCGCGTACGTGATGGTCGCCGTCTCCCGGGAGGACGTCGACGGCACCGTCGAGCGGCTGCGCACCGCCTTCCTCGGCATCGGCGGCGCCGTCCTGGTGCTGATCGCCGCGCTCGGCTTCTTCGCCGTGCGGGCCGGCCTGCGGCCGCTGCGCCGGATCGAGGAGGGCGCCCAGCGGATCGCCGCCGGGGAGCTCTCCCACCGGATGCCGGCCCTCCCGCCGCACACCGAGGTCGGCCGGCTCTCCACCGCGCTGAACGGCATGCTGGCGCAGATCGAGTCCGCGTTCGCCGCCCGCGCGGAGTCCGAGGCCCGGATGCGGCGGTTCGTCGCGGACGCCTCGCACGAACTGCGCACCCCGCTGGCCGGCATCCGCGGCTTCGCCGAGCTGTACCGGATGGGCGCCCTGCCGACCGAGGCCGACGTGCGGCGCACCATGGGCCGGATCGAGAACGAGGCGGTGCGGATGGGCGCGCTGGTCGAGGACCTGCTGGTGCTCGCCCGGCTCGACGAGGAGCGCCCGCTCGACCTCGCCCCGATGGACCTGCGCACGCTCGCCGCGGACGCCCTGCACGACCTCGTCGCGCTCGACCCGAGCCGCCCGGTCGCCCTCACCGGCCCGGACGGCAGCGGCCCGCCCGGGCCCGCGCCGGTGCTCGGCGACGAGGCGCGGCTGCGCCAGGTGGTCACCAACCTGGTCGGCAACGCCGTCAAGCACACCCCGTCCGGCACCCCGGTGCGGATCGGCGTGGGCACCGGCGACGGCCTCTGCCTGCTGGAGGTCGCCGACTCCGGCCCCGGTCTCACCGCCGACCAGGCCGCCCTGGTCTTCCACCGCTTCTACCGCGTGGACGCCTCCCGCAGCCGCCACGACCGCCGCGGCGGCGCCGGCCTCGGCCTCGCCATCGCCACCGCCCTCACCCACGCCCACGGCGGCGCCCTCACCCTCCACACCACCCCCGGCACCGGAGCCACCTTCCGCCTCGAACTCCCCCACCAGCGCTGAAACCCCCTGATCGAGTGAACCTCGATGCATCACCCCCGCCATCCGCCGTCGGCGTGTGAGGGTACGGCCGTGGCTTGTGCGGTACTGCGCAGGCTGATCACACTGGACGGGAATGAGGGGTGTCTCAATGTTCGCGCTCGTAGCCGAGGAGACCGTCGTGGACCTGGACCAGGCGCTGTGGCAGGTGTGGAAGGCGATGGAGGTCCCCGAGGGCTTCCACGCGGAGATCATCGAAGGAGCCATCGAGATGTCACCTGCAGGCGGGGCCCGGCACATGATGATCAACCGGCGGATGTTCCTCGCCCTCCATGACCATCTGCGGGGCACCGGGTGGGCTCCGGGGAACGACGGGAATGTCATCAGCGGCCTCAAGGTCACGATTCCCCACGTCTACGTGGCGCCGGACGACCTCGAGGAGATCGTGCATCCCGAGGGCCTGGGGATCCTTGCCTCCGGCGTCGCCATGATGGTCGAGACCGTCTCGCCCGGACACAAGAACCGCCAGCGCGACCGCGTTCTCAAGCACCGCGCCTACGCGACCGCCGGCATCCCCGTCCACGTGATCATCGACGACTACGACGACGGCGGCGCCGTCACCGTCCTCACCGGTCCCGACCCGGAGCGCGGCGCCTACGCCCGATCGGAGCGGACGCCCTACGGCGCGGAGGCGGTGATCCCGGAGGGACCCGCGAAGGGGTTCGCGATCGGTCCGGCGATCACCGGGGGCCGACAGGACTGACCTTCTCGTCCGGGAGTCCCTGGGCGAGGATAGGGATCATGACGACTCCTCATGCCCCTGCTCCCGTCCCCTCCGCCGGTGCGGCCGGTACCTTCCTGCTCGGTGGTGAACGGCCGGTGTCCCGGATGGGGTTCGGCGCGATGAAGCTGCCCTCCCGGGACTGGGAGGGCCCCGCCTGCGACCCGGAGCAGAGCCTGCGGGTGCTGCGCCGGGCGGTGGAGCTGGGCGTCGACCACATCGACACCGCCTGGTTCTACTTCTTCCGCGACGTCTCCGCCAACGACCTGATCCGGCGGGCCCTGCACCCGTACCGGGACGGCCTGGTGATCGCGACCAAGGTCGGCCCCGGCCGCGAGCCGGACGGCGGCTGGATGGACCCGGCCGACCGGGACGCCCTGCGCGCGGCCGTCCACCGCAATCTGCGCGAGCTCGGTGTGGACCACCTCGACCTGGTCTACCTGCGCCGGCTGCCCAGCCAGTCCTCGATCGCCGAACCCTTCGCCGCGCTGGCCGAGTTGCGCGAGGAGGGGCTGATCCGCCGGCTCGGCGTCAGCAACGTGAACGCGGCCCAGCTCGCCGAGGCACGGGCGATCGCCCCGGTGGTCGCGGTGCAGAACAGGTTCAGCGTGCTGGAGCACGACGAGGCCGACGACCGGCTGCTGGCCGACTGCACCGGGCGCGGCACCGCCTTCGTGCCGTTCTACCCGCTGGGCGGCAGCGGCGTGCCCGACCACCCCGCCCTGCGCCGGGTCGCCGAGCGGCACGGCGCCACCCGGGCCCAGGTGATGGTGGCCTGGCTGCTCGCCCTCTCGCCGGCGGTCCTCGCCATCCCGGGCACCTCCTCGCCGGCGCACCTGGAGGAGAACGTGGCCGCCGCCTCGCTGCGCCTGGACGCGGGGGACCTCGCGGACCTCGCCGAGCTGAAGGCGCCCGCCCGGTAGGACCGTCTGATCAATCCCGCGTCTGGTTTCCCCGCCGGCCGGCCGGGAACAGCCACGCCCGTACGCGAAGGTTCCACAACTCCCAGGCGAGGTCCGGATGACAGCGTCAGCACCACGTCCCGAGGTGTCCTTCCGACGGGACCTCTCGGAGTGGCGGATCGTGCTCGTCGCCTGGCGGCTGCTGGTGCTCCAGGCCTCGCATCCGGTGGTCGCGGCCGGGATGGCGGAGCACTCCGCCTACCGCGGCCACCCCTGGCGCCGGATCGAGCACACCCTCGGCAGCGGGCAGCGGCTCTTCCAGGCCGACCAGGAGCAGCTCTGGCGCGAGGTCCAGCGGCTCGACCGGGCGCACCGGCGGATCCACGGCACCGCCGAGGACGGCCGGGAGTACGACGCCCGCGACCCCGCCACCCGGGCCTGGGTGCTCCTCACCCTCTTCGAAGCGGTCGCCGCCATGCGGGAGCTGAGCGGCCGGCCGTACTCGGCGGAGGAACTGGAGGCGCTGTACCGGGAGTTCGCCGAGATCGCGGCGGTGTTCGGGCTGCCGGCGGGGGAGTTGCCCGCGACCGCCGCCGAGCTGCCCGGCTACCTGCGGCGGACCACTGCCGAGCGGCTGGAGTTCACCGGGGCGGCGCGGCACCTGCTGTACGACTTCCTGCACGAGGCGCCCTGTCCGCGCCGGCTGCGCTTCCTCGGGCCGGCCGGCTGGCGGGTGCTGCGGTCGGTGGTGGCCCGGGTGGTCACCGAGCTGACCGTCGCGGACCTCCCGGCGGTGTACCGCGAGCGGTTCGGGCTGGTCCCCACCCGCCGCGGGGCGGTGCTGTCCCGGGTGCTGCACCGCGGCGGCCGGGCGGTGCTGACCGGGCTGCCGGACCGCTACCGCTACCGCGCCCCCGGTGTGCGCCCGCCGTCCCGGCCCCGGCGGATGCCGCGCCAGGACACCCGGCCGCCCCGGCTGGAACGGTTCTTCCGGGAGGTCCTGGACCAGACCGGGGACGGTCACCTCACGGTCCGCGACTTCGCGTGCATGGCGCACAACGTCTGCTGGCAGCTGGAGCTCTCCGAGGCCGGCGAGGCCCGGGTGCACGCCGCGTTCGAGGCGTGGTGGGAGCAGCTGCGGGCGACCATGGACACCGACGGCGACGGCCGGATCGGCCGGGCCGAGTACGTCGCCGCGACGCTGGCCGGCTGCGACCGCGACCCGGCGTACCTGGAGGGCGGCCTGCTGCCCGCGCTGCGGGCGGTGTTCGAGGCGGCCGACGCCGACGGGGACGGTCTGATGGACTTCGCCGAGTACCGGGTGCTGTTCGACGGCCGGCGGGTGCATCCGGCCGAACTCTCGCACGGCTTCCGCCAGCTGGACACCGACGGGGACGGCGTGATCACCGTGGCGGAGTTCCTGCGCGGCTTCGTCGACTACTTCACCGCCCGCGCCCCCTCCGCTCCCGGCACCCAGCTCCTCGGGCGGGCGTAGCCGTGCCCGGCCCTCGGACGACCTGCCGGACCGCCGGCCGAACCGCCCGCCGAACCATCCGCCGGACGGACCGTCAGGCGGCCCGCAGCGCCGCCTCGGTGTCGGCGACCAGGGAGCGGGCCGCGGCCACGGTGGCGGTGAGCGCCGCGGGCCCGTCGCCGGGGGCGGCGAGCAGGGCGCGGGCGCGCGGGCCGAAGCCGGCCGGAGCGGCGGGCAGTTCCCCGGCGACGGCGAGGGCGCCCTTCTCGTTGAGGCACCAGCGCCGGTCGGCCGCGTACAGCGCCTGCACCAGGATGCCGACGGCGCGGGAGAGGCAGAGCACGACGTACAGGGTGTCGCCGCGGGCCGCGCCCTTGGCGGCGCCGTCGAGCAGGAAGCCGGCCTCCCAGGTGCTCGCCATCAGCGCGGCCCGCAGCGGCTCCGGGTAGCCGGCGTACGCGGCCCGGCGCTCGGCCAGCTCGCCGGACGGGTCGGCGAGGACGCGGCCGAGCGCCAGTTCCCCGACGTAGCAGGGTGACCAGAAGCCGAGCGGGTGCCCGGCCTGGATCCCCACCTCGTAGCGGCCGGCCAGGCAGTCGGCCCGGACCCGGTCGACCCGGTCGAGGTCGCGCAGGATCCAGTCCACCCGGCCGAGGCCCTCGACGGTGAGCCAGGCCCCGCCGTCGACCCACGGCCCCCAGCCGCCGGGTCCGGCCACCTCGACGCCCGGTCCGGCCACCTCGCGCAGGGCGTCGAGGTCGGGGGCGCCGCGGTAGTAGAGGCCGAGGTCCCAGTCCGAGTCCGGCCGGTGCTCGCCCCGGGCCCGGCTGCCGCCGAGCACCACGCCGACCACTCCCGGCACACCGGCCAGCCGGCCGGCCATCGCTTCGACGATTGTTCGCACGGGGCGGAGTCTGGCACACCCGGAGCACCTCCCCGGGGCGGGAGCTTTCCATCGGCCAGAACAGGCCGACCTGGAGGATCGATGGCTGTCAATGCTACGGATCGTCCACATTCTCCGGCCCACCCGCCCCGCTGCTCGTTGCTGTTCCCGGCCCCCCTTCGCAGACTGTGCGCACGGCATCGCTGCCGGTCAAACCCCACCCCGCCGGTGAATCGCCTGTAAGAGTGGTGGATACTGATGCTTGTGAACGTGTTCACGTTCACAAGCGGACAAGCCTGTGCGCTTGGGCGACGGTCCCCGGCTTATCGAGTAGTTTGTCCGAAATGTGACTCAACAGGGTCGGTTGGGAGAGAGGGCGCCGTGGAACTGGCAATCGCTCACGAGACCATCGCGCGATGGCAATTCGGCATCACCACCGTCTACCACTTCCTCTTCGTCCCGCTGACCATCAGCCTCGCGGCGATCGTCGCCGGGCTGGAGACCGCGTGGGTGCGGACGAACAAGGAGAAGTACTTCCACGCCACCAAGTTCTGGGGCAAGCTCTTCCTGATCAACATCGCGATGGGCGTGGTCACCGGCATCGTGCAGGAGTTCCAGTTCGGCATGAACTGGTCCGACTACTCCCGCTTCGTCGGTGACGTCTTCGGCGCCCCGCTCGCGATGGAGGCGCTGATCGCCTTCTTCTTCGAGTCGACCTTCATCGGCCTGTGGATCTTCGGCTGGGACAAGCTGCCCAGGAAGCTGCACTGCGCCTGCATCTGGATGGTCGCGCTCGGCACCGTGCTCTCCGCCTACTTCATCCTGGCGGCGAACTCCTGGATGCAGCACCCGGTCGGCTACGCGATCGACCCGGTCACCGGGAAGGCGCAGCTCAACGACATCGCGCGGGTGCTGTTCCAGGACACCACCGTCACCGTCGTCCTGCACACCCTGACCGCCGCCTTCCTCACCGGCGCCGCGTTCGTGGTCGGCATCGCCTCCTTCCACCTGTGGAAGGCCAAGCGCAAGCCCGCGAGCGCCAACCCCAAGCGGGTCGCCGCGATGCGCACCTCGCTGCGGCTGGGCCTGGTCCTCGCCGTCATCGCCGGCCTCGGCACGGCGCTCAGCGGCGACCAGCTCGCCAAGGTCATGTTCCGCCAGCAGCCGATGAAGATGGCCGCCGCCGAGGCGCTCTGGGACACCAAGGCCCCCGCGCCGTTCTCGATCTTCGCGGTCGGCGACGTCGGCAAGGGCCACAACTCGGTCGAGCTGGAGATCCCCGCGGCGCTGTCCTTCCTCGCCAACAGCGACTTCAGCTCCTCCGTCCCCGGCATCAACGACACCGCCGCCGCCGAGGCCGCCAAGTACGGCGGCGACCCCAAGGACTACATCCCGAGCATCTTCGTCACCTACTGGGGCTTCCGCCTCATGATCGGCTTCGGGATGACGTCCTTCGTGGCCGGTCTGATCGGCCTCTGGACCACCCGCAAGAGGCGCTTCCTGGCACCGGAGTTCCGCACCGGCGACGACGAGGTGCCGAGGCTGATGCTCACCCCGAAGCGCGAGCTGGGCCCGTTCCTCACCAAGTGGAGCTGGCGGATCGGCATCCTCACCATGGGCTTCCCGCTGATCGCCAACAGCTTCGGCTGGATCTTCACCGAGATGGGCCGCCAGCCCTGGGCGGTCTTCGGCCTGATGACCACGGCCAGCGCCGTCTCGTCCAACGTCAGCGTCGGCACCCAGATCGGCGCGCTGGCCACCTTCACCGCGCTGTACGCGATCCTCGCCGTCATCGAGGTCAAGCTGCTGGTCAAGTACGCCAAGGCCGGTCCGGCCACCGACGAGCAGCCGCCCGCCAAGGACCCGTCCCTGCGCGGCCCGTCCTCGGAGGACGACGCCGACAAGCCGCTCGCCTTCGCCTACTGAGGCCCCTGAGGATCGATAGGACCGACACACCATGGAACTTCACGACGTCTGGTTCGTCCTGATCGCCGTCCTCTGGATCGGCTACTTCTTCCTGGAGGGCTTCGACTTCGGCATCGGCATCCTCACGAAGACGCTGGCCCGGGGCACCTCCGAGCGGCGGGTGCTGATCAACACCATCGGCCCGGTCTGGGACGGCAACGAGGTCTGGCTGCTGACCGCCGGCGGCGCCACCTTCGCGGCCTTCCCGGACTGGTACGCCACCCTGTTCAGCGGCTTCTACATCCCGCTGCTGGTCATCCTGGTCTGCCTGATCGTCCGCGGCGTCGCCTTCGAGTACCGGGCCAAGCGGCCCGGGCCGCGCTGGCAGCGCAACTGGGAGGAGGCGATCTTCTGGACCTCGCTGATCCCGTCCTTCCTCTGGGGCGTCGCCTTCGCGAACATCGTGCGCGGCGTGGACATCGACGCGCAGAAGAACTTCGTCGGGACCCTCTGGGACCTGCTCAACCCGTACGCGCTGCTCGGCGGCCTGGTGACGCTCGTCCTGTTCACCTTCCACGGCGCGGTGTTCGCCGCGCTCAAGACGGTCGGCGACATCCGCGAGCGGGCCCGGGCCACCGCGCTGCGGACCGGACTGGTGACGGCGGTGCTCGCCGCGGTCTTCCTGATCTGGACCCAGGCCGACCACGGCAACGGCTGGAGCCTCGCCGCCCTGGTGACCGCGGTGCTCGCCCTGGTCGGCGCGCTCGCCGCCAACCAGCGGGCCCGTGAGGGCTGGGCGTTCGCCCTCTCGGGCGCGACGATCGTGGCCGCCGTCGCCATGCTCTTCCTCGCCCTCTTCCCCGACGTCATGCCGTCCACGCTGAACCCGGACTGGAGCCTGACCGTGCGCAACGCGGCCTCCTCGCCGTACACGCTCAAGCTGATGACCATCGTGGCCGCGGTCTTCACCCCGATCGTGCTGCTCTACCAGGGCTGGACGTACTGGGTGTTCCGCAAGCGGATCGGCGTCCAGCACATCCCCGGGCACGACCCGGCCGCCGCCCTCGACAAGGCCTGACGCCGTGAAGCCGGTCGACCCCCGACTCCTCGGGTACGCCCGCACCACCCGGACCTTCCTGGCCGGGACCGTCCTCCTGGGCACCGCGAACGCGGCCCTGGTGGTCGCCCAGGCGGGCCTGATCGCCGAGATCGTGGTCCGCGGCTTCCAGCAGCGGGCCGGGCTCGACGAGCTCACCGCGCCGCTGGCGCTGCTGGCGCTCACCGCGATCGGGCGCGGGCTGGTCGGCTGGCTCACCGAACTCACCGCGCACCGGTCCGTCGCCCGGGTGAAGTCCACCCTGCGGCGCCGGCTGCTCGACCACGCCACCGCGCTCGGCCCGGCCCACCCGGCGGGCCGGCGCACCGGCGAACTCACCGCCCTCGCCACCCGCGGCGTGGACGCGCTCGACGACTACTTCGCCCGCTACCTGCCGCAACTGGCGCTCGCCGTGGTCGTCCCGGTCGCGGTGCTGCTGCGGATCGTCGGCGCCGACGCCACCTCGGCCGCGATCATCGCCGGCACCCTGCCGCTGATCCCGCTGTTCATGGTGCTGATCGGGATGGCCACCCAGGCCCGGATGGACCGCCAGTGGACCACCCTCGCCCGGCTCTCCCACCACTTCCTGGACGTGGTCGCCGGGCTGCCCACGCTCAAGGTCTTCAACCGGGCCCGCGCCCAGGCCGCGACCATCGCCCGGATCACCGCCGACTACCGCCGGGCCACCCTGCGGACCCTGCGGATCGCCTTCATCTCCTCCTTCGCCCTGGAACTGCTCTCCACCCTCTCGGTCGCCCTGGTCGCCGTCTCGATCGGCTTCCGGCTGGTGAACGGCAGCCTCGACCTGGAGACCGGGCTGCTGATCCTGATCCTCGCCCCCGAGGTCTACTTCCCGATCCGTCAGGTCGGCGCGCTCTACCACTCCAGCGTCGAGGGCCTGACCGCCGCCGACCGGATCTTCGAGGTGCTGGAGACCCCGCTGCCGGCCGCCGGCACGGTGCCCGCGCCGGACCTCGCCGGGGCCACCGTGACGGCCGACGGCCTCACCGTGCGCTTCCCCGGCCGCACCGGGCCCGCCCTCGACGGCGCCGCGCTGGTGCTGGAGCCGGGCGGGAGCGTCGCGCTCACCGGACCGTCCGGCGCCGGCAAGTCCACCCTGCTCGGCGTCCTGCTCGGCCTCACCGCCCCCGACGCCGGCACCGTCCGGATCACCGCCGCCGACGGGCGCACCCACGACCTGGCCGACCTGGACCGGGAGAGCTGGCGGCGGCAGATCGCCTGGGTGCCGCAGCACCCGCACCTGTTCGCCGGCACCGTCGCCGACAACCTGCGGCTCTACCGGCCCGACGCCACCGACGAGCGGCTGTGGGCGGCGCTGCGCTCCGCGCACGCCCTCGACTTCGTCACCCGGCTGGACACCGTCCTCGGCGAGGACGGCGCCGGGCTCTCCGCCGGCCAGCGCCAGCGGCTCGCGCTCGCCCGGGTGCTGCTCGCCGACGACCGACCGCTCGTCCTGCTCGACGAGCCCACCGCCCACCTGGACGGCGCCTCCGAGGCGGCCGTGGTGGACACCGTCCGGGCGCTGGCCGCCGATCCCGCGCGCACCGTCCTGCTGGTCGCCCACCGGCCCGCGCTGCTGGCCGCCGCCGACCGGCGGGTCCGGCTGGACGGCCCCGCCGCTCCCCCGGCCGCCCCGGCGGCCGTCCCCGCCCCGCTCCCGGCGCACAGCGGCCGGCCCACGCCGCCGGCGCCCGAGGACGGTCCGGCGCCCGGCCCGGACGCGGTCAGGCCCCGCCTCGCCCTCTCCGTCCTGCTCGGCGCGCTCGCCCTCGGCTGCGCCGTCGCGCTGATGGCCACCTCCGGCTACCTCATCTCCTACGCCTCCGAGATGCCGCCGGTCCTCTACCTGATGATGGCCGTCACCTCGGTGCGCGCCTTCGGCATCGGGCGCAGCGTCTTCCGCTACGCCGAGCGGCTGGTCTCGCACGACGCCGTGCTGCGCACCCTCGGCACCCTGCGCGCCGCCGTGTACCGCCGGCTCGCCGTGCTCGCCCCGGCCGCGCTGCCCGCGTTCCGGCGCGGGGACCTGCTCTCCCGGCTGGTCGCCGACGTCGACGCCGTCCAGGACCACTACCTGCGCTGGCGCCTGCCGGCCGCCGTGGCCGCGGTGGTCTCGCTGGCCGCCGCCGTCGCCATGGGCGCCTTCCTGCCCGCCGCCGGGCTGGTGCTCGGCGCCGGCCTGCTGCTCGCCGGCCTGGTGGTGCCCGCGCTGGCCGCCCGCTGGTCGGCCGCCGACGAACGCCGCCAGGCCCCGGCGCGCGGACGGCTCGCCACCACCGTGCTGGACGCGTTCAGCGGGACGGCCGAGCTCACCGTGGCCGGCGCGCTGCCCGGCCGGCTCGCCGCGGTCCGCGCCGCCGACACCGCGCTGACCGCCCTGGCCGCCCGCTCGGCCGCCACCGCCGCGCTCGGCACCGGGCTGATCACCCTGCTCACCGGCCTCACCGTGGCCGCCGCCGCGGCCGTCGGCCTGCGCGGCGTCGAGTCCGGCGCCCTCGCCCCGGTCTGCCTGGCCGTGGTCGTGCTCACCCCGCTGGCCGCCTTCGAGGCCGTCACCGGCATGCCGCTCGCGGTCCAGGCCCGGCGGCGCAGCCAGGCCGCCTCGGCGCGGCTCGCCGAGGTGCTGGACGCGCCCGCCGCCGTCGCCGAACCCACCGCACCGAAGGCCCTGCCCGAGCAGCCGCTGCCGATCGCGGTCCGCGGGCTGACCGCCCGCCACCCCGGACAGGACGCCGCCGCACTGGCCGGGGTCGACCTCGACCTCGTCGCGGGCCACAGGATCGCCGTGGTCGGCCCGTCCGGCTCCGGCAAGACCACCCTCGCGCAGACGCTGCTGCGCTTCCTCGACCAGGACGCCGGGAGCGTCGTGCTCGCCGCCGGCCGCCCACAGGCGGTGGACAGCCGGGAGCTCGCCGGGGAGGACGTCCGCCGGGTGGTCGGGCTCTGCGCCCAGGACGCGCACGTCTTCGACAGCTCGCTGCGCGAGAACCTCCGCCTCGCCCGGCCGGACGCGGGGGAGGACGAGCTGCGCGCCGCGCTCGCCGCCGCCCGGCTGCTGGACTTCACCGAGACCCTGCCGGGCGGCCTGGACACCATGGTCGGCGAGCACGGCGCCCGCCTCTCCGGCGGCCAGCGCCAGCGGCTCGCGCTCGCCCGGGCGCTGCTCGCCGACTTCCCGGTGCTCGTCCTGGACGAGCCCGCCGAACACCTCGACCTGCCGACCGCCGACGCCCTCACCGCCGACCTGCTGACCGCCACCGCGGGCCGCACCACCGTGCTCATCACCCACCGCCTGGCCGGTCTCGACGACACCACCGTCGACGAGGTGCTCGTCCTGGACGCCGGCCGGGTGGTGGAGCGCGGCCGCTGGTCCGAGCTGCTGGCCCGCCCGGCCGGCCGGCTGCGCGCGATGCACGACCGCGAGCGCGAGACCGACGGGCTGCCGCTCGCGGTCGGTTAGCCGGGCCGCCCGGAGCCCCGCCGGCCGGTCGCGTCGTTACTTCTGTCGAAAACCGTACAAACTACGCTCTTCCTCATGGACCCCACGCCAGACCTGCCCGACCCCGCCACCCCCGGTGAGCCGGAGCCCGACCCGGCGCCGCACCGGGTGCCCGAGATCTCCTCGCTCGGGCTGGACACGCTGGTCACCGAGGTGTCCGAGCGGCTGCAGTCCGCCGCCGCCGTCACCGACCGGATGCAGCGGCTGCTGGAGGCGGTCGTCTCGGTCGGCGCCGGGCTGGACCTGCACGCCACCCTGCACCGGATCGCCACCGGCGCCGCCGAGCTGGTGGACGCCCGCTACGCGGCGCTCGGGGTGATCGCGCCGGGCGGGCAGGGCCTCTCCGACTTCATCCACGTCGGGGTGGACGACGCGCTGGCCGCCGAGATCGGCGAACTGCCGGTCGGCCGGGGCATCCTCGGCGCGCTGATCGACCGGCCCGAGCCGCTGCGGCTCACCGACCTCACCGCCGACCCGCGCTCCTACGGCTTCCCCCCGCACCACCCGTGCATGAGGACCTTCCTGGGCGAGCCGATCCGGATCCGCGACGAGGTGTTCGGCAACCTCTACCTCACCGAGAAGCGCGGCGGCGGCGCCTTCACCCCGGAGGACGAGCAGGTGGTGCACGCGCTCGCCGCCGCGGCCGGGGTCGCGATCGAGAACTCCCGCCTCTACGAGGAGGGCCGGCGCCGGGAGCGGTGGATCGCCGGCGCGTCCGCCGTCACCACCGCGCTGCTCTCCACCGACGAGGCGCAGGTGGCGCTCACCGTCGCCGCCGAGCAGGTCCGGGAGCTGGCGGACGCCGCGCTGGGCATGATCCTGCTGCCGGTCGCGGACGGCGACGCCGGCACCGTCCGGATGCGGGTCGCCCACGCCTCCGGGGAGGCCGCCGAGTTCGTGCGCGGCGAGCTGCTGCCGCCGGCCAGCTTCGCCTCCCGGCTGCTCCAGGGGGAGAGCGTCCACCTCGACGACATGTCCACCGACCCGACCGTGGTGATGCGGCTCGCCCGCAGCTTCGGCCCCTCGCTGGCCGTGCCGATGGTCGCCGCCGGCCGGGTGCTCGGCGGGCTCTGCGTCTGGCGCCCGCGCGGCGCCGTGCCGTTCTCCGGGGCCGAGAAGCAGCTCGCCGAGACCTTCGCCTCGCAGGCCGCGCTCGCGCTGCGGCTCGCGGAGGGCCAGCGCGACCAGCAGCGGCTCGCCGTCTTCCAGGACCGCGACCGGATCGCCCGGGACCTCCACGACCTGGTCATCCAGCGGCTCTTCGCCACCGGCATGATGCTGGAGGGCGCGGCCCGGCGCGCCATCGTCCCGGAGGTGAAGGTCCGCATCGGCGAGGCGGTGGACGAGCTGGACGCCACCATCCAGGAGGTCCGCACCACCATCTACGCGCTGCAGCACGACAACCACGGCGACGCGCCCGACACCCTGCGGACCAGGGTGCTGCGCGAGTGCAGCCAGACCGCGGCGGCGCTCGGATTCAAGCCCTCGGTCTCCTTCGTCGGCCCGGTGGAGAGCCTGGTCGGCGAGAAGACGAGCCGTCAACTACTGGCCGCGCTGCGGGAGATGCTCTCCAACACGGCACGGCACGCCCGGGCCTCCCGGGTCGGTGTCGAGCTGGACGCGACCGTGCACCTGGACGACGGCGGCCGTCCGGTCGGCGGCGACCCGGAGTCGCTGGACCGGGGCGGGCGCCCCGGCGTCCTGCTGACCGTCACCGACGACGGCATCGGCATCCCCGAGGGCGGGCGGCGCAGCGGTCTGCGGAACCTGGCCCGGCGCGCCGAGGCGCTCGGCGGCGACGCCTGGCACGAGCCCGGGCCGCACGGCCGGGGCACCCGGGTGCGGTGGACGGCGCGGCTCTGAACGTCCGGTGGGATGATCGGGTCAAACCCACCCGTCTTCGAACGGTTCGTGAACGGGGAGGATCCACGCCGGGATTGGTTGGCGCGCGGTTGGTGTGCACTCGGTGAAAGTTTAACGAGGGAGAACTTCCCGGCCAACGGAGCAAGTTGTGCATTTCGTGGCCTTCCGGCGCTCTCGTGTGCACACATAGCTTTACTCCCGTCTCGGAGAGGTACCGGACTGTGGGGGAGCAGTGGACGCGTCGGGCCGCGGTCACACCGCAGCAGGGGCAAGTCGAGGGGGATTCCGGGCCGAACGGGCACCGGACGGGCGGTATCGCTGGCAGTTGAAGGCGCCGAACGGCCGCGTCGTGGCCGTCACTCCGGCCGCGTACGAAACGGCCGGAGAGGCGGAGCGCGGCTTCGACGGCTTACGGGTCGGCGCGGAGGGGCTCACCGCCCGGATCACGCACGTGCGGGACGGCATCGGCTGGATCTGGGTGGTCCCCGGGTCGCGCAGCCTGCCGGAGGTGCGGTCCAGTCGCGCCTACGAGCGGTACGCCACCTGCCAGAACGCCTTCCGGCGCTTCGTCGTGCTGCTGGCCAAGCAGCCGGCCCTGGAGCGCCCCGAACTCTCCGAACGGGGGCCGTCGTTGAGAACGTCCGATGTCCGCTGACCGGCGCGGGCCGCGCCTGCTGACCGTCCCGGTCGGTGACCGTTCGCTGTCCTGGACGCTGCGCGCGGCCAACGGGCGGCAGCTCGGCGTCGGCGTGCGCACCTACCGGGGCGAGGCGGAACTCGCCGAAGCCGTCCGAGAGTTGATCATCGAGCGGGCCGTGCTGCGATGTACCGTCGGCCAGTCCGAGGCCCGCCTGTGGGTGTGGACGGCGTACCTGCCGGTGCGCAGCACCCGCCCGGGCGCCGCCGACGCGGCCGGACCGGTGGCCCGCAGCGCCCGCGGGTACCTGCGGCGCGACCAGTGCCAGGCCGGCGTCACCGGCTTCCTCGCCGGACTCCAGCGCCTGGGGCAGGAGTTGCGCCGTCCGGGGCGCGACGACGCCTGGCCCTTCTGACGATCCGTCCGCCGCCGCCCCCAGCCGCCTTCGGGCGGCTTCTCGCGTTGTCCCCGCGGCGCGGACCGGCCCTTCCCCCTCTTCCGGTGAAGCGCAGGTATCCGGCAAACCCCCGAGCCGCCACCTGGAGAAGAACGTCACCGGCCTCTGACCTGCGGATTTCCACCCCTCCGCGGCCGTGCTGACCTGTTGCTAAACCTCTCCGAACCGAGAAATCGACAATCGCCCGGGGCGACCGTCCGCCCTTTCGACGGAACCGGGCCGACCGACAGGATCGGCACTGCCGGAACGGGCCGCCGCGGACGCGGCTCACGGCCCCGGGACTGACGACCAGTACCCGGGCAAGCGATGTACGTCTCTCCCACCGGAGGAACAGGAACATGCGCAAGACCGCTGCCAAGCTGCTCGCCGCCGCCGCGATCGCCACCTCGGTCGCCACCGTCGCCAGCGGCGTTGCCGTCGCCGACCCGGCCGCCGGCGTCGTCCCCGCCACCCAGGACATCGTGGGTGTCGGCTCCGACACCACCCAGGAGGTCCTGAACGGCCTGTCGGGTGGCTACAACGCCGCACTGACCGCCGCGGGCGACACCACCTCCCCGCGTCTGTACAGCTTCGACGCCACCGGCTCGGCCCAGATCACCTCCAAGGCCGGCACCTCCCCGTTCGACCGTCCGAACGGCTCCGGCGCCGGCATCAAGGCCCTGGAGACCCGCACCAGCACCCAGGTCGACTTCGCCCGCTCCTCGCGCGGCCCGGCCAACGGCACCGACCTCACCAGCGACGTCTTCGTCGCCTTCGCGCGGGACGCGGTCTCCTGGGCGGCCAAGACGGGCGGCAACGCCCCGGCCAACCTGACCACCGCGAACCTGAAGGACATCTACACCTGCGCCAAGACCAACTGGCAGCAGATCAACCCGGCCCTGCCGAACGCCACCATCAAGCCGTACCTGCCGCAGACCGCCTCCGGCACCCGTGCGTTCTTCCTGAAGGCCATCGGCGGTGCCACCCCCGTCACCCCGGGTGCCTGCGTCGTCTCCGGTCTCCAGGAGAACACGGGCACCGAGGCGGCCCTGACCGACAACAACGCGCTCGTTCCCTACTCCGTCGCCCACTACATCGGCCAGGTCTACTACGGCCACACCAGCGCCAACGACGCCGCGGGCCCGGTCACCATCCGCAACATCAACGGCATCGCTCCGGTCACCACCAGCCCGGCTGCGGTCATCAACCCCTCCTTCTCGGGCACCGCGTACGGCCGCAACGTCTACAACGTGGTCCGCAGCTCGGAGTGGACCGCCACCGACGCCCACGGTGTCGCCCTGCGGAAGATCTTCGGCACCGCCAGCAACGGCGGCTACATCTGCGGCACCGCCGGTACCGCCATCCTGACGAACTACGGCTTCGGCAGCCTGGGCAGCAACTGCGGCACCGAGATCTCGCCGGTCTGAGCCACCCCGCCCCATCTGACCCACCCGTAACAACCGGCGGCCACGGGCCTCGTGCCCGTGGCCGCCGGCCCGGTGATCCACCGGGAGCGCTCGCCGAGGCACCGTCACCGCCGCACAGGCGCAAGGAGAAACGATGCGAAAGACCATGGGCAAGCCGCTCACCGTCGCCGCGCTTGCCGCCTCGCTGGTCGGTCTGACCGGTGGTGCCGCACTCGCCGACCCGCCCGTCGTGCCGAACCCCGGCGACATCGTCGGCGTCGGCTCACAGACCACCGCGCCGCTGTTCAACCAGTTGTCCACGGACTACAACGCCGCCCTGACCGCGGCGGGTGACACGACGTCGCCGCGGCTGTACAGCTTCGACGCGATCGGCCCCTCGCCGATCGTGCTGAAGGCCGGGAGCGGCCCCGTCGCCCGGCCTACGGGCAGCGGTGCCGGCCTGGGCGCCCTGCACGCCGTCCCGAGCCAGGTGGACTTCGTCCGCATGGACCGGGGCCGGCTGCCCACCGACCTGGCGTCCGACACCTTCGTGGCGCTCGCCAAGGACGCGGTCTCCTGGGCCGCGCAGCTCGGGGGCCACGCCCCGGCGAACCTGACCACGGCGCAGCTGAAGGACGTCTACACCTGTGTCCGGACGACCTGGCAGCAGCTCGACCCGTCGCTGCCGAACGCGACGATCAAGCCCTTCCTCCCCCAGTCCGGCTCCGGCCTGCGTGACTTCTTCCTGAAGGCCCTCGGAGGCGGTACGCCGATCATCCCGGGTGCCTGTGTGACCAGCGGCGTCCAGGACAACCAGGGCACCGATCCGGTCCTGCACGACGCCGACGCGCTGGTCCCGTACTCGGTGGGCCACTACGTCGGCCAGGCCTTCTTCGGCCGCAGCACCGGCTCCGACGCGCCCGGAACGCTGACCGTCCGCGGCGTCAACGGCATCGCGGCGGTGAACACGGCGAACCAGAGCATCAACTCCCCGTTCGCCGCGAGCACCTACGGCAGGGTGCTCCACAACGTGGTCCGGGGCGCCGAGTGGACGGCGACGGACGCGCACGGGGCGGCGCTGCGGAACATCTTCGCCCCCAACGGCTTCATCTGCCGCAGCGCGACGGCCATCGCCGACCTCAAGAGCCACGGCTTCCTGCCCCTTCCGGGCGGTGCCTGCGGCAGCACCAGCTGAGCCGACGGTCACCAACCCTCACCGACACCGAAGGACCCCCAGCATGCGCGAGGCTTTTGCCTGGCTCACGGCGAGCACCGCCCTCACGGCCTCCCCCGTCATGGTGGGAGGGCCGGCCGCCGCCGACCCGGCCGTGCAGGCCGGATGGCTCTGCACGAATCCGGTGGCGAGGGCGACGGTCAGGAGCCACGGCTTCGCGCAGCTGCCGGCCCAGGCGTGCGGAGTCACCTTCTGGAGCGCCTGATTCCAGGCGCCGGAATCTTCGGCCGCCGTCACCCGCCGGGCAGTGCGGGGCGGCCGGCCGCGGGGGCGACCTTCTCGGGTCGCCTGCACCACCCAGCACACACCTCTCCCAAGGAGCACAGCATGTCCCGTACCCGCGCCCGCCTCGCCGCGACCGGCACCGCCGTCGTCCTCGCCGTCACCGGTATGAGCGGTGCGGCCGTCGCCGACACGGCCCCGGCGAGCACGCCGTCCACCGGCAGCGCGGTGGTCAACTCCAGCACCACCTTCCTGAGGGACCAGGCGCTCAACGGCATCATCGTCATCCCGCTGCCGTCCGCCACCCCCTCGTACGACAGCACCACCGGCATCAACACCACCTTCCAGGTGACCGGTGGCGAAGCCGACCTGTTCAACTTCTACGGTGACATCGAGCTCGGCGGTGGCCTGCTCTTCGTCAACATCTTCACGGGCAGGAGCGTCACCTTCAACCAGCTCCACTACAACGTCGGCGCCGGGTCGCTGACGGGCGTTCCCGTCGGCTCCACCGACGCGGTGCAGCTGCTGGACCCGAAGGGCCGTCTCCAGCTCAGCGGCACCAGCGCCAACGCGAGCCTGACCTCCTCGGACCTCCAGCTGGACGCGGCCGCCGCGACCTACCTGGACACCAAGCTGAAGACCGACTTCTTCAAGGCCGGTCAGTCGGTCGGCTCGTTCTCCCTGAAGTTCAACCAGGGCAGCTGACTTCTGGTCAGATGGCCCTCGGACATCACGACGGACCCGCGCCACGGCGCGGGTCCGCTCGCATGCGGAGTTCCCAACTCCGCTACGGAGTCGTCGCGTTGTGTTCTCGTACACCCTGGCGACCGGACTCGGCCATGTCGGGCTGGCCGAATAGTAGGCAACCGGAGCCGTCAGCCTGAGCGCGACCATTCCCTCGTGCCGCCCCCGGCGGCTCGCACATCCCGGAGGTGCCCGCCATGAGATTCCGCGTACCCGATCCGAGAGAACGAGGGCGGTGGCGTCGGCGACTACCTCCGCTGACCCTCGTCCTGGCCGTGGTGGGCGCGGTGGTGACGGTGCCGGTCGGGCTCGGCGCCGTGACCGAGGCGCACGCGGCCTCGTCGAAGACGGTGACGGCGAAGCCGGTCTGGATTCCGGACTTCCAGGGCGGCGGGACCTACGGGTCCGAGGGAACCGTCACCGTCTCGCAGACCGAGAACCTGCAGGACCAGGTGATCGACGTCTCCTGGACGGGGTTCACTCCGAGCGTGAGCAGGTACGACCTCAGCACCCCCGCGACCTCTGCGACGCTGGGTGGCGACGACGTGCTCTTCCCCGTGCGGGTCTACCAGTGCCGCGGCAAGGACCCGAAGGTCACGGACTGCTACGGAAGCAGCCTGTTCGAGGCGGATCCGGCCAAGGGCTTCGAGAACCCCCCGCCCGAGCCGGGTACGACCGTGCCGGACTTCCCGTCGAACATGCGGCTCGGCGTGACCGGGGCGGACGGCTCGGGCAGCGTCAGCCTGGAGGTCTGGTCGAGCCGTCTGAGCCCGCACCTGGGCTGCGACGCGGAGAACCCCTGCTCCATCGTGGTCGAGCCGAACTGGGGCGGCGACACGGACGACCCGTTCAACAAGTACGGCGGGCAGCCCGACTGTTCGAGGCACCTGTACGACTACGACGACTTCGGCATCCAGCTCTCGGCGACGGACTCCTGGCCGAACGGTCACGTCAACCGGCGGAAGGGGACCCGCTCCGGTGAGATGTGCGCCTGGGAGAACCGGACCGTCGTCCCGATCACCTTCGCCGCCACGCCCAAGGAGTGCGGGAGTGCGAACCCGGACGTGATCGCCACGGGCCTGGAGATGCTCAACCGGGCCATGCAGCAGTGGATCGTCGGACTCTGCGGGGACACGAAGCCGCTGACGGTGCAGTACACCTCGGCCGGCGGCGAGCCGGCGGCCCGCAAGTCGTTCCTCGGGGGCTCCCGGATCGATGTCGGCCTCACGGCTCTGCCGGACCGGGGGACCCCCACCCGGCCGTACGTGTACGCGCCGCTCGCCACGACCGGGATCTCGATCGCCTTCTGGGTGGACGACCCGGTGACCGGTCGGCAGATCCGGGACATGCGGCTGAACCCGCGGCTCGTCGCCAAGATGCTGACCCAGACCTACCAGGCCTGGGGCGCGAGGACGCCGACGGTGGAGGGCAACCCCGCCTGCATCTTCGAGGACAAGGAGTTCCTGCGGCTCAACACGCTGCCGGAGAGCAGCGGGCTGAGCTGGCCGAGCTGTGACACCGGGCCGGACGGTCCCAGCCCGGTGGTGCTGGGCACCTCGACCGACCTCACCTATCAGCTGACCTCGTGGATCGCCGGCGATCCCGACGCGGCGCGCTTCCTGGAGGGCGAGCGCGACCCGTGGGGCACCCGGATCAGCCTCAGCTACCTGCGGCCGGGGCTCTACCCGACCGACCAGCTCGTCCGCGAGGACGAGAGCGGCCTGATCCGGGCCCCGGACGACACGAACCCGCAGCCCGAGGACGTCAAGTACTGGAAGCGGTTCGAGTGGAACCCGCTGCAGACCGGCCTCAACGAGGTGCTCCGGTACATCCAGGAGGGCCAGTCGACCGCGCGGAGCCGGACCGACGTGAACGGGACCTACCCGAGGATGGCCTCGCGGGCGCCCGGTACCCGCTTCAGCTTCGCGATCCTCGACAGCGGCCAGGCCAAGGCCTACCGGCTGCCCGAGGCCTCGCTGCAGAACGCGGCCGGAGCCTTCGTCCCGCCCACGCTCACCGCCTTCCAGGCCGCGGTGGGGGACATGCCGGTCGACCCGGTGACCGGTACCCAACTGCTGCCCTACGGACAGCCCAACACCCCCTACTCCCTCGACCAGCGGCCGTACCCGCTCACCGTCGTGCAGTACGCGATGGTGCCGACCGCCAAGCTGTCGGCGGAGAAGACCGCCGATGTGAGCCGTTTCCTGAACACGGTCACCGGCACCGGCCAGCTGTACGGCATCGAGGCGGGTCGGCTGCCCGAGGGCTTCCTCGCGCTCACCAAGGAGCAGAAGGCGCAGGCCCAGGAGGCCGTGACCCATCTGGAGGCGCAGGACGGCAAGCTGCCCGGCAACCAGAAGCCGGCCACCGAGCCCTCCGAGCCCTCCGAGCCCTCCGAGCCCACCGAGCCCGGCACGACCGGGGGCGGGAACGGCTCCGGCACCACCGGCGGCTCCGGCGTCGACCCGGGGACGACCGGGGGCGGCACCGGGACGACCGGCGGCACGTCGGGTTCCGGCGGCACCGGCTCCACCGGGGGCGACTCCGGCTCCGGGAGCAGCGGCGGCTCCGGCTCGTCCGGCGGGAGCGATTCCTCCTCCTCCGGCGGGGTCGGCTCGTCCGGCGGCCTCGGTTCGGACAGCGCCGCCGCGGGCGGCACCGGCACCGCCGGCGGCACCGCTCCGGTGGCCGGCGGGGCGACGCAGCCCGGTGCCAAGCCGGCCGCGGCCTCCGGCCAGAGCGCGGGCCCGCTCGCGGCGGCCCCGGTGGCGGCGGGTTCGCCGCTGCCGGACCGCTCCGGCGGTGCGCGGCTGCTGCTGCCGGTCGCGTTGATCGCCGGCCTGGTGCTGCTGGTCGGCGGCCCGGCGGCGCTCGTCCTGGGCGGGACCCCGGCCGGTGCGCGGATGACCGCGACCGCCCAGTCCCTGTGGGCGCGGATCCGCCGCCGCCCCTGACCCCGCCCGACCGCCGGTGACTCGGCGGGGCCGCCGTTCCGGCCCCGCCGAGTCCGCTTCCCGGGGGCGGGTCCCCCTGTTCCGGCGTCTCACGCCGGGGCGGCGGTGTTCGTCCACCGATCCCTGTACCGAGCACTTTCCACCGAGCGCGCCGGAGAGCAGACCATGACAGCCGCCGCCGAGCCCGCGGCACCGTACGCCGAGGCTCCACGCCAGCCCGATCCCGATGTACCCCGCACCATCACCGCCCCCGCCACCAACGGCGACCGGGTGTTCCGCGGTCTGCTGCGTGCGGCCGGCCTCTCGGTCTTCGCGATCATGGGGCTGATCGCGTTCTTCCTGATCCTGCGCGGCGCCCAGGCGCTGCGCGCGGTCGGCTTCGACTTCTTCACCGAGAAGAAGTGGCAGACCCAGGCACACAACTTCGGCATCGCCTCCGTGCTGCCGAACGGCATCCTGATCGCGGTGATCGCGCTGGTCATCGCCGTTCCGGTGGCGATCGCGGCGGCGGTCTTCATCTCCGAGTACGCGCCGGTGAGGCTGCGCGCGACGCTGATCTCCCTCGTCGACCTGATGGCCGCGATCCCCAGCATCGTCTACGGCCTCTGGGGCCTGTTCTTCCTCCAGCCGCAGATCATCGGCACCGTCCGCTGGATGTCGAACCACCTGGGCGAGGTGATCCCCTTCCTGAAGGTGCGCACCGGAGACATCGGCACCTCGTACACCTCGTCGACCTTCATCGCCGGCGTGGTCGTCTCGCTGATGATCATCCCGATCATCATCTCGCTGAGCCGCGAGGTCTTCTCCCAGGCACCGCAGGGCGAGCGCGAGGGCGCGTACGCGCTGGGCTCGACCCGGTGGGGCATGGTGCGCACGGTCGTCCTGCCCTTCGGCAAGGGCGGCGTGATCGGCGCGATCATGCTCGGCTTCGGCCGCGCGATGGGCGAGACCATCGCCGTCGCGCTGATCATCTCGCCGAGCTTCGACGTGATGGGCCACGTGCTGGAGAACGGCGCCAACTCGATCTCCGCGCTGATCGCGCTGCGGTTCGGCGAGTCGGACGCGCTGTCGCTGTCCGCGCTGATGGCGGCCGGCCTGGTGCTCTTCGGGATCACGCTGCTGGTCAACGTGGCCGCGAGCTTCGTGATCAGCCGTTCCCGTTCCGGCGCGGCGACGGCGGACTGAGCCGTGGCCGCTCTGAGAATCCGCCGCCAGGACGGCCGGGCCACCGCCCGCCCGGCCCGCCGACCGCTTTCGCTCCGCTGTGAAGGGACGCCCCGATGACCACCCTCGACAAGCCGCCGGCCGAGGCGCTCGCGCCGGGGTCGGCCCCGGCGCCCGGGCCGACCCCGGCGTCCACGACCGCACCGCCACCGGAACCCCAGCTCCCGGAACGGAAGTTGAAGCTCGGCGGGGTGACGCGCGAGGACGTCTTCACCATCCTCGGCGCCGGTGCCGGCTCGCTCGGCCTGGTCTGGGTCCTGTTCGAGCGCGTGCTGCCGTTCAGTGGCGTGCTGGGCTTCCTGATCTGCTGGTACGTGCTCTTCCTGGCCGGCTACTACCTGCTCGGCCAGGTCCAGTGGGGCGGGCCGATGGTCCGCGAGCGTCTGGTGTCGGTGGTCGCCTGGACCTCCGGTCTGCTGGTGGTCGCCCTGATCGCCGACCAGATCGGTTACGTCGCCTCGCGCGGCTACGACGCGGCCCAGCACCTCAACTTCTTCACCGAGTCGATGGAGAAGACCGCCTCGCTGTCGCCGATCACCTCCGGCGGCGCGTTCCACGCCATCGTCGGCTCGCTCGAACAGCTGGGCCTGGCCACGCTGTTCGCCGTTCCGCTGGGCATCGCCGCCGCCGTCTTCATGTCCGAGATCGGCGGCCGGATGGCCCGCCCGGTGCGCACCCTGGTCGAGGCGATGACGGCGCTGCCGTCGATCGTCGCCGGCCTGTTCGTCTTCGGCGTCGTCATCCTCACCTTCGGCTTCGACAAGAGCGGTTTCGCCGCCTCGCTGGCGCTGACCGTGATGATGATGCCGATCGTCACCCGGGCCGCCGAGGTGGTCATCCGCCTCGTCCCCGGCACCCTGCGGGAGGCCTCGTACGCGCTCGGCGGCAGTCAGTGGCGGACGGTGTGGAACGTCGTCCTGCCGACCGCACGCCGCGGTCTGATGACGGCGGTGGTGCTCGGTATGGCGCGCGCCGTCGGCGAGACCTCGCCCGTCCTGCTGACCGCCGGCTTCACCTCCCGGCTCAACGGCAACCCTTTCGAGGGCCCGCAGATCTCGCTGCCGCTGTACATCTGGAGCTACGTCAAGCTCCCGTACGACGAGATGATCGCCCGCGGCTTCGCCGCCGCCCTGACCCTGATGGCGGTGGTGCTCATCCTGTTCGTCACCGCCCGCGTCCTCGGCGGCCGCGCCGCCGGGGAGATGAGCCGCCGTCAGAAGCGCAAGCTCGACCGCGCCGCGCGCGCCGCCGCCCGGACGGCCGCGGCACCGGCACCGACCGGCCACC
This sequence comes from Kitasatospora sp. NPDC001527, assembly GCF_040298605.1. Lineage (NCBI taxonomy): Bacteria > Bacillati > Actinomycetota > Actinomycetes > Kitasatosporales > Streptomycetaceae > Kitasatospora > Kitasatospora sp. NPDC001527. The sequence goes on along the minus strand of NZ_JBEPAM010000003.1, from coordinate 245,677 downwards.
CGGCCGTCTCCGTCGGGGGGCACTGATGTTCCGACCCACCACCCTCCGCACCAGAGGAGTTCCCATGTCGCGGGAGGCCGAACGCCGCCCCCTGGCACGTCCGTTGGGCGTGCTGATGTCCACCCTGCTCGCGGCCGGTTCCCTGCTGCTGGGCCAGGCCGTCCCGGCGCACGCCGCTGTCGCGCTCACCGCGAGCGGCTCCAGCTGGGCCTTCCCGGCGATCGACCAGTGGCGCCAGGACGTCGGTCCGCAGGGCATCCAGATCGACTTCAACGCGGTGGGCTCGGCCCGCGGCCGCACCGAGTGGAACATCGGGCGCAACGACTTCAGCGCCTCCGACGTGCCGTTCCGCAGCCAGGTGGACAACGGTGCCAGCGCCGATGTCCGCCAGAAGGGCGACGGCGGCATCGAGAACGTGATCTACGGCTACTCCTACGTGCCGATCACCGCCGGCGGCACCGCGCTGATGTACCACCTGACGGTCGGCGGCAAGCAGGTCCGCGACCTGCGGCTGTCCGCCCAGACCATCATGGACATCTTCACCAAGAAGATCACCAACTGGAACGACCCGAAGATCACCGCCGACTACGGCAAGGCGCTGCCGAACCTGCCGATCACCCCGGTGGTCCGCTCCGACGGCTCCGGTGCGACCGCCCAGTTCACCCGTTGGATGGGCCGCTCCTTCCCCGCCCAGTGGGACGACTACTGCAAGTCCGTCAACGGCATCCCCTGCGGCGAGTACACCGAGTTCTACCCGAAGTCCGGCCAGATGACCGCGCAGAGCGGCTCCGACGTCGTCGCCGGCTACATCAAGGCCAGCTCCGGCGAGGGCACCATCGGCTACGACGAGTACGCCTTCGCCAAGCGCAGTGACATCCCGGTCGTGAAGGTCCTCAACCCGGCCGGGTACTACACCCTGCCGACCGCGTCCAACGTGGCCGTGGCGCTCACCGCCGCCCAGATCCGCGGCGTCGACGACAACACCCCGCCGGACGACCCGAACTACCTCCAGCAGAAGCTGGACGGCGTCTACACCAACGCGGACCCGCGCTCGTACCCGCTCTCCAGCTACAGCTACCTGATCGTGCCGCGCGCCAACTCGCTCAAGGCGCTCCCCCGGTTCAACAACGACAAGGGCGCCGCGCTGAGCAAGTTCCTCTCCTACGTGCTCTGCCAGGGGCAGGGCGAGGCGGACGAGCTGGGCTACTCGCCGATCCCGCGCAACCTCGTCCGCGGCGGTCTGCTGCAGACCCAGCACATCCCCGGCAACGCCAGCCCGGTCGACCCCAACACCCTCTCCAACTGCGGCAACCCGACCTTCAACTCGGCCGGTGAGCTGACCCTCCTCAAGAACGCCCCGCAGCCCAGCCCCTGCGACGCCAAGGGCCAGCCACTGGACTGCAAGCTCGACGGGAACGGCAAGCCGGTGAGCGCCGGCAGCACCGGCGGCACGGGCGGCACGGGCGGCGCCGGCGGCGCGGCCTCCGGCGGCGGCAACACCGGCGGCACCGGCGGCGCGGCCTCCGGCGGCGGCGCGAGCGGCACCGCAGGCGCGGCCTCCGGCTCGGGCGGCACCGGTGCCAAGACCGGTAGCGGCAAGAACAGCCAGACGCCGGGTGCCGGCGGCACGGGCGGCACCGGTGGCGCGGCCTCCGGCGGCGGTACCGGCGGCACCGGCACGGGTGGAACGGGCGGCACGGCCGGCACCGGCGGTGCCGCGGCGGGCGACCCGAACGCGCCCGTCGCCGACCCGAACGCGCCCGCCGGCGACGGCACGGGCACGGACGGCACGGCCGAGGAGGTCGTCGACCCGCAGACCGGCCAGGTGGTCGCCCGGGGCCGCGGCTCCGGCGGCACCACCGAGGTCGCCGCCGACGTGGTCAACGTCGGCGGCCGGCCCGAGGACTGGACCCTGACCACCCTCACCGCGCTCGAACTGCTCGCCGTCGTCATCGTCCCGCCGCTGCTCGGCCGCCGTCTGCTGCGCCGCCGCTCGCAGACGGGTGGCCGGTCATGACGGCCCCCGCCCTGGAGAAGCCGGTCGGGACGGCGCGGCCCGCGCCGGCCCCGGCGGCCCCCGCGCCCGCGCCGGAGTCCGCTCCGGCCGGGCCGGGCGCCGGCGGCACCGGCCGGACGGCCAAGCGGGTCCGCTTCCTGCAGGCGGCCTGGGCGGTGAGCCTGCTGGCGGCGCTCACCACGGGCTTCGTCGGCTACCTGTTCACCCTCTCGCACGTGCAGCAGAAGCACTTCCAGTCCACCGCCTACAAGTCCTTCCGGGACCAGCTCGGCAAGGCGACCGCGCCGACCGGAAAGGCGGCGGACGGCGCGCCCGTCGCGCTGCTGGACATCCCGGCGATCGGGCTGCACCAGGCGGTCGTGGTGGAGGGCACCACCGGCCGGGACCTCATGCGCGGACCCGGCCACCGCCGGGACACCGCGCTGCCAGGCCAGACCGGGGTGGCGGTGCTGTTCGGCCGCGGGGCGACCTTCGGGGCGCCGTTCGCCGAGCTGACCAAGCTGCGGGTGGGCGACAAGATCGAGGCCACCACCGGGCAGGGCAAGTTCACCTACACCGTCAACGTGTACGGCGACGAGGACCACCCGATCGTGGACCCGGTGCGCAACCGGCTGGTGCTGGTGACCAGCGACTCCAACTGGATCGCGAGCTCGACGGTGCTGATCGGCGCCCGTCTGGACGGCGACCCGGTGGTGAACCCCGGCGGGCGCCCCGCCACCGTGCCGTACGACAAGGCGCTGGCCGCCGACAAGGGCGCGCTGGCCACGCTGCAGATGTGGGCGCTGGGCCTGCTCGGCGCGGTGGTCGCCGCCGTCGTGCTGGCCCGGTACTGGCACCGCTCGGCCGCCTACCTCAGCCTCGCGCCGGTGATCGGCGCGCTGCTCTGGGCGGTCTACGAGAACGCCGCCGCCCTGCTGCCCAACCTCTACTGAAGCGCGCCCGGAGGACCGTACCGATGACGGATGCACCGATGACCGACCTGCCGCCCGACCAGGCCCCGGGGGCCGACGAGACCACCATGACGCTGCCCGCCGTCGACCGGGCCGGCCACCCCGTCCACGACGGCTACGCCGAACCCGACGGGCGGCACCTGCTGTACCCGCAGGACGCGCACTACGAGGGTGACGACCAGGAGCCCGTCCTGGCCGGACTGGAGACCCGGGACGTCTCCGCCTGGTTCGGCTCCCGCAAGGTGCTGGAGCGGGTCTCGCTCGCCATGCCCGCCGGCGAGGTGACCGCCCTGATCGGCCCGTCCGGCTGCGGCAAGTCCACCTACCTGCGGATCCTCAACCGGATGCACGAGATGGTCCGCGGCGCCGCGCTCTCCGGCGAGGTGCTGCTGGAGGGCGACGACGTCTACCGGCCCGGCCGGCGCCCCGCCGAGGTGCGCCGCCGGATCGGCATGGTGTTCCAGCGGCCGAACCCCTTCCCGGCGATGTCCATCAAGGACAACGTCTCCAGCGGGCTCAAGCTCGCCGGCATCAAGGTCGCCAGGGACGAGCGCGAGCACCTGGTGGAGACCAGCCTGCGCCAGGCCGGCCTCTGGGACGAGGTGGCCAGCCGCCTCGACGCCCCCGGCGGCTCGCTCTCCGGCGGCCAGCAGCAGCGGCTGTGCATCGCGCGCTCGCTGGCCGTCTCGCCGGACATCCTGCTGATGGACGAGCCCTGCTCGGCGCTCGACCCGACCTCGACCCGCCGGGTCGAGGAGACCATCGCCGAGCTGCGCGGCCGGCTCACCATCGTGATCGTGACCCACAACATGCAGCAGGCCCAGCGCGTCTCGCAGACCTGCGCGTTCTTCCTGGCCACCCACGACACCCCCGGCCGGATCGTCGAGGCCGGGCCGACCGAGCAGGTGTTCCACGACCCGCGCGACCAGCGGACCTCCGACTACGTCAACGGCCGCTTCGGCTGACCGGCCCGCACGGGCCCCTCACTCGCCGCGGTGCCGGAGGATCTCCTCCAGCACCGCGGCGACGCCGTCCTGCTCGTTGCTCACCGTGTGCAGCGCCACCGCCGCCAGCACCTGCGGATGGGCGTTCGCGACGGCGTAGGCGGTGCCGGCCCAGGCCAGCATCTCCAGGTCGTTCGGCATGTCGCCGAAGGCCACCACCTCGCTCCGGTCGATCCCGCGCCCGGCGCACCAGCGGGCCAGCGTGCTGGCCTTGGTGACGCCGGGCGCACTGATCTCCAGCAGCGGTATCGGCGCCGAGCGGGTGATCTCGGCCAGCTCCCCGGCGGCCTCCCGGGCCTCGGTGAGCAGCTTGTCCGGGTCCAGGTCCGGGTGCTTGGCGAGCAGCTTGAACAGCCCGCGCACCGGGCCGCCCGGGCCGAGCAGCTCCTCGGCCGGGCCGACCGGGTGGTTCTCGTCCTGCCCCCACATCCGCACCTCGTAGCCGGGCTCGCGGGCGAAACCGGCCGGGTACTCGAAGGCGAACGCGGTGCCCGGGAGCTTGGCCCGCAGCCGCTCCACCACCGCGAGCGCGTCCTCGGCCGCCAGCGGGAAGGACTCCAGCAGCGCGCCGCGCCGCACGTCCACCACGGCGCCGCCGTTGGAGCAGATCGCCACCCCGTGGCCGCCGATGTGCGCGCTCACCTGCTGCATCCAGCGCGGCGGCCGGCCGGTCACGAACACCACCTGGATCCCGGCGGCCTCGGCGGCGGCCAGGGCGGCGGCGGTGCGCTCGCTGACGGTGCCGCCGGCGCAGAGCAGCGTGCCGTCCAGGTCGGTGGCGATCAGCCGGGTCGGGGAGGCGGGGCGCGGTATGGTCACCGCTCCATCTTCGCCCACCCCGGTCCGGAGGTCAGCGGCGCGGGTCCCCGGCCGTGGCGATCACTGCGGCGCGTTTCGGCCCCCGCGGCGCCAGTTCCGGCCGATCCGCCCGCCTGCGGGGTGTCCCGCGCCCCTGACCGGGCAGGACTCCTTCGGCCACCCCGTCGGCAGGAAGAGCCATGCGAACTCGCCAGGTCCGAGACGAGAGCCCCGCGACCATCCCGGAGGACGCCTCCCTCCCCGAGGACGCCCCACCGCCGTCCCGCGAACCCGTCCTGCTCGGCGACATCCTCTTCGACACCCTCGCCGACCTCGCCCGCCGCGGCGCCCCCGCCCACCTCCCGCGCCTCCCCGCCCAGCGCCCCCACCCCTGACCTCCCCCGCCGGCCGGCCGCGGAAGGCCGGGCGGCACCTGCGCGCGTAGGGTCGGGCCATGCGACTGAGCACGGTGATCCTCCCCATCCACCGGTGGGGCGAGGGACAGAAGATCTGGCGGCGGGCCGAGGACCTCGGCTTCCACGCCGCCTACACGTACGACCACCTCTCGTGGCGGTCCTTCCGCGACGAGCCGTGGTTCGGCGCCGTCCCGACCCTGACGGCGGCCGCCACCGCCACCGAGCGGCTGCGGCTCGGCACCCTGGTGTCCTCGCCGAACTTCCGGCACCCGGTGACGCTGGCGAAGGAGCTGATCACGCTGGACGACGTGTCCGGCGGGCGGCTGACGCTCGGCGTCGGCGCCGGCGGCACCGGCTACGACGCCACCGCGCTGGGGCAGGAGGCCTGGTCGCCGAAGGAACGGGCGGACCGGTTCGCGGAGTTCGTGCCGCTGCTGGACGAACTGCTGCGCCAGGACGCCACCACCCGCGAGGGCGCCCACTACTCGGCGGTCGAGGCCCGGAACATCCCCGGCTGCGTGCAGACCCCGAGGGTGCCGTTCTACGTCGCCGCCACCGGTCCGCGCGGGCTGCGGCTGGCCGCCGAGTACGGGCAGGGCTGGGTGACCTACGGCGACCCGAAGGGCCCGGCGGACGTGCCGGCCGAGCAGGCGCCCGCGGTGATCGCCCGGCAGATCGCGAAGCTGACGGCGGCCTGCGAGGAGCGCGGCCGGGACGCCGGCGAGCTGGAGAAGGTGCTGCTCCAGGGCTCGACGGCGGAGCGTCCGCTGGAGTCGGTGGACGCCTTCGTGGACTGGGCCGGGACGTACCGGGAGCTGGGCATCACCGAGCTGGTGATCCACTGGCCGGTCCCGGACTCGGTCTTCGCCGGTGACCTCGCCGTTTTCGAACGCATCGTCACCGACGGTCTCTCCCAGCTGGGTTGAGACCGGGCCGGGGGCGGCGCGGCACGGCCGCCGTCCCCGGGCGGGGCGCGGTGATCCCCTAGGGGACGGGAGGGACGGAGTCATACCGGAGCAGCAGGCGGGGTCCTCATCGCAGCCCATGGCCGTTTGCGGGCACGGACGCTACGTTGTGGTTCGTGTCCACTGTCATCAAGACGGACGGCCTCACCAAGAGGTTCCCCCGGGTGACCGCCCTCGATCAGCTGACCGTTGAGGTCGAGCCCGGGGTGGTCGGTCTGGTGGGGGCCAACGGAGCGGGCAAGTCCACACTCATCAAGATCCTGCTCGGGCTGGCCCCGGCGACCTCCGGAACCGGGCGGGTGCTCGGGCTGGACATCGCCACCCAGGGGTCGGAGATCCGCGAGCAGGTCGGCTACATGCCGGAGCACGACTGCCTGCCACCGGACGTCTCGGCCACCGAGTTCGTGGTGCACATGGCGCGGATGGCCGGGCTGCCGGCCGCCGCGGCGCGTGAACGGACGGCGGACACGCTGCGGCACGTCGGGCTGTACGAGGAGCGCTACCGCCCGATGGGCGGCTACTCGACCGGCATGAAGCAGCGGGTGAAGCTGGCCCAGGCACTGGTGCACGACCCCAAGCTGGTGCTGCTGGACGAGCCCACCAACGGGCTGGACCCGGTGGGCCGGGACGACATGCTGGCGCTGATCCGCCGGGTGTACACCGACTTCGGCATCTCGGTACTGGTCACCACCCACCTGCTGGGCGAGCTGGAGCGCACCTGCGACCACCTGGTGGTCATCGACGGCGGCAAGCTGCTGCGCTCCTCCTCCACCGCCTCCTTCACCGGCACGACGGCCACCCTGGCGGTCGAGGTGACGGACCATCCGCAGGACCACGCGCTGGACGCGAGCGCCGCGGTGCGCGAGCGGCTGGCGGCGGCGGGGGTCTCGGTGGAGACCGAGGGCGCGCGGATCCTGCTGGTGGAGCTGGCGGGCGACGGCACGTACGACGCCATCCGGGACGCGGTCGCCGACCTCGGGCTCGGGCTGGTCCGGCTGGAGCAGCGGCGGCACCGGGTCGCGGAGCTGTTCACACAGGGCACGGAGCAGTCGCAGCGGTCGCAGAACACGGAGAACGAGGGGAGTACCGCAGATGTCGCTGCCTCCTGAGTTCCGCCCGGCCGACACCGGCGTCATCCACGACATCGGCTACCGCGGCTACAGCGGCCCCCGGCTCGGCCGGGCGTACGCCGCGCGTTCGCTGTTCACCCAGAGCCTGCGCGCCGCGTACGGCCTCGGGCGGTCCGGCAAGTCCAAGGTGCTGCCGATGATCGTGCTGGGCGCGGCCGTCGTGCCGGCCGTGATCATCGTGGCCATCGCGGTGATGTCCGCGTCCGACGACCTGCCGGTCGACTACGCGCAGTACCTGAGCTCGATCGGGCTGGTCGTCTCGATCTTCCTCGCCTCGCAGGCACCGGTGCTGCTCTCCCGGGACCTGCGCCACCACACCGTGCCGCTGTACTTCTCCCGCCCGATCACCCGCGCCGACTACGTGCGGGCCAAGTTCGGGGCGATGGCCTGCGCCCAACTGCTGCTGATGGTCGCGCCGCTGGTGGTGCTCTACGTCGGCTCGCTGCTCATCAAGCTGGACTTCGGCGACCAGACCGAGCACTTCTTCTACGGCCTGGTGGCCGCGGTGATGTACGCGCTGGTGCCGACCTCGGTCGCGGTGCTGATCGCCGCCGCCACGCCGCGGCGCGGCTTCGGGGTGGCCGCGATCATGGGCTACCTCGCGGTCACCACCGCGCTGCTCGGGGGCATCGTCGGGACGAGCCTGGACGGCATGGGCCCCGGCGAGGAGCTCCCGGACGCCACGCAGTGGACGGCGCTGCTGTCGCCCGTGGGGATGGTGGAGAGCCTGAGCAACGGGCTGTTCGACCTCGGCGACGCCGGGAGCCTGCACCCGCCCGGCGGGCTCGGCCTGCTGGTGTTCACCGCCGTCGCCGTCGCGATGGTGGCCGGCTCGTACCGGCTGCTGCTGCGCCGCTACCGCAACGTTTGAGAGGGCGTCATGGCCACCATCACCATCGACAAGGTCTCCCGCTGGTTCGGGAACGTGGTCGCCGTCAACGACGTCAGCATGGCGATCGGCCCCGGCATCACCGGCCTGCTGGGGCCGAACGGGGCCGGCAAGTCGACCCTGATCCACATGATGAGCGGCTTCCTGGCGCCGTCCACCGGGACGGTGACCCTGGACGGCGCGCCGATCTGGCGCAACCAGGAGGTGTACCGGCAGATCGGCCTGGTCCCCGAGCGGGAGTCGATGTACGACTACCTGACCGGCTGGGAGTTCGTCCTGGCCAACGCCGAGCTGCACGGCCTGCCGCACCCGGGCGCCGCCGCCCGCAAGGCGCTCGCCCTGGTGGAGATGGAGTACGCCCAGGAGCGGCGGACCGGCACCTACTCCAAGGGCATGAAGCAGCGCGTCAAGATGGCCTCGGCGCTGGTCCACGACCCGGCCGTGCTGCTGCTCGACGAGCCGTTCAACGGCATGGACCCGCGCCAGCGGATCCAGCTGATGGACCTGCTGCGGCGCTTCGGCTCGGACGGCCGGACGGTGCTGTTCTCCTCGCACATCCTGGAGGAGGTCGAGCAGCTGGCCCGGCACATCGAGGTCGTGGTGGCCGGCCGGCACGCCGCCTCCGGCGACTTCCGGAAGATCCGCCGGCTGATGACCGACCGCCCGCACCGCTACCTGGTCCGCTCCAGCGACGACCGGCGGCTCGCGGCGGCGCTGATCGCCGACGGGTCGACGTCCGGCATCGAGCTGGACCGGCAGGAGCAGGCGCTGCGCGTCCAGGCGGTGAACTTCCAGGGGTTCACCACCCTGCTGCCGAAGGTCGCCCAGCGGGCCGGCATCCGGCTGTACACCGTGGCCCCGGCGGACGAGTCGCTGGAGAGCGTGTTCTCCTACCTCGTCTCCGCCTAGCGACGGCACCGCCCCGCCCGCCCACCGGCACCCACCACCAGGACCTCAGGAAGGCCGACCCACCATGAACCCGACCGTCGCCAGGCTGACGCTGCGCGGCCTGCTCGGCCGCCGCCGCGGCTTGCTGCTGCTGGTGGTCCCCGCCCTGCTGCTGGTCGTCTCGGCGATCGCCGCCGGGTCCAGCGGCGACAAGCACGACCTCGTCGTGAACATCCTCGGCAAGCTCGCGCTGGGCACCCTGCTGCCGATCTTCGGCCTGGTCGTCGGCACCGGCGCGATCGCCACCGAGATCGACGACGGCTCGATCGTCTACCTGCTCGCCAAGCCGCTGCCGCGCTGGAAGATCATCACCACCAAGCTCACCGTCGCGATCGGCATCACCTGGGCGTTCTCGGCGCTCCCGGTGCTGCTCTCCGGGCTGCTGCTGTACGGGACGAAGGAGGGCCTGGCGCTCGCCTACACGGTGGCCGCGCTGGTCTCCGGGGCGGCGTACAGCGCGCTGTTCCTGCTGCTCGGCGTGGTGACCCGGCACGCGGTGGTGGCCGGGCTGGCGTACGCGCTGGTGTGGGAGTCGCTGATCGGCAACTTCGCCTCGGGCGCCAAGACGCTCAGCGTCCAGCAGTGGGGGCTCGCGGTGGCCGAGACGGTCGCGGCCGAGGGCTCGATCACCTCGGCGGTCTCGCTCGGCGTGGCGGTGCCGCTGCTGCTGGTGGTCGCCGTGGCGGCGACCGCGCTGGCCTCGGTGCGGCTGGGCGGGCTCACCCTGGCCTCGGACGAGTAGGGGTCGGCCGCCGGCGTCGCGGACGAGCCGGGCGCGCCCCGCGGGTCGGGGGCGCGCCCGGCGTGCGTCGGCGGGGGGTCAGAGCGTCCGGTCGCGCCCGGCGCCCCAGCCCGCGACGGCGACCACGGCGGCCAGCGCCAGCATCAGCGCCAGCGGCGTGGTCCAGTCGCCGGTCAGCTGGTGCAGGGCGCCGGCGCCGACCGGGCCGGCCGCCGCGACCAGATAGCCGATCGCCTGCGACATGCCGCCCAGCTGGGCGGCGCCGGCGGCGCTGTCGGTGCGCAGCACGATGAAGGCGAGGCCGAGGCCGAGCGAACCGCCCTGGGCGACGCCGAGGATGGTCGCCGAGACCCAGGCACCGGGCACCGGGGCGATCAGCAGGACGGCGATGCCGAGACCGTTGAGCACGGCCATCGAGACGGCGAGCGCCCGCTGCCGGGTCATCCGGCCGGCGAACAGCGGCACCAGGAAGGCGCCGGCCACCTGCACCAGGTTGGAGAAGGCGAAGACCAGGCCGGCCTCGCCGCGGTCCATGCCGTGGTCGGCCAGGATGGTCGGCATCCAGGCGACCAGGGTGTAGACCAGCAGCGACGAGATGCCCATGAACAGGCTGATCTGCCAGGCCAGCGGCGAGCGCCAGAGGCCCTCGATCGGCCGGGTGGAGGCCGCCGGGGCGGCGGCCGGGGCGCCCGCGCCGCCGAGACCGGCCCGGGTCCGCAGCACCTGGGGCAGCCAGGCCACCGTCGCGACCAGCGCCAGCACCGACCAGGAGCCGAGCGAGGCCTGCCAGCCGCCGCCGAGCGCGTGCTCCAGCGGCACCGAGAGACCGGCCGCCATCGTCGCGCCGACCAGCATGGTGGTCGAGTAGACGCCGGTCATCGCCGCCGCCCGGCCCGGGAACTCGCGCTTGACCAGGCCCGGCATCGAGACGTTCAGCACCGCGATCGCGACGCCGATCACCACGCACCCGGCGTACAGCGCCGCCACCGAGGGCAGCACCCGCAGCAGCACGCCCGCGCCGAGCACCAGCACCGCGCCCAGCACCACCCGCTCGGTGCCGAACCGCCGGGTCAGCCGCGGGGTGAGCGGGGCGCCGACGCCCTGGAAGAGCACCGGCACGGTGGTGATCAGGCCGCTCGCGGTGGCGGAGAGCCCGAAGGTGTGCTGGATCTCGCCGACCATCGGCGACACCGCCGCCAGGCAGGCGCGCATGTTCAGGGCGACCAGCACGATGCCGGTCAGCAGCAGTGCGGGGTGGGCCAGCCGGCCGCGGACGGGCAGCGGGGCGGAGGAGGTGGTGACAACCGGCTGCTGGGCACGGGTGACGGCCATGGGTGGTGCTGCTTTCGTGGAGTTCAGGTGCGGGTTCGGGCGCACGGACGACGGAAGGGGGCCTGGGGCCCGCTCACTTCCGGGCGGCGATGGCGGCGAGGAGCTGCTCGACGGCGGCGGTCGGCTCGGCGAGCAGCGCGCGACACGCCCGCTCGGCCCGCTCGGGGTCGCCGCTCTCGATCGCGTCGACGAGGGCCTCGTGGGTCGCCACGACCACCTCGGGCATGTCGTGGTCGCCGAACGCCGTGCGCATCGACTCGCGGACCGAGGCGCCGAAGTAGCGGTACACCTCGGTCAGCGCCGGGTTGTGCGCGGCCTCGACGACCGCGGTGTGGAACTCCAGGTCGTGCTCGACGGTCGCCTCGCGGCCGGCCCGCTCGGGGTGCGCCGCGATCACCTCGGCCTCGCGGGCCAGCGCGGCCCGCATCCGCTCGATGTCCTCGGGGGTGTGCCGCAGCGCCGCCAGCCGGGCGGCCTCGGTCTCCAGCGCGGCCCGGACCTCCAGGACGTCCCGCACCCCGGAGCGCTGCACGCCGCGCAGGACGGCGGCCGGGTCGCTGGTGGAGCGCACGAAGGTGCCCTCGCCCTGCCGGGAGACCAGCATGCCCGCGTGCGCCAGCACCCGGATCGCCTCGCGGACGGTGTTGCGTCCGATGCCGAGGCGCTCGGCGAGTTCGTGCTCGGTCGGGATGCGCGAGCCGACCGGCCAGACGCCGGCGCTCAGCTGCTCGCGCAGCTGCTCGATCGCGGTGTCGACGAGGGAGCGCCGCCCGGCGGTCTGCAGCGTGTCCTGGCCGCTGTGCGCGCTGCTCATGGCGGTCTCCTCCCCCGGGTGCCGCAGCCGTGCGCGGGCCCCGGCCGGGCCCTGTTCGGGCGCTCTGCGGCCTCTTGCGGCCGCTCTGCGGCCTCGGTCGTCGGTCATCCTACAACTGCTTGTCCGGTCATCCTACAACTGGCGGTGAACAGCCCGGGAACCGTCCGGGGCGGCCTGGCGTTCCTCCGGTCGACCGGTCGTCCCCAAAGGACGGGGCCCCGGTCCACACCCCCTGATGCGAGGAGAGCGTCCGCATGGTGTTCAAGAAGCTGCTCGGTGCCCTGGGCGTCGGCGGTCCCGCTGTCGACACCGTCCTGAGCACGCCCGTCGTGCAGCCCGGCGGGACGATGGCCGGCACGGTCGAGCTGACCGGCGGGACGGTCGAGGCGGACATCCGGGGGATCACGCTGACCCTGGTCGCCCGGGTCGAGATCGAGCACGAGGACGGCGAGAGCACCGGCCTCTACCCGTTCGCGCGCTTCTCGGTGACCGCGCCGCTGAAGCTGGCCCCGGGCGAGAACCGCTCGATCCCGTTCGCCGTCCAGGTGCCCTGGGAGGCGCCGGTCACCTCCATCGCCGGGCAGCACCTGCACGGCATGCAGCTCGGCGTGCGCACCGAGGTCGACATCGCGGGCGCGCTGGACAAGGGCGACTCGGACCCGCTGGGGGTCGAGCCGCTGCCGGTGCAGCACCGGATCCTGGAGACCCTGCTCCAGCTGGGCTTCCGGTTCCGCTCGGCGGACCTGGAGGCCGGGCACATCCGCGGCACCGGGCAGACGCTGCCGTTCTACCAGGAGATCGAGTTCTCCTCGGCGCCGCAGTACGCGCACGCCTGCAACTCGCTGGAGGTCAGCTTCGTGACCACCCCGGGCAAGGTCGAGGTGGTGCTGGAGGCGGACCGGCGCGGCGGCCTGTTCGGCGGCGGCGGGGACGTCATCCGCACCCATGTGGTCGACCACGGCCAGGCCGGCGAGGACCTCACGGAGCTCGTCGACGGCTGGATCCGCGCCGCGCTCTGAGCCGACGGGCGTCCGCCCGCCGTCCGCCGCCGGTTCGTCGGCCGTCGTCGTTCGGCCTCCGCCGGTCGGCCGTCGCCGTTCAGCCGTAGGAGACGTTGCTGCAGATGTCGTCGTCGGCGGACCGGGCCTCGTTGACCACCTCGGCGGGCAGCGGGGCCGGGGCGCCGGACGGCACCGCGGCGGCCGGTGCGGCGGCGCCGCGGGCGGCCCCGGCGGCCCCCGCGGCGTAGTCCAGGCCGAGCCGCACGCTGATCCCGGCCCCCCGCCCCGGGGCCACCGAGGCGCCGGGGAACAGGGCGGCGACCTTCTGCGCGTCGGTCCGCCGTCCGGCCCCGTACTCGACGGTGGTCGCGGCCCGGGCGCCGCCGCGCGCGGTGGCCGTCCCGGCGACGGTGACCCGGGCCGCCCGGAGCGTCTCGGCGGCCCGGGCGGCCAGACCGGGGGTGCCGGTGCCGTTCTGGACGGTGACCCGGATCGGCGCGCCGTCGGCGCCGAGCGTGGCCGGCGGGGAGACCGGCGGGGACGGCGGTGCCGGCGGGGAGGCCGGCGGCGGGGACGGCGCGGCGGCCGCGTCCGGCTGGTGGCCGGTGGCGTCCTGGCCGTCGATGGTCCGGTCGGCCTGCAGGGTCCGCCACAGGGTGTCGACCGCGGGGTGCACCAGGTCGATCCGCGCGCCGTTGTAACGCCAGGGCGTGGTCAGGAACTTGACCTCGTGCAGGTCGATCTCCTTGAGCGTCAGCGCGAAGTCCATCAGCTTGGCGGCCGAGTCGAGGCCCGGGTCGACGGTCATCGACCGGGTGGCGGCGTCGGCCAGCGGCAGCAGCGTGCCGGGGTTCAGCCCCTTGCTCTTGATCCGGGACAGCAGCGAGGCCAGGAAGGCCTGCTGACGCTTCATCCGCCCGACGTCCGAGTCGTCGCCGATGCCGTGCCGCAGCCGGACGTAGTCCAGCGCCTGCTGGCCGGAGACCCGCTGGCGGCCCTTGGGCAGCACCACCTTGCCCTTCCGGCCCAGGTTGGGGTTGATGTTCCCCTCGTGGACGGCGTTCGGCAGGCAGACGTCGACGCCGCCGACGGCGCCGGTCATCGCGGCGAAGCCGGCGAAGTTGACCTCGATGGTGTGGTCGATCCGGATGCCGGTGAGCCGCTCCACCGTGTTCTGCGTGCAGGCCGGGTTACCGGACTCGGAATTGCCCACCGAGAAGGCGGAGTTGAACATCTGTCCGGGCTGCTCCCGGGTCCAGGTGCCGTTCGGGAGCTTGCACCGGGGGACGGTCACCAGGGCGTCGCGCGGGATCGAGACGCCGACCGCGTGCCGGTGGTCGGCGTAGACGTGCAGCAGGATCGTGGTGTCGGAGCGGGCACCGCCCTCGTCGCCGCCGCCGAGGTCGCTGTTGTGCCCGGAGCGGGAGTCGGAGCCGATCAGCAGCACGTTGACGGGGCGGTGGCCGTGCGCGTCGGCGGTCGGTTCGGGCGGGCGGTCGGGGGCGATGGCATCGCCGTCGAAGGACCGGAGGTTGCCGTTCAGCCGGTAGTACACCGCGCCCCCGGCGCCGGCCAGCATCACCAGCACCCCGGCCACCGACCAGGCGAGCAGCCGCCGGGCGCCGCGCAGGCCCGCGCGCGGTCGGCGCCGGCCGTCGGCCCGGCCGCGGCCCGGCCGGGGCGGGGCGGGGCGGTCCTGCACGAGCCAGCCCTGCACGGTGCGGTTCTGGGGTGTGCGGCCCTGCGCCGTCCGGTTCTGTGCGCCGCGGCTCTGTCCGGCCCGGCCCTGCGCGGCGTGCCGGGCCTCGGCCCGGCCGCCGGTGCGCGGCACCGGGAACCGGCCGGGGGCGTCCTCGGGCGGTCCGGTCCGCACGCCGCCCTCGGCATGCCGCCATCCGGCCGGATCCGGCGGGCTCTCGCCCCACTGGACTGACATGGCGCGCACCTCTCAGCGGCGGAAGCGGGCAACCCTGGGAGCATACAAACTCCTCCGGGGCCGCCCGGCCGCCGAAGACGGCCGCACCCCCGCCGACCCGCGGCTTCGCCGCCGGGGCTCGGCGCACTGTCACTCCAACGGCTGAACCGGGTGAACCGGAAAGCCGGTTCACCCGGCCGCGGCGCAGGCGGATCGGGGCGCCGTCAGACCAGCCCGGCGGGGAACAGCCGCTCCAGCACGGCCGCCACGCCGTCCTCGTCGTTGCTCAGGGTGACCTCGTCGGCGACCGCGAGCAGCTCCTGGTGCGCGTTGGCCATCGCGACGCCGTGCCGTGCCCAGCCGAACATCGGCACGTCGTTGGGCATGTCGCCGAAGGCGATGGTGTCGGCGGCCTTCACCCCGAGCCGGCGGGCGGCGACGGCCAGCCCGGTGGCCTTGGAGAGGCCGAGCGGCAGCAGCTCGACGATGCCGGCGCCGGCCATCACCACGCCGACCAGGTCGCCGGCCGCGCGGCGGGCGGCCTCGGCGAGCGCGTCGTCGGTCAGGCCGCGGTGCTGGATGTACAGCTTGCTGATCGGGGCGGTGAGCAGTTCGTCCTTGGCGGTGCGCACGACCGGCAGGTCGGAGCCGATCAGCAGCTCGTAGCCGGGGCCGGCCAGCACCTGGCCCTCCAGGCCGTCCTGGTTGGCGGCGACGGCCAGCGGGCCGGTCTCGGCCTCGATCTTCTCGATCGCGAGCGCGGCCAGCCGGCGGTCCAGGGTGAGCGAGGTGAGCAGCTTGTGCGCGCCCGCGTCGTAGACCTGGGCGCCCTGGCCGCAGACGGCTATGCCCCGGTAGCCGATCTCGTCGAAGACCGGGCGGGCCCAGGCGGCCGAGCGGCCGGTGACGATGATGTGCAGCGCCCCGGCCGCGGTGGCGTCGGCCAGCGCGGCGCGGGTGCGCGAGGAAACGTTCTCCGCGGTGTTCAGCAGAGTGCCGTCGAGGTCGGTGGCGACCAGCCTGAAGGGCAGGCCGCCACCGTCCGCGGGGGAGACGGGGCTGGGGCTGGTGGTGCTCATGGGCCGTGGTCTCCCGGGAGTTGCTTCGTTGCTGCGGCCGCGTCGCCGCGGTGGTGGCCGGTGCCGGTGCTACTTGACCGGGTCCAGGACGGTGCGTCCGCCGAGGTAGGGGCGCAGGGCCTCCGGGACGACGACCGAGCCGTCGGCCTGCTGGTGGTTCTCCAGGAGCGCCACGATGGTGCGCGGGATCGCGACCAGGGTGCCGTTCAGCGTGGCCAGCGGGCGGACCTTGCCCTCCTCGCGCATCCGGATGGCGAGGCGGCGGGACTGGTACTCGGTGGTGTTCGAGGTCGAGGTGACCTCGCGGTACTTGCCCTGGGTGGGGACCCAGGCCTCGATGTCGAACTTGCGCGCGGCCGAGGCGCCGAGGTCGCCGGACGCGACGTCGATCACCCGGTAGGGCAGTTCGAGCGCGTTGAGGAAGTCCTTCTCCCACTGGAGCAGGCGGCGGTGCTCGTTCTCGGCGTCCTCGGGCGTGGTGAAGACGAACATCTCCACCTTCTCGAACTGGTGGACGCGGATGATGCCGCGGGTGTCCTTGCCGTAGGTGCCGGCCTCGCGGCGGAAGCAGGACGAGTAGCCGGCGTAGCGCAGCGGCAGCTTCTCGGCGTCGAGGATCTCGTCCATGTGGTACGCCGCGAGCGGGACCTCGCTGGTGCCGACGAGGTAGCGGTCGTCGCCCTCCAGGAAGTACACGTTCTCGGCGGCCTGGCCGAGGAAGCCGGTGCCGTCCATGGCGGCCGGGCGGACCAGGGCCGGGGTGATCATCGGGATGAAGCCGGCGGCGGTGGCCTGGGCGATCGCCATGTTGACCAGGGCGAGCTCCAGCAGCGCGCCGACACCGGTCAGGTAGTACGACCGGGCACCGGCGACCTTGGCACCGCGCTCGGTGTCGATCGCGCCCAGCAGCTGGCCCAGCTCGACGTGGTCGCGGGGCTCGAAGCCCTCGGCGGCGAAGTCGCGCGGGGTGCCGATCTCCTCCAGGGTGACGAAGTCCTCCTCGCCGCCGACCGGGGCGGCCGGGTCGATGAGGTTCGCCAGCGAGCGCAGCAGGCGCTCGGCCTCCTCCTTGGCCCCGGTCTGCTCGGCGTCGGCGGCCTTGACCTCGGCGGCCAGCTCCTTGGTGCGCTGGAGCAGGGCGGCCTTCTCCTCGCCCTGGGCCTTGGCGACGAGCTTGCCGAGCGACTTCTGCTCGTTGCGCAGTTCGTCGAAGCGCGTGCCCGAGGACCGGCGGCGTTCGTCGGCGGAGAGGAGGGCGTCGACCAGGTCGACGTCCTCGCCACGGACGCGCTGCGAGGCGCGCACTCGGTCAGGGTCCTCACGGAGCAGGCGAAGGTCAATCACGGGCCCAAGCCTACCGGGCGGGGGCCTGTCCACCGGTACCGGTTTTCGCCTGGGGATAACTCGCCCCAGCCTGTGGATAACCCAGGTGGGAAACCGTCCGGAGGCCGGTTATCCACAGGCGCTCCGCCCGGGCTGTGGATCGTGGGGCCGCGCCGGTGGGCGAGGAGAAGAACCATGGAATTCAGGTTTCAAACCTGATTTGACCTTCCCGGGTGAGGGAATTGAAGCACTCGGACGGGTGATTTGCTGGCACCCGGGTGACTCTGGTCCGATTGGTCATCTCTGCGACGCAAACCGATGATCCGACCGAAACGCGCAGTGGCTATAGCGGTTTGTCGACTCATCCCCAGACCTGTGGATAACTCGGGCCTGTGGACAGTGCCCACCCCTGTGGACAAGCCCCGCACCGGGTCGGCCGCCCTGTGGACGGCCGCCCGGCGGGGTGGAAAACGGTTCGAAAAGGACAGCCGACTTCCGAATGACGCCCGGATGTCCGGGTGCCCGGGTGCCCGGGTGCCCGGGTGCCCGGAGTCCGGATGTCCGGCCGGGCGCCCGGCTGTCCGGGCCTCCGGCTGCCCGGGTGGACTCAGATGTCCCCGCGCCCGTCGAGGCAGCGGGAGAGCCAGTCCGCGGCCGCGCCGAAATCGGCGTCCGAGGTGCCGGGCCGCTGGTGCTCCGAGGCCCGCCGGTCGGCGCGCGGATAGGAACCGAGGAATCGCACCTGCGGGCAGATCCGCTTCAGCCCCATCACGGCCTCACCGACCCGGCGGTCGCTGAGGTGCCCCTCGCAGTCGATGAGGAAGCAGTAGTTGCCCAGCCCCTCCCCGGTCGGCCGGGACTCGATCCGCATCAGGTTGACCCCGCGCACCGCGAACTCCTGGAGCAGCTCCAGCAGCGCGCCCGGGTGGTCGTCCGGCAGCCAGACCACCATCGAGGTCTTGTCCGTCCCGGTCGGCGAGGAGACCCGCCCGGGCCGGCCGGTCAGCACGAACCGGGTGGTCGCGCTCTGCGCGTCCACGATGTCCTTGACCAGCGGGTCCAGGCCGTAGATCGGCGCCGCGAACTCGCCCGCGAACGCCCCGTCGTAGCGGCCCTCGGCGACCAGCCGGGCGCCGTCCGCGTTGGAGGCGGCGGACTCCCAGTGCGCGTCCGGCAGGTTGGCGGCCAGCCAGCGGCGGACCTGCGCCTGGGCCACCGGGTGGCTGGTGACGGTCTTCACGTCGGCCAGCGCGGTGCCCGGCCGCACCAGCAGCGCGAAGGTGATCGGCAGCAGCACCTCGCGGTAGATCATCAGCGGCGCGCCGGAGGCCAGCTCGTCGTTGGTCGCCGTGACGGCGCCCTCGACCGAGTTCTCGATCGGCACGAACGCGCCGGACGCCTCGCCGGCGCGCACCGCGTCCAGCACCAGCTGCACCGAGGACATCGGCACCAGCTCCCGGGTCGCCGCCTCCGGCAGGGTGCGCAGGGCCGCCTCGGTAAAGGTGCCCGCCGGCCCGAGGTACGTGTAGCGGGTGGCCGACATGACGCCTCCAAGGGGAACGGGACCGGTGGGAACAACGGCGGATCGCCGAAAGAAGTCACCTTAGCCACTTCGTCCCCCTCCCGTGACCGCGTTCCGATCCGTGGGAGGAGGACGGACGACCGGTGGACAACCGGACGGGCCGGGCGGGTCAGTCGAGCAGGGTCTGCCCGACGTACCCGCCCTGCGGCGCGCCCGGCGGGACGGCGTACACGCCGCTCGCCTCGTGCCGCAGGAAGCGGGAGAGCCCGTCGCCCCGGGCCAGCTTGCGCTGCACGGGGGTGAACCCGGTGCGCGGGTCGGCCTGGAAGGCGAGGAAGAGCAGCCCGGCGTCCGGCGAGCCGTCGGCCAGCAGCCCGTCGTGGTACGAGAACCCGCGCCGCAGCATGGCCGCCCCGCCGTTGGCGGCCGGTGCGGCGACCCGGACGTGCGCGTCCGCCGGGATGGCCAGCGAGCCGTCCGGCCCCTGGGCCGCGAGGTCCACCGGTGCCCGCTCGCCCGCGCCGGCGGGGGCGCCGAGCGGGGCGCCGTCCGCCTTGCGCCGTCCGATCACCCGCTCCTGGCGCTCCACCGGCAGCGCCTCCCAGTTGTCCAGCAGCATCCGGATCCGCCGGAACACCAGGAACGAGCCGCCCGCCAGCCAGGCCGGCTGCTCTCCCCCGGCGGCGACGAACACCTTGGCCGCGAAGCCGTCCTCGCCGGGCCGCGGGTTGTTGGTGCCGTCGATCTGGCCCATCAGGTTGCGCCCGGTCATCGGGGTGGCGGTGGCGCCGGGCGTCCGGGCGAAGCCGGACATCTGCCAGCGCAGCGCCGCCGTGCCGGCCGCCTGGCGCTGCAGCACCCGCAGGGCGTGCACCGCCACCAGCGCGTCGTCCGCGCCGATCTGCACGAACAGGTCGCCGTCCCCGCGCGCCGGGTCCAGCGCGTCGGCCGGGAAGGCGGGCAGCGGTTCGAGTCCGGCCGGCCGGCGGTCGGCCAGGCCGGTCTTGTCGAACAGGCCCGCGCCGAAGCCGAAGGTGACGGTGAGCGAGCAGGGGCCGGCGTCCAGGGCGACCTGGTCGTCGAACTCGTCGGCCGGCTCGCCCGCGGCCATCCGGGCGGCCGTGCGCGACCAGCGCCGGAGCAGGGTGCGCAGGCCGTCCCGGCCGGCCCCGCCGGCCAGGTCGAAGGCGGCCAGCTGGACCCGCGCCTGCTGGGGTTCGAGGATCCCGCCCTGGCGCTCGCCGTGGAAGTCCACCCGGGCGAGCCCGAGGGCCGGGCCGGGCGCGGCGCCGCCGGCCGGGGCCGGCGGGTCGCGCCGCTCCGCGGTCAGGGCGGCGGCGGCGCCGGCGCCCGCGCCGACCACCAGGCCGGCCCCGGCGGTGCCCAGCAGGGCCCGCCGGGTGAAGGCGGGGGCGGTGCCCCCGGTGGTGCCCCCGGGCGCGGCGGTGGCGTCGGTGGCGCCGGTGCTGTCGGTGCTGGTCTCCATGGGGGTGGTCCGCCCTATCCGATCTTCAGCTGCTTGATCTCCGTGGTCTGGTCGATGTCGGAGGATCTGATGACCACCGACACCACCCAGTTCCCGGTGAGCGGCAGCTGCGCCGTCCCGGCCCAGCGCCCGGTGCCCTCGGCGGTGAGCGGGACGGTGAGCGGGCCGAGGTCGCGGTCCGGCAGGGTGAAGGCGAGCTCCACCTCCGGCACCTCGACCGGCTGTCCGTCCGTGCCGTCCAGCTTCAGGTGCACCTCATTCGACCCGGTGCCCGCCGGGTTGAGGGTGACCGTCGCGGTGCCCTTGGCGTTCGGGGTGCGGCCCTTGGTGTCGTACGGGAGCGTGAGCTCCACGGTCCGGCCCGGCACCGTCTGCGGCGCGGGCGCGCCGCCGGTGCCGCCGGCCGCCGCCGGGGCGGTGCCGTTCGCCGCCGCGGCCCCGACCTCGCCCGCCACCCGCCCGGGCGGGGAGTTGGTGAGCAGGGTGGTGGCGACCAGGACGGCCACCGCCACGGCCGCCTCGATCAGCACCGAACGGCGCAGCGCGGCGCGGGCCGGGGTGAGCCCGCGGTCCCGGTCGGCGTTCTCCCGGGCGGCCCGCTGCCGGGCCAGCTGGGCCCGCCGGACCGGGTCGTCGGAGTCCGTGCCCGTGACGTCCCCGTCGGTGACGTCCCCGCCCGTGGCGTCCCCGTCGGTGACGGTTCCGCGGTCCGGACCGGTACCGGCCGCGACGGCGACCGCCGCCGGGACGACCTCGGCCGCCTCCTCCGGGGTGGCCCGCAGCCGGGCCAGTCGGCCGCGGGACATCCAGGCGGCGGCGAGCATGGCGATCACGCAGCCGGTCTTCACCAGCAGCATCCGGCCGTAGTCGGTGCCGGTCAGCGCGCCCCAGGTGCCGAGGCCGCGCCAGGACTGGTAGAGGCCGGTGCCGGCCAGCACCACGACGGCGCCGAAGGCGATCTTCGAGAAGCGGTCGGCGACGTCCGCGCCGATCCCCTCGCGCAGCCCGACCAGCATGGCGGCCAGGCCGCCCAGCCACAGGGCCATCGCGACCAGGTGGAGCATGCCGAGCGGCAGCGCGAGCCAGACCTGGATGCCCACCGAGGCGTGGTCGGCGCCGGCCCAGGTCGCCGAGAGGGCGACGGCCAGCACCAGCCCGGCCACCCCGAGGCCCAGCCGGGCATCGCGCTGCGGGCGTTCGGCGGCGCGCCGCTCCAGCTCCCGCAGCTCGGCCTCCTCGGCGTCGCCCTCCGCCGGCCCGGCCGCACCGGGCGTACCGGCCGTACCGGTCCCGGCGGCACGGGCGGCCGGCTGCTGTCCGAGCTGGCCGACCAGCAGCGACAGGAACACCCCGCTCGCCGCGAGCAGCAGCAGCCTGGCGGCCAGCGCGGTGCCGATCCGCTCGTCCAGCGTGGCGCGGACCAGCGACAGGTCGAACGCCTTGCCGATCCCCGAGCCCCGCTCGTACGGGCCGCGCAGCATCAGCACCGCGACGGTGGACACCAGCAGCGCCACCCAGCCGCTCATCAGCAGCCGCTGCACCGGGCGCCGGGCCGCCCCGGCCGGCCAGCAGAGCAGCACGAAGGCGGCCGCGCCGGCGAGCAGCGCGAAGGCCCCGTAGGCGACGGCCCGGCCGGTGCCGTAGAGCGCGGCGACCAGGCCGTCCGCCTCGGCGCTCTGGAGCTCGGTGGTGGAGACGGTGGTCGCCGAGGGGGCGCCGATGGAGAAGGTGAACGCCCCGCCGATCGGGTGCGAGTCGTCCGACACGGCCCGCCAGGCGACGGTGTAGGTGCCGTCGGCGAGCCCGCTGCCGAGCCCGACGCGGGCGGTGTTGTCCTTGCCGTCGGCGTGCGCGGGGCTGCCCGCGTCCACCGCCTTTCCGGCCGGGTCGAGCACCCGCACCGAGTCCGCGGAGAGCGAGACGGCCTCGCTGAAGGTCAGCGTGACGGACGGCGGCGCGGTGGGCAGGACGGCGTTCTGCGCGGGGTCGGTGGACTGCAGGGCGGCGTGCGCGGCGGCCGGCCCGGCGCCGGCGAGCAGCAGCGCGAGGACGGCGCCGAGCACGCCGAGCAGCCCGGCGATCCGCCGTCCCATGAGTCCCGGTGCGATCAGCATGGTGCGAGGGTCCCTCAACTCTGGCCGGGGCGGTAGGTGAGCTCCTTGACCGGTACCTTGACCGAGACGGTGCCGGTCCGCGCGAAGGTCAGATCGAGTTCGAGCTCGTCGCCGAGGGCGGGGGCCTTCTGCCATCCCATGATCATCAGATGGGTGCCGCCGCGGGCGAGCTGCAGCGTGCCGTTCGCGGGGACGTCCAGCTTCTCGACCTGCTCCATGGAGCCGGCGGTGGAGCGGTGCATGGTCACCGAGGAGGCGCCGGGGCTGGAGACCTTGAGCAGCTCGTCGCCCTGGCCGCCGTCGTTGCGCACCGTCAGGTAACCGGCCGCCATCCCGCCGGCCGGCGGCATCGGGATGTAGGAGTCGGCGATGCTCAGCTTCGCCGCGGCGCCGCCGGAGGGGCCGCCGGCGCCGTCCTGGCCGCCTGCCCCGCAGGCGACCAGGAACGCGCCGGCGCCCAGTGCCGTCGCCACAGCCGCCCCCGCGAGTGCCGTCCGGCGGAAGCCGAGGGTGCCCTTCACGCGGCGACCCCCTTGGCGAGCAGCGGCAGGTCGTGCTCGTAGGTCTTCACCTCGGTGCCGCTCAGGTAGAGCACGTGGGCCTTGTCGTCGGAGGGCAGGAAGGCCAGCACCTGGGCGCCGTGGGTGGAGGTGACGGTGCCGTCCCCGTTGACGACCGGGTCCTCGATCAGGATGCCCAGCGACTTGGCGGCGGCCTTCACCTTCTCCAGGTCACCGGTCAGGCCTATGAAGTCGCTGCCCATCGAGTCCAGCCAGGTGCGCAGCACCTGCGGGGTGTCGCGCTGCGGGTCGGTGGAGACGAACACGACGTTGACGTTCTGCCGCTCCTCCGGGGAGAGCTTCTTCATCGCCACGCCGACGTCGCCCATGGTGGTCGGGCAGACGTCCGGGCAGCTGGTGTAGCCGAAGAACAGCAGGGTGGTCTTGCCGTTGGTCTTCTGGCGCAGGTCGTACGGCTGGCCGGAGGTGTCGGTCAGCTGGAGGTCCGGCTTCTCGAAGTTCTTGCCGAGCACGGTGCCCTCGTAGGGCGAGTCCGACTTCTGCTGGACGACCTTGGCGGGCGAGGCGGAACCGCCGCCGTCGGAGCCGCAGGCGGTCAGGGCGAGCGCGGCGGCCAGCGCGACGGCGGTGGCGCCGGCCAGCCGGGCCGGACGGGCGGTGCGGGCGGTACGGGCGGAGCGGGGCATGGGAGAGGTCCGATCGTGTGCGGTGGATCACCGGCGGGGGCCGCGCCCGGAACGCGGGCGCGGCGCGGCGGGTGCCGGGCGCGGCCCCCGCCGGTGCGGGGGTCAGGAGGCCGAGCCGCCGCTCTTGCGGCGCAGGCCGAGGAGGCCGACGGCGGTGCCGATCACGCCGACCACGATGCCGACGACGCCGAGCACCCGGGCGGTGGAGTCACTGGCCTTGTCGTCGGAGGCGGCCTCGGCCTTGGCGGCGTCGCCGTGCCCGCCGGCGGCGGCCGACGGGGAGGCGGTGGCGGACACGCCGTGGCCGTCGGCGGAGGTGGCCTTGGTCAGCTTCAGCACCGGAGCGGGCTTGGCGGGCTCCGGCTGGCCGTCCTTGGCCTCGTCGATCCAGCGGACGATGTCGCCGTTGTCGTAGCTCTGCAGCGCCTTGAAGACCATGGTGTCGGTGTCGGTCGGCAGCGGGCCGAGCGAGACGCGGAACTCCTGGAACTGGCCGGGGGCGATCTTCACCCCGGCGTCGGCGGTCCAGGTGATCTTGGAGACGGCCTCGTTGACGTCGTTGCCGTGCACCTTGATCGGCTTGTCCAGCTTGGCCTTCTCGACGGTGGCGGTCCAGCCCGGCAGCGGCTGGGTGCGCACCGAGGCCAGCGGGTGGTCCAGCGGGAGGTTGACCTCCAGCTTCACGGTGCCGGCGGTGTCGTTCTCGTTCGGGACCCGGAAGTCGACGGCGGTGTAGCCGCCCTGCTCGGCGCTGCCCGGGTTCACGCTGACGTGCGCGGAGGCGGGGCCGGCCAGCGCCACCACGGCGGCGGCTGCGGCGAGGGCGACGGCGGCGGTACGGCGGGGGGAGAGGGAACGCATGGGGTTGGTGTCTCCGTTCGGAGGCTCGGCGGGCAGGCCCGCTCCCGGGCACGGGAGGATCCGTGCCGCGGCGGGGCCGCGCGGCGGGGAGGACGTGGGGGAGGCCGCAGGACCGCGCGAGTCGGCGGGTACGGCGCTGCTGCCGCGTACACCCGTCCGTCGGGCCACCGCCGGTGGGGGACACCGGGGCGTGGCGGGCGCGGGTCAGTACGCGAGCGCCCCGAGCGGCGGACCGCGCCGCACCACGCTGTGCCGCAGCGCGGCACCGGCCGGCAGCGGGTCGTCCCCGCCGCGGCCGCCGGACCGGCGCACCGGGCCGGCGGGCAGGCCGAACAGGCCGCGCAGCAGCACCGCGGCCAGCGCGCAGGCGGTGCGCAGCGGCGCCTGGCCGCGGGCGCGCGCGGTCGACGCGGCGATCCGCACCAGCCGCCAGAGCGCCGCCTCGCCGCGCCGCAGCCACCAGCCGGCCACCAGGGCCGCGGCCAGGTGGGCCGCCAGCATCGTCGGCGTCATCCCGAGCACCCCGCCCTGCCACCAGGGCGCGGCCGCGTAGGCCTGCGGGTCCAGCCCCGCGCCGGCGACCAGTTGCTCGGCGGTCGGACTGCCGGGCAGTCCGATCAGGGTGCCGGGCCGGGCCTCGTTGCAGACCAGCCGGCCGGCCACCTGCGGCAGGGTCAGCGGGCCGGAGCCCAGCGGACCGCCGTGGTGCGCGCCGGCCGCGCCGGCGGCCGCGTGGCCGCCGAAGGAGTGGAAGAGGCAGTGCAGCCCGAACTGGCCCGCCGCCAGCGCCCCGGCGATCGCGCCGAGCGAGCGCTCCCGCGCGCCGAAGGCGGCGGCGAGCACCAGGACGGCGGCGAACCCGGTCGCGAGTGCGGGAAGGGCGACGTCCCCGCCGCCCGCCAGCGCGTGCCCGGCGGCCGCGATCAGCGTGCACACCAGGGCGAACGGGACCGCCCGGGCAAGCCGCAGGTCCCAGGCGGCGGCCCCCACCGGCGCGTCCGGTGCGGGGGCGCCCGGGTGCGGGGCGGCGGCTGGGGCAGTCATGGCCGGGCCATCATCTCATCGCGCACACCCGCCGGACCGGCAGGGTGGGAAATCCCGACGAATGCCCCGATCGGCCCCGCGCACCACCCCGGACATGCGCCGCCCGGCACATGCCCGTCCCCCCGTCCATCCGCCGAACGGGTGGTGGCGCACCCCCGGCACGGTTCACCTGCGCACCGTCCGGAGATACCTCGTTATATGTGGAGCCGCAGCCAGGAGGGACCTCCCGTGGACATCTGGTGGACTCTGCACCTCAAGCGCGACCCGGCCAGCGTGCCGTTGGCCCGCCGCATACTGCTGGGCGCGATGGCGACCGCCGGTGTCGACCCGCAGATCGCCCACGACCTCGGCGTCGCCCTCAGCGAGGCCTGCGCCAACGCCGTCGAGCACGGCGCGGGCGGTGGGCCCGACGACGGCTACCAGGTCACCGCGTCGATCAGCGGGGACCTGCTGCGGATCGAGGTGACCGACTCGGGCCCCGGCCTGCCCGGCCCCGCCGCCCCGGCGGCCCGCCGTCCGGCCCCCGCCCCGGCCCCGCCGGCCCGTCCGGCCGGCCGTCCGCAGCCCCGCCCCCGCGCACGGCGCGGGCGGCCCACCGTCCCCGGGCCGCTGCTCACCGCGCACCGCCCGCGCCGCGACGGCCGCCCGTACGACACCCACGTCCTGCCGCCGGGCGCCGAGCCGGCGCCGCTGCCCCTGCTGCGGCCGCTGGACCTCGACGCCCTCCCGGACCTCACCGCCGAGTCCGGCCGCGGCCTCTTCCTCATCCACGCCCTCACCGACCACGTCCGGCTGCGCAACCATCCGCTGCGCGGCGCGATCGTCAGCTTCGACAAGATCCTCAAGTGGCAGGACGACGCCCTGCTGCCCCGGGCCTCGTAGCCCCGGGCGCCGTGGTGCGGGCCCGGAACGCGGCGTCCCGCCCGGGCGGCGGTGCGCGCGGGCGGGACGGGGCGATGGCTCAGCCGCGGGCGGCGGCCTTGCGGCGGCGGGCGATCACGACCGCGCCGGCGCCGAGCAGGACGGCGACGCCGCCGGTGACGGCGAGCGGGGCGGTGCTGGAGCTCGCGCCGGTCTCGGCGAGGCGGCCGCCGGTGGTGCCGCCGGAGTTCCGGGTGGTGCCCGTGCCGGTGGTGCCGGCGGTCCGGGACGGCGACGGCGAGGCCGAGGCGCTCGGGGAGCCGGTCGCGGTGGGCGTGGCGGTGGGCGAGGGCTCGCCGGTGGCCGGGGGCGCGGTGGTGGCCGGCGCCTTGTCGGTGACCTTGACACTGCCCGTGTACGAGCCGTTGAGCTGGGGGCAGTCGTACTTGTAGGCCTGGGCCGAGCCGGGCGGAAGGATCTCGGACTGGCCGCTGAGGGTGAAGCCGTAGGAACCGAGCGGGGTCTTCGCGCCGGCGGTCACCCGGAGCTTCACGGTGAGCTTCGCGCCGCGCTCGACCGGGAAGGAGCCGAGGGCCGTCGGGTGGCCGCCGTAGAAGACGGTCTGCCAGTCGGAGTCGCCCACGCGGGCCTGCACTCCGGGAGCGTCGGGGCCCATCGGCGCGGCGAGCCAGGCGTTGACGAGGAGCTTCTGGACCTTCGTGGTGCTGATGTTCTCGAACACCACGGTGAAGTCCTGCGGGGCGCCGCCGGCGACGACCAGGCCGCCGGCCGGGCCGCTGCCGGTGACGGGCATCGGGGACTGCGAGATGCCGAGGCAGCCGTACGGCGGGATCGGGGTCGGTACGGTCGAGGTGGGGGTGGACGTGGCCGACGGGGTGCCGGTCGGTGTCGGCGTGGCGGTGGCCGACGGCGTCGCCGTCGCCGTGGCGGTGGGTTCGGCGGTCGGGGTCGCGGTGGGTCCGGC
The DNA here is from genome assembly GCF_040298605.1 of Kitasatospora sp. NPDC001527. Taxonomy (NCBI): domain Bacteria; kingdom Bacillati; phylum Actinomycetota; class Actinomycetes; order Kitasatosporales; family Streptomycetaceae; genus Kitasatospora; species Kitasatospora sp. NPDC001527. The sequence goes on along the minus strand of NZ_JBEPAM010000003.1, from coordinate 218,274 downwards.
GGTGGCGGTGGCGGTGGGTTCGGCGGTCGGGGTCGCGGTGGAGTCGGCGGTCGCGGTGGGCTCGGCCGTCGCGGTGGCCGCGGCACTCGGCGTGACGTCGGCGGCGAAGGCGCCGGTGGTGCCGGCGATCGACGCGCCGGTGGTGAGCAGCAGCACGGCGGCTGCGGCGGTGAGGCGGGAGGTGCGCACGATACAGGTCTCCGGCGGTCGTTGGTGGTGACGGTAGGTCAGTGCTTCGTTAGGTGGACGTGCGGGGGATGCGAACGGTTGTGCGTATCCCCCGCACTTTTTCCGGTCCGCGATCAGCCGTGCGCGCCGGCCTTGCGGCGGCGCAGCGCGAGCAGCGTCCCGGCGCCGGCCGCGAGCACCACGGCACCGCCGACGGCGATCGGCAGGGTGGTGGAGCTGGAGCCGGTCTCGGCCAGGTGCGGGCCGCTCACCGCGGTCGGCGAGGCGGAGGCCGGATTCATGGGCTTGGCGGCGGCGGACGCGGTGCCGGTGGCGCCGGCCCTGATCAGCTTGAACGCGCCCTCGTAGTAGTTGATGTACTGCGTACAGCCGTTCTTGTCGGGCCGGGCCGGGTGCGGCAGCGTGGTGTTGGGCATGGCGGTGTCGCCGCCGCCGAAGTTGCCGCCGAACTCGCCGAGCGGCGCCTTGTCGGTGGGCGTGATGCGGAACTGGAGGGTGAGCTTTTCGCCCTTGCCGAGCCGGTAGGTGCCCGTGTCGGCGGAGTGGTCGTTCAACTGGACCGGCTTCCAGTCCTGGCCGGGGGCGCGGAACTGGACTGCGAAGTAGTCCTTGCTCCAGTCGTACCCGCCAACGCCGTCCTCCCGCTCGTTCGCGGCCAGGTAGAGGTAGGTGTGGAACTTCGGCAGGTCGACGCCGCTGAGGTTCTCCCAGCTCACGGACGTCTCCTGGGTCTCGCCCGGGGTGAGGGTGCGGTTCCACAGCCCGGTGCCGGTGGCCTTGAGCCAGTCGTAGCCCTGGTACACGCCGCCCGAGCAGGCGAAGCCCGGCGCGGTCGTCGGGACGGAGGGCCGGCCGGTGGGCGTCGCCGAGGGCTTGGCGGTGGCGCTCGGGGAGGTGCTCGCCGACGGTGAGGCGGTGGTCGAGGCGGTGGCCGAGGGGGTGCCGGTCGGGGTGGCGCTCGGGGTGCCGGTCGGGGTCGGCGTGGTGCTCGGCTCGGCGGTCGCGGTGGCCGGCGGGGTCGGCGTGGGCGAGACGGCGGCGGCGCCGGCGGTGGCCGTGCCCGCGGTCGCGCCGAGGGACAGCGCGAGCAGCGTGGACGCGGCCAGGAGGCGGGAAGAGCGCAAGGTTTTGGCTCCAGCGTATTGTGATGAAGTCTGTCCGAATATGGGCGACTTGGCGACCGGATCCGAAAGTCCGGTGGCGTCGCAGGAGCGGCACCCTACCGGGACGTGGGCGAAGGGTCTCCCCCGGGGTGGCCGGATCGCGCCCCCGGACGCCCTACCCTGGCCCGATGGGTGCGGCGGGTGCGGTGGGCGACTGGGACCTGCGGCGGCTGCGGGTGCTGCGCGCGGTCGACGAGTGCGGGACGGTGACGGCGGCGGCCGAACGGCTCCATCTCTCGCCGTCGGCGGTCTCCCAGCAGATCTCGGCGCTGGCCCGGCAGGTGGGCGCGCCGATGCTGGAGCCGTACGGCCGGCGGGTGCGGCTGACCCCGGCGGCCCGGTTGGTGCTGCGTCACGCGGCGGTGGTTTTCGGACAGTTGGAGCGGGCCGAAGCCGAGCTGGCGGGCTATCTGCACGGCGAGGCCGGCGAGGTCCGGGTGGGCGCCTTCCCCACCGCGATCAGCGGGCTGCTCGTCCCCGCGGTGGCCCGATTGCGCGTGGCCGCACCGCAGTTGGCGGTGCGGGTGGTGGAGGCGGAGGCCGACGGGACGCTCCGGCTGCTGGCGGCGGGGGACGTCGACCTGGCGCTGTCGCTGTCCGTCGGCGCGTTCGGCCGGGGCCCCGGCATCGTCGGGACGCACCTGCTCAGCGACCCGCTGGACGTCGCGCTGCCGCCCGGGCACCCGCTGGCCGGGGCGCCGGGGCTGCGGCTGGCGGACCTCGCGCGCGAGCCGTGGATCTACGGCGCGGCCGGGCCGTGGCGGGAGATCACCCGGGAGGCCTGCGCCGAGGCCGGGTTCGTACCGGAGCGGGCGCACACCGCCGCCGACTGGACGGCGATCCTGGCCATGGTGGCGGCCGGTCTCGGGGTGGCGCTGGTGCCCCGGCTGGCCTCGGCCGGGCGGTGCGCCGGAGCGGTGGTCCGGGCGCTGCCGGCGGACCTGCCGGTCCGGCGGGTGGTGGCGGCGGTACGGGCCGGGACGGAGCGCACGCCGCCGCTGCGCCGGGTACTGGCCGAACTGGCGGCGGTGGCCCGCACCGTTCAGGCCGGCTGAACGGTTTGCCCGGTTCTTCGCGATGGACCCGGCCGGCCGCCCGGCGCGAGGGTGACGGGCATGACCACCGAAGCGAACTCCAGCCCGAACCCCGCTCGGGTGTCCGACGCCGGCGCCCCGCCGTACGGGGGCGGCGACCCGTACGCGGACTACCGCGCCGCCGACTTCCCGTTCACCGCCCTGGTCGACCTCGCCGACCGCCGGCTGGGCGGCGCCGTCGTCGCCGCCAACGACGAGCTGTTCGCCGAGCGGGAGAACCTCCTGCTGCCCCGGCGCGCCGAGTTCCGCCCGCACACCTTCGGCAACAAGGGGCAGCTCATGGACGGTTGGGAGACCCGGCGGCGCCGGGGCGCCGCCGCCGACCGCCCGCACCCGGCCGACGGTGACCACGACTGGGCCCTGGTCCGCCTGGGCGTGCCGGGCGTCGTGCACGGCGTGGTCGTCGACACCGCCCACTTCCGGGGCAACCACCCGCAGCGGATCAGCGTCGAGGGCGCCGAACTCCCCGGCACCCCGGGCCCGGAGGAGCTGCTGGCCGCGGGGACGGTCTGGCACCCGCTGGTCCCCCGCTCACCGGTGCGCGGCCACGCCGCCAACGGCTTCGCCGTCGCCGACCGCCGCCGCGTCACCCATCTGCGGCTGCGCCAGTACCCCGACGGCGGCATCGCGCGCTTCCGGGTGCACGGCGAGGCCCGCCCGGACCAGGCCTGGCTGGCCGCGCTCGGCACCTTCGACCTGGCCGCGGCCGAGAACGGCGGCGCCGTCGAGGACACCTCGGACCGCTTCTACTCCTCTCCGGTCGGCCTCGTGCTTCCCGGCAAGTCCCGTGCGATGGGAGACGGTTGGGAGAACCGCCGGCGCCGGGACGCGGGCCACGACTGGGTCCGGCTGCGGCTGGCCGGTCGGGGCGCGGTCCGGGCGGTGGAGATCGACACCGGCTACTACGTGGGCAACGCGGCCGGCTGGGCGGCGCTGTCCGGCCGGGACGAGCACGGCGCGGACCCCGGGGAGTGGTTCGAACTGGTGCCGCGCACCCGGCTGCAGCCGGACGCCGTGCACCGCCTGGTGATCGGCGCGCCGCGCCCGGCCACCCACGTCCGGCTGGACGTCTTCCCGGACGGCGGGATCGCCCGGCTGCGGCTCTGGGGCGCCCTGGTCTGAGCGCCCCCGGGCCCGGCCTTCCGGTTGCCGGGCCCGGCGGGCCGCCGGACGATGGGGGGATGATGCACCAGATGCGTGCCGAGTACGGTGCCGGCGGCGCCTCCGCCGGGGTGCGGCTGTGGCACCTGGTCCGCGGCGGCGGGAGCGTGGCGATGTGCGGCCGGGAGCTGGACGCCCGCGCGCCCGCCCGGGAGGCGGTGGACTGGGGGCGAACCCCCGAACTCTGCTGCCACACCTGCGGGGCCTACCTGCTGCGCGAGGCCCCCTGGCTGGCCGAGGAGCACCGGCCGCGCCCGCCCGGCGAACAGCGCGAGACCGCCTGGCCGACGGGGTGAACGCCCGCCACCGGTGATGCGGTGGACCGGGCCCGCGGGGCCGGGGGCTACCGTGGTCGCCATGGAGGAATCCCCGGTCCGGCCGCGGTCGTTGACCCGTGAGGCCGCCGCGCTGCGCGCGGGCGTACCCGCCCTGGCCGTCCACGTCGACCGGCTCTGCGCCCGGATCGAGCAGGTGGACCCGCTGATCCACGCCTTCGTGCCGGAGCCCGGCCGCGCCGACCGGCTGCACGCCGAGGCCCGGGCGCTCGCCGCCCGCCACCCCGATCCCGACCGGGCGCCGCCGCTGTACGGGGTGGCCGTCGGGGTCAAGGACATCGTGCACGTGGACGGCCTGCCCACGCACGCCGGTTCGGCGCTGCCGCCGGGCGTGCTGGCCGGGCCGCAGGCCGCCGTGGTGGACCGGCTGCGGGCGGCCGGCGCGCTGGTGGCGGGCAAGACGGTGACCGCCGAGTTCGCGGGCAGCGCCCCCGGACCGACCCGCAATCCGCACCACTGCGGCCACACCCCGGGCGGCTCCAGCAGCGGTTCGGCGGCGGCGGTCGCGGCCGGGCTGGTGCCGCTCGCGATCGGCACCCAGACGATCGGCTCGGTGGTGCGCCCGGCGGCCTACTGCGGGGTGGTGGGCTTCCGGCCGACGCACGGCCGGATCCCGGCGGCGGGCGTGATCCCGAACGCGCCGAGCTACGACACCCCGGGCCTGTTCACCGCCGACCTGGCGGGCGCCGCGCTGGCCGCCGCGCTGCTCTGCGACGACTGGGACGCCGGGCGCGGGCTGCCGCGGGGCGGGGACGACGACGTGCCGGTGCTCGGCGTCCCGGTCGGCCCGTACCTGGAGCGGGTCGAGCCGGAGGCGCTGCGGGCCTTCCGCCGGCAGCTGGAGCTGCTGTCCACCCGGGGCCTGACGGTTCGCCAGGTCGATCTGCTGCCGGACTTCGGCGAGCTGGAGCGGCAGGTGCGGACGGTCAACCGGTTCGAGATGGCGGCCTCCCACGCCGAGTGGTTCGACCGCTTCGGCGCCCTGTACCGGCCGGAGACGGTGGCGGGCATCCGGCACGGCCGGAGCGTCGACCGGGCCTCCTACCGGGCGGCGCTGCGCGCCCTCGCGGCCTTCCGGGAGCGGCTCGCCGAGCAGCGCCGGCGGGCCGGGGTGGACCTGCTGCTGGCCCCCTCGGCGACCGGTCCGGCCCCGCTGGGGCTGGACAGCACCGGCAGCGCCGTGATGTCGCTGCCGTGGAGCTGTGCGGGACTGCCCGCGCTGAGCCTGCCCGCCGGGGTGACGGCGCGGGGCCTGCCGCTGGGCCTCCAGGTGGTCGGCGAGGCCGGTGCGGACGAGCTGCTGCTGGCCCGGGCGGCTGTCCTGGAGCGGGTGCTGGACGCGGCCTGAGCGCCGTCCGGGCGCCGCGGGCTCAGTCCGCCCGCAGCGCGGGGGTGTCCGGATCGGCGGCGTCCGCGCGCAGCCGGCGCAGCGCGGCGCGGTGGGCGCGCTCGTACGGCGTGTGGTCGTCGAACAGCAGGGCCTGCGGGTTGGCGTTCTCCAGGACGGCGATCAGGGTGAACGCGATGTCCTCCAGGTCGGCGTCGGCGCGCAGTTCGCCGGTGTCGCGGGCCCCGGCCAGCAGGCCGAGGACGGTGGCGTGCCACTCCCGCCAGTTGGCCGCGAGGGCGTCGCGCAGCGGGCCGGGGCGGGCGTCGTACTCGGCGTTGACCTCGTAGAAGAAGCAGCCGCCGGGGAAGATCCGGGCGCGCGAGTAGGCCAGCCAGGACTCGCAGAGCAGGCGGAGCTTGCGAAGCCCGGGGGGCTCGGCGGCGATCGGGTCGAGCACCGCGTCGGAGAAGATCCGCCGGGCCGCCCGGATGGTGGCGAGCTGGAGCTCCTCCTTGGAGCCGAAGCCGGCGAAGACCCCGCTCTTGCTGAGCCCGAGGTCGGTGGCGAGCCGCCCGATCGACAGGGCGTCCAGGCCCTCGACGGAGGCGATCTCCACGGCGCGGCGCAGGACCGTCCGGCGGGTCTCCTCGCCGCGCAGCACCCGTCCGTCCGTCCTGGACGCGCCCGACCTGCCCGCCGTGCTCGACCTGCTCGATCCGGCCACCGCTCACCCCAGTTCTCCGGCCCCTGTCCGTGCGGCCAGGGTAACGGGCGGGCGGTACTGGACATAAAAAAGCACGAACGATCGTGCTAATATCCCGCCCAGTTCGGCTCTTGCCCCTCGGCATCCACAGGGAGTTCCGCATGGACCCGGCCGTCGCACTGATCCGCACCACCCTGAACGCCACCGCGCTGGTCGCCCCCGGCCTCGCCGGCCGGGCCGCGTTCGAGCTCTACCGCCACCCCCTGCGGCGCGCCCGCGTCCGCACCCGCGAGCGCGAGGCGCATGCCGGGGCCGTCACCCGGACGCTGCACCACGGCGGCGTGCCGGTGGTCGTCCACCGCTGGGGCGACGGCAGCCGGCCCGTCCTGCTGATGCACGGCTGGCAGTCCCGGGCCTCCCGGTTCGCGGACTTCGTGCCCCGGCTGCGCGCGCTCGGCCTGAGCGCCGTCGGCTACGACGCCCCCGGGCACGGCGACTCCGGCGGCCGGACCGCCACGGTGCTGGACCACCGCGCCATCGCCCTGCGGCTCCAGCGGGAGTACGGCGCCTTCGAGGCGGTGATCGCCCACTCGCTGGGCGTCAACGCCGCCTTCCTGGCGCTGCGCGAGGGGCTGCGGGCCGGGCGGCTGGTCGCCGTGGCCGGCGTCGCCGAGGTGTCCTGGCTGCCCGCCGGGTTCTGCGCGGTGCTCGGCCTCAACGCCACCGTGGAACGGGAGTTGCGGCGCCGGGCGGAGAGCGGCGCGATGTTCCCCGGGGTCTGCGACGTGCGGACGCACTTCGACGCCGCCCGCGCTCCCGAGGAGATCGATGTGCCGATCCTGGTGGCGCACGACGAGGACGACGACGTCGTCCCGTTCGCCCAGGCCCGGCGGCTGCGGGCCGCGTACGGGGACCGGCTGGAGCTGCTGGCCACCCGGGGGCTGGGCCACCGGCGGATCCTGACCGAGCCGACCGTGATCGACAACGTGATCGGCTTCCTCTCCGCCGGGACGGCGGCGGCCGGGGCACCGGAGGCCGGGGTTTCGCAGGCAGGGGCGCCGGAGGCCGGCGCGGCGGCGGCGGATCCCGCGACGGAGCTGGGCGCGGCATGAGCCTGCTCGAACTGCACACCCGCTCCCTGGAGTTGGCCGCCGCCGTGGTGGACACCGTGCAGCCGGAGCAGCTGGTGCTGCCGACGCCCTGCGCCGGCTGGTCGCTGCGGCACCTGGTGGAGCACATGGTCGGCCTGCACCGGGGCTTCGCCGCGGCCGCCGCCGGGGCCGGGCCGGACCCCGCGCTCTGGCACGGCGTCCCGGTGCACGGCGTCCCGGTGCACGGTGATCCGGTGCACGGTGATCCGGGCGGGGCCTTCCGGCACTCGGCCGCGCGGCTGACCGCCGCCTTCGCCCTCGCCGCCGCCGCGCCGCGGCCCGCCCCGCTCCGGCTGCCGGAGGTCCGCGACGGCGCTCCGGTCCCGTTCGAGCGCGCGGTCGGCTTCCACCTGCTGGACACCCTGGTGCACGCCTGGGACGTGGCGGTCGCGCTGGGCCCGCCGGACCGGCTGGTGGCCGCCGTGGAGGGCGAACCGCCGCTCGCCGAGGCGCTGCTCGCGGTGGCCGGGGCCGTGCCGGCCGCCGCCCCGGACCGGGCGCCGGGGCGGGCCTTCGCCGCCGTCCGGGCGGTGGACGGGGAGGCCGGGCCGTTCGGGCGCGCGCTCGCCCTGCTGGGCCGCGACACGGCCTGGGCGGTCGCGGCGCGCTGAACCGCCCGCCCCGCCGCGCGCCGTCTACCGGTCCTCGCGCCGCTCGTCGGGGAAGCGGGGCCCGCCGATGAAGAAGAGCAGCGCGGCGGTCGGGAAGCCGAACGAGGCGACCGTCACCACGATGAACTGCCAGAACATCCCGTTCCTCGCCTTCGTCCGAAACGTCCGCTCGTGCTCCGACGGTAGGGCCGGATCCCCCGCCCTGCCACCGGGCGGGCGGCGCGGCGCGTGCACGGGGCTGGGCGTGCGCCGCACCCGGCGCGCACACTCTCGGGATCCACCTCCGAGGCGCCGGTGCTGCTCGACGGGTCGAGCACGCCGGCCGGTCCGGAGTCCGGCTGCCGCCACGGCACCGTCTGGTACGTCCGCAGACGCGGGGTGCACCGGCCGGCCCGGCTCACCGACCGCGCGGACCGCTCGATCGCCGGGTGCCTGGCCGACGCGATCGCCGAGACGGCCGCCCTGCACGGCGGGCGCTGCGACCTCGCCCACCCCGACACACCGGCCGCGACGGTGGTCGCGGCCCGCCGGCACGGGTCGGCGCTGGAGTACCTGGTGCCCGGCGACTCGCTGCCGGTGCCGGAGCCGGCCGAGGGCCCGCCCCGGGCGATCGGCGACAGCCGGCGCTTCCCGGGCGGGGAGGCGCCGCGCCGGCAGGTGCGGGCGACCGTGCCCGGCCGCGCCGAGCGCGCCGCGCTGCACCTGCGGTACGCGCCGGCGGTCCGGGCGGCCCGCAACTCCGGCCGCGGCCCGTGGATCGCCGCCGCCGGCCCGCGGGCGGCCGGGCACGCCGAGACCGGCTTCGTCCCGCCGGCCGGGCTGCGCGCGGTGGCCGCCCTGTCGGACGGCGCCGCGCGGTTCACCGAGCGCTCCGGCCCGGGCAGTTGGGGCGACGCGCTGCGGCTGCTCGCGGAGTCCGGCCCGGCCGGGCTGACCGCCCGGGTGCGGGCGGTGGAGCGGGCGGACGCCGCCTGCGAGCGCTGGCCGCGCGGCACGACGTACGACGACGCCCCGGCCCTCTACGCCTGTCTCCAGGACGGACGGGGAGGGCCGGGGCGTCGTCGCTGCGCGGAGCGCCGGAGGGCGGCGCGGGTGCGGCCGGGTGGGGATCAGTGGCCGTCGGCGGGGATGGTGCCGAGGCGGCCGGCGTGGAAGTCCTCCATGGCCTGCTGGAGTTCGCGGTGGCTGTTCATGACGAACGGGCCGTAGTGGGCGACGGGCTCGCGGATCGGCAGGCCGCCGAGGAGGACGACCTCGAAGTTGTTGTCGCGGGAGTCCTGCTTCTCGTCGGCGCGGATGGTGAGGGAGTCGCCGTCGCCGAAGACGACGGCCTGGCCCCGGTGGAAGGGGCGGTGCTCGGTGCCGGCCGAGCCGTTGCCGGCGAGGCCGTAGGCGAGGGCGTTGAAGTCGGAGCGCCAGGGCAGGGTGATCTGGGCGCCGGGGCTGACCGAGGCGTGGATCATGGTGATCGGGGTGAAGGTGGTGCCCGGGCCCTGGTGGCCGTCCAGCTCGCCGGCGATGACGCGCAGCAGCGCGCCGCCGTCCCCGGTGCTGAGCAGCTTGACGCTGCCGCCGCGGATGTCCTGGTACTTGGGGGCGATCATCTTGTCCGAGGCGGGCAGGTTCACCCACAGCTGGAGGCCGTGGAACAGGCCGCCCGACCTCACCAGCGACTCCGGCGGGGTCTCGATGTGCAGCAGGCCCGAGCCGGCGGTCATCCACTGGGTGTCGCCGTCGGTGATGGTGCCGCCGCCGCCGTGCGAGTCCTGGTGGATGAACGTGCCGTCGATGATGTACGTGACCGTCTCGAAGCCGCGGTGCGGGTGCCAGGGGGTTCCCTTCGGCTCGCCGGCCGCGTAGTCCACCTCGCCCATCTGGTCCATCATGATGAACGGGTCGAGGTACTTCTGGTTGATCTTGGCGAAGGCGCGGCGGACGGGGAAGCCCTCGCCTTCGAAGCCCTCGGGGGCGGTCGCGACGGTGAGGACCGGCCGGGCGGCCGAGGCGGCGGGGTCCGGGGTGGCGACGCGGGGGAGGGTCAGCGGGTTCTCGACGGTCACGGCGGGCATGTCGGCCTCCTTCGGGGGATGTTCCTCTGGCCTGTGTCCACGAGATTAGTTCAATGCTCAACAAGAAGCAAGTTGAAAATTGAACCAAACGTGCGTGCGACCGGTGGACCCGTGGACGGGGTGCCCGCCGGGCCCCCGTCCATCCTCCGTCAGCCGTACATCCGGCGCATGGTGAAGTCGACCATCTGCTCGACCGCCTTGGCGTCGAACACCATCCGGTGCTCGCCCTCCATGTCCAGTGCGAAGCCGTAGCCGGTCGGCAGCAGGTCGAGGACCTCGGCGCCGGTGACGGTGAAGTGCTTGGAGTCCTTGCCGGCGTACCGGCGCAGTTCCTTCAGCGAGCTGAACATCGGGATGACCGGCGTCGGCGTGTTGTGCAGGGCCAGGAAGCCCGGCCGGTCGCCGCGCGGGCAGTGCACCTTGGAGGTGATGAAGATGGCCTGGAAGTCCTCCACCGCCATCGAGCCGGTGGTGAAGGCCCTGACCGCGTCCGCCAGGGACGGCGGCGAGGGCTCCGGGTAGAGGGACTGCTGCGCGCTCGGCGGCTGCTCGCCGTACGGGCCGGGGCCGGGCATGCCGTTCATGCCCGGCTGCGGCCCCGCCTGCTGGTAGGGATCGCCCGGGTACGCGTTCTGGTCATAGCCGTACACACGGACAGGCTATCGGGAGCGCGGGCCGCCGCGCGGGCGCCGATCCTGACAAGAGCGGGCCGTCCCGCCTTGTGGGACGTGACCACGTTCATACCGGAATCCGCGGAGGATTCGCCGACGGGGGCTTGAAACAAGTTACCGCTGGGTAGCATCATGAGGCCTACTGGTGGGTACGGGCGCCCGAACGCGGAGGTGTCCCGCAAGCGACGAACCGGAGATAACGGCCATGGGTCACTACAAGTCCAACCTGCGGGACGTGGAGTTCAACCTCTTCGAGGTGTTCGGTCGCGAGCAGGTGTACGGCACCGGACCGTTCGCGGAGATGGACGTCGAGACCGCGAAGAACATCCTGAGCGAGATCGCACGCCTCGCCGAGAACGACCTCGCCGCGTCCTTCACCGACACCGACCGCAACCCCCCGGTCTTCGACCCGGAGACCAACACCGCGCCGATCCCGGCGACCTTCAAGAAGAGCTACCAGACCTTCATGGACGCCGAGTGGTGGCGCCTGGGCATCCCGGAGTCGATCGGTGGCCAGGTCACCCCGAACTCGCTGATCTGGGCCTTCGCGGAGCAGATCCTCGGCTCCAACCCGGCCATCTGGATGTACTCCTCCGGCCCGGCCTTCGCCGGCGTCATCGCCGAGGAGGGCACCGAGGAGCAGCTCGAGATCGCCAAGCGGATGACCGACCGCCTGTGGGGCTCCACCATGGTCCTCACCGAGCCGGACGCCGGTTCGGACGTCGGCGCCGGCCGCACCAAGGCCATCCGGCAGGAGGACGGCTCCTGGCACATCGAGGGCGTCAAGCGCTTCATCACCTCGGGCGAGCACGACATGTCCGAGAACATCATCCACCTGGTGCTGGCCCGCCCCGAGGGCGGCAAGCCGGGCACCAAGGGCCTGGGCCTGTTCGTCGTCCCCAAGTTCGACTTCGACTGGGAGACCGGCGAGCTGGGCGAGCGCAACGGCGTCTACGCCACCAACGTCGAGCACAAGATGGGCCTGAAGGCCTCGAACACCTGCGAGATGACCTTCGGCGCCAAGCACCCGGCCAAGGGCTGGCTGCTCGGCGAGAAGGTCGACGGCATCCGTCAGATGTTCAAGATCATCGAGTTCGCCCGGATGATGGTCGGCACGAAGGCCATCGCCACCCTCTCCACCGGCTACCTGAACGCGCTGGAGTACGCCAAGGAGCGCGTGCAGGGCGCCGACATCTCGCAGTTCCTGGACAAGACCGCCCCGCGCGTCACCATCACCCACCACCCGGACGTGCGCCGCTCGCTGCTGACCCAGAAGGCGTACGCCGAGGGCATGCGCGCCCTGGTGCTGTTCACCGCCTCCGTCCAGGACGACATGACGGCCGCCAAGCTGCGCGGCGAGCACGACGAGGCCGCCGAGCGCCTCAACGACCTGCTCCTGCCGATCGTCAAGGGCTACGGCTCGGAGAAGTCCTACGAGCAGCTCGCCCAGTCCCTGCAGACCTTCGGTGGCTCCGGCTACCTGCAGGAGTACCCGATCGAGCAGTACATCCGGGACGCCAAGATCGACACCCTCTACGAGGGCACCACGGCCATCCAGGGCCAGGACTTCTTCTTCCGCAAGATCGTCAAGGACGGCGGCCAGGCGCTCACCGCCCTGTCCGAGCAGATCCAGAAGTTCCTCGGCTCCGCCGCGGGCGGCGACGCCCTGGCCGCCGAGCGCGAGCTGCTCGCCAAGGCCGCCGGCGACCTGGAGGCCATCGTCGGCAAGCTGCTCGCCGACCTCTCCTCGGTCGAGCAGGACGTCAAGAACATGTACAAGGTGGGCCTGAACACCACCCGCCTGCTGATGGTCTCCGGCGACGTCGTGGTCGGCTGGCTGCTGCTGCGCCAGGCCGCGGTGGCCCTGGCCAAGCTGGAGGCCGGCGCCTCCGAGAAGGACGTGCCGTTCTACCAGGGCAAGGTCGCGGCCGCCCGCTTCTTCGCCCGCAACGTGCTGCCGACCGTCGCCCCGCAGCGCCTGATCGCCGAGGGCATCGACAACGAGATCATGGAGCTGGCGGAGGAGGCGTTCTGACGCCACCCGTCTCCCGCCGCCGCCCGTCCCCGGGCACGCCGCGCGTGACACCTCTCTGACCGCCTGACCCCACCCTCACACCGAAGGGCCCGGTCCCGCCGACCGGGCCCTTCGGTGTGTCCGCGGACGCCCGCTCACCGCCGGACGCCCCGAGACGGGCCGTCAGTTCACGTTTCTGTCTGCGTTGTGCATCCGTTGGGATGCTCCGAGTGTCATGTCCGTGTACGGGCATATGCTCAAGGTGCGAAGCCGATCCCCCATTTCGGCCTCGGCCCTCCCTCGACCCAGGAGCAGCATGTCGACCGCCGCCCGCCAGGCCTTCTTCGACCGGACGCACACCGATGACCTGATCGCCTTCCTCGGCACCTCGCCGTCGCCCTACCACGCGGTCGCGAGCGCGGCCGAGCGTCTGGAGAAAGCCGGGTTCCGGCAGGTGCTGGAAACGGACTCCTGGGACGGCGTGGCCGGCGGCCGGTACGTCGTCCGCGGCGGCGCGCTGATCGCCTGGTACGTGCCGGCCGGCGCGGGACCGGAAACGCCGTTCCGCGTGGTGGGCACCCATACCGACTCACCCAACCTGCGGGTCAAGCCGATTCCCGACACCGGGTCGGCGGGCTGGCGGCAGGTCGCGGTGGAGATCTACGGAGGGGTGCCGCTCAACACCTGGCTCGACCGGGACCTCGGCCTCTCCGGCCGGCTCACCCTGCGCGACGGCGGCCGGCGGCTGGTCCAGCTGGACGAGCCGCTGCTGCGCGTGCCGCAGCTGGCCATCCACCTGGACCGCCAGGTCAACGACGGCATGAAGCTGGACAAGCAGCGCCACCTCACGCCGATCTGGGGCCTCGGCCCGGTCGACGAGGGCTCGCTGATCGGCTACGTCGCCCAGCGGGCGGGGGTCGACGCGGCCGACGTGACCGGCTGGGACCTCATGACCCACGACGTCCAGCCCGCCTCCTACCTGGGCCGGGACCGTGAGCTGCTGGCCGGCCCGCGGCTGGACAACCTGCTCTCGGTGCACGCCGCCACCGCCGCGCTGGCCGCGGTGGCCACCGCCGCCGAGACGGACGGCGCGGCGCTGCCGTACATCCCCGTGCTGGCCGCCTTCGACCACGAGGAGACCGGCAGCGAGTCGGACACCGGCGCGCAGAGCCCGCTGCTCGGCAACGTCCTGGAGCGCAGCGTGTACGCGCGCGGCGGCGGTCTGGAGGACCGGGCCCGGGCGCTGGCCGGCACCGTCTGCCTCTCCTCCGACATGGGTCACGCCGTGCACCCGAACTACAGCGAGCGGCACGAGCCGGGCCACCACCCGATGCCCAACGCCGGTCCGATCCTCAAGGTGAACGTCAACAACCGGTACGCCACCGACGGCGTCGGCCGGGCGGTGTTCGCGGCGGCCTGCGAGAAGGCCGGCGTGCCGTGGCAGACCTTCGTCTCCAACAACGCCATGCCCTGCGGGACGACGATCGGCCCGATCACCGCGGCCCGCCTCGGCATCCAGACGGTGGACTGCGGCATCGCGGCGCTCTCCATGCACTCGGCGCGCGAGCTGTGCGGGGCGGAGGACCCGTACCTGCTGGCGAGCGCGATCAAGGCGTTCCTGGAGGGCTGAGCCCGACTGCGGCAGCCCGAGGGGCCCGGCGAGTTCTTCCACTCGCCGGGCCCCTCGCCCTTTGTGCCGTCCCCGGCTACTCCAGGCCGGCCAGCACCAGCGGCAGCCGGCGCGCGCCGTCGGCGGTGAGCTTCACCGGCACGCCCCAGTCCTGCTGGTGGACGTGGCAGGCCGGGTACTCGATCTCCGGGTCGTCGTCGCAGGACGCCGCCATCGCGGAGACGTGCAGCACGCCCTCGGTCACCGTGTCGGAGAGCACCAGCTCGCGGGAGAGCGCGGTGTCCGCGCCCGCGCCGGAGACCAGCAGCTCGGGCGGGGTGGCGCTGACCAGCAGCCGGGTGGACGGGCCGTAGCGCTCGTCCAGCTTCTGGCCGGTGGGTGCCCGGAAGACCACGTCCAGCCGCAGGGCGCCCGGGGCGACCTCGGTGGCGGCCCGCCGGGTGCGGTGGGCGACCGCGTCCACCCGGACGGCTTCCTCGGGCAGCCGCAGCCGGGTCAGCCGGTGCCGGGCGGACTCGACCACCACGATGTCGCCGTCGGCCAGCACCGCGCCGGACGGCTCGCGCAGGTCGGTGGCCAGCGTGCTGACCTCGCCGCTCGCCGGGTCGTAGCGGCGCAGCGCGTGGTTGTAGGTGTCGCTGACGGCCACCGAGCCGTCCGGCAGCACGGTGACGCCCAGCGGGTGCTGGAGCAGCGCCTGCCCGGCCGCGCCGTCCCGGTGCCCGAAGTCGAACAGGCCGGTGCCGACGGCGCTGTGCACGGCCTTGGTTTCACGTGAAACCCAGCGCAGCGCCGAGGTCTCGGAGTCGGCGACCCAGAGCCGCTCGCCGTCCGCCGAGACGGCCAGGCCGGACGGCTGGGCGAACCAGGCCTCGGCGGCGGGGCCGTCGACCAGCCCCTCGTTGGTGGTGCCGGCCGCGACGCCGACCGTGCCGGCGGCCGGGTCGTACGCCCACAGCTGGTGGACGCCGGCCATCGCGATCCACACCCGGCCGTCGAACCAGGCGACGTCCCACGGCGAGGAGAGGTCCACCTCGCGGGCCGGCCCCTCGGTGGGCGAGCCCTGCCACCACTGCCGGCCGGTGCCGGCCAGGGTGGTCACGCTGCCGTCCGCGAGCCGGACGCCGCGCAGCGCGTGGTTGACGGTGTCGGCGACGACCACGTCGTACCCGGCGGTGCCCTCCGGCAGCAGCACCAGGCCCTGCGGCTCGCTGAACCGGGGGGCGGCGCCGTCCACCAGGCCGCGCGTCCCGTCGCCGATCCGGCGCACCACGCTCTCGCCGTCGGCCTCCAGCTCGACCAGCGAGTGGTGGCCGGAGTCGGCCACCAGGAAGTGGCCGTTCGGCAGCCGGACGGCCTTGCCGGGGAACTTGAGGTCCCCGGCGGTCGGCTCGGGTGCCACGTACGGGCCGTCGCCGCGCCGCAGGGTGCCCTTCGCGGCGTGCTCCGCCTCCAGCTCCTCGACCAGCCGGGCGATCGCGTGCGCGTGCCCCTCGCCGGCGTGCTGGGCGACCACGTACCCCTCCGGGTCGATCACCACCAGCGTCGGCCAGGCCCGCACCGCGTACTGCTTCCAGGTCGCGAGCGCCGGGTCGTCCAGCACCGGGTGGTGCACCTCGTACCGGTCCACCGCGTCCACCACGGCCCGGTGGTCGGCCTCGTGCACGAACTTGGGCGAGTGCACGCCGACGATCACCACGGTGTCCCGGTGCTTCTCCTCCAGCTCCCGCAGCTCGTCGAGGACGTGCAGGCAGTTGATGCAGCAGAACGTCCAGAAATCCAGAATGGTGATCTTGCCCCGGAAGTCGGCGAGCGTCAGCTCCCTGCCCCCGGTGTTCAGCCAACCGCCTGCCCCGACCAGCCCGGGGGCGCGTACACGTGCACGAGATGCCATGGGCCAATCAAACAGCACCGGGCCGGCCGGCATTCCGGGGGCGGGGCCGGTGCGGGTGGTCCGGGCGGGCGGGTCAGACGATGAGGTGGGGGAGGAAGCGGGCGCCCTGGTGGGTGATGGGGCTGTCGTCGGTCTCGCGGATGCCCAGGCCCGCGGCTTCGCCGTCGACGACCCAGGTGCCGAGGACGGGGCGGTTGCCGTCGAAGTCGGGCAGCGGGTGGAGCCGCTGGTAGCAGTGGCCCTCGGCGCCGTAGCGGTCCGGGTCGCCGGCCCAGTCGGCGAGCCGGGTCTCGCGGCCGCCCGGCTCGACGATCCGCACGCCCGCGCCCTCGCGGCCGAGCAGCGGCTTGGCGGCGTAGCCCGGGCCGTCCGGGCCGGCGAGCTCGCGCGGGCCGTCCAGGTAGGCGGGCAGCAGGTTGGGGTGGCCCGGGTTGAGCTCCCAGAGGACGGCCAGCAGGGCCTTGTTGGAGAGCAGCATCTTCCAGGCCGGCTCGATCCACAGCGTGGAGCCGGTGGAGCCGCCGTGGTCGAGGACCTCCAGCAGCTGCTCGCCGAACTCGTCGGAGGCCAGCCACTCCCACGGGTAGAGCTTGAACGCGGAGCGGACGAAGCGGTGCTCCAGGTCGACGAAGCGGCCGGACAGGCCGTCCCAGCCGATGTCCTCCACGGCGATGCCGACCGTCTCGATGCCCGCCTGCTCGGCGCACTCCTGGAGGTAGAGGGTGGTCATCCAGTCCTCGCCCTCGGTGTCGCCGCGCGAGTGCGCGAAGTGCACCGGGCCGGGCGGCAGCAGGTGCTTCTGCCGGGCCCAGGAGGCGACCAGCCGCTCGTGCAGCGAGTTCCACTGGTCGGCGTGCGGGAACCGCTCCTCCATCCAGAACCACTGCGGGCCGGCCGCCTCGATCAGCGAGGTCGGGGTGTCGGCGTTGTACTCGAAGAGCTTCGCCGGGCCGGTGCCGTCGTAGGCGAGGTCGAAGCGCCCGTAGAGGCTGGGCTGTTCGTCGCGGCGGCGCCAGGACTCGGCGACGGCGGCGGCGAGCCGCGGGTCGGTGATGCCGTAGTCGGCGAACCGGCCGGTGCGCACGACGTGGTCGGCGGCGGCCAGCGACAGCTCGTGCAGCTCCTCGACCACCTCCTCCAGCGCCTCCACCTCGGGCAGCGAGAACTCGTAGTAGGCGGACTCGTCCCAGTAGGCGTGCGGGCCGCCCTGGTTGCAGGGGTCCGAGCACATCGCGTAGATGAGGCCCTGGCCCTCGACGGTGGCCAGCCAGTCGGGGCGGGGTTCGACGGTGCGGCGGCGCACGGCGGATCAGCCCCCGCCCGAGCCGCTGGAACCGGACGGGCAGCCGAAGCCGCCGCGCTTGGTGGCGGCCTTGTCGAAGGTGCCGCCGGTGGCGGTGGTGGCGCCCGATCCGCAGTAGTACCAGCGGCCGGCGGTCGTGGTGGTGCCCTTGGAGGTGCAGGAGTGGCTGTCGAGCACCTTGAGGGTGGAGGGGTCGACGCAGCGGCTCGGTGGCTTGCTGGAGGAGGACGAACAACCGGAGAGGGCGAGCGCGAGGGTGCCGACCATGCCCAGGGTGACGAAGCCGGAACGGCGGCGGCCGGGGGCGCTGGAGGCACCGGGGGCCGCGGTGCCCGGGCCCGCGGCGGAGCGTGCCGGGGAGTCCGGGCCGGGGACGGCCGGTATCCGGGCGGAAGTGGTGGGCGACGGCAGGGTCATGGCGTCCGATGGTACGCGTGTGCCCCGATGGTGCGGGAGAGTCGGTTCCCCCTCGGAATCCGGCCGTGATGGGTTATCTTTTGCCGATCCTTGACCGTGGACCGGGGCCTGCGCGCGGCCGGCCCGCCCACGGTGCGCGACCTGCGACACGGAACCCGGGGGCCAGACACCCATGAACGACATCCTGCACGGTCTCGGTGCGGCGGCGGCCTTCGGCGGCGTCGGCGTGGTCCTGCTGCTGCTCGGCATCGTCCTGGTGGACGTCCTGACGCCCGGCAAGCTCGGCCACCAGATCTGGGTGGAGCGCAACCGCAACGCGGCCGTGGTGCTCAGCTCGGCGCTGCTCGGCATCGGCGGCATCGTCTTCACCGCGATCCTCTACACCTACGAGGACTTCGGGAAGGGCCTGGCCTCCACCGTCTCCTTCGGGGTGCTCGGCCTGGTGCTGATGGCCGTCGCGTTCTGGGTGGTGGACGTGCTGACGCCGGGCAAGCTGGGCGCGATCCTGGTCGACCGGGAGCCGCACCCGGCGGTCTGGGTGACCGCCAGCTGCAACCTCGCGGTGGCGGCGATCGTGTCCGCCTCGATCGCCTGACCCCCGCCTCGATCGCCTGACCCGTTCCCGCCCGGGCGCCCGGCCCGGTCAGGGGTGCCGGGCGCCGTCCAGCACGTGCTCGCGCCCCCAGGCGCCCAGCGGGGCGAGCGCCTCGTTGAGCCGGAGCCCGGCCGCCGTGAGCGAGTACTCGACCCGCGGCGGCACCTCCTCGTACGACGCGCGGTGCACGATGCCGTCCGCCTCCAGTTCGCGCAGGTGGGCGGCGAGCACCTTCTCGGTGATCCCGGGCACCTCCCGGCGCAGCGCGCCGAAGCGCAGGCTCGGCCGCTCGGCCAGCGCCCAGAGGATCAGCACCTTCCACTTGCCGCCGATCACGTCCATCGCGGCGTCGATCCCGCACACGTACGCCCCCGGCCTCGGCACGCTCGCCGCCATGTCCCCGCCCCGCCCTTCGCCGGCCTGCTCGCTCACCCCAGGGTAACCACCCACTCCGAAGTGCGTACTTGATCGTTTCCGGAGACCGGAACGAGGCTGATCGGCATGACACGGAACACCGCTGACGCCCTTTCGGCCGACTCCCTCGTGAAGACCCCGCTCACCCTGCTCGGCCTCGGTGCGATGGGCACCGCGCTGGCCGGTGCCTGGCTCGCCGCCGGGCATCCGCTGACCGTTTGGAACCGCACCGCAGCCCGGTCCGGACCGCTCGCCGCCCGGGGCGCCGCCGTCGCCGCCAGCGCGGCCGAGGCGGTGGCCGCCAACCGGCTGGTGGTGGTCTGCCTGCTCGACGACGCCTCGGTGGAGGAGGCGCTGGACGGCGTCGACCTCACCGGCCGGGACGTCGTCAACCTGGTCACCAGCACCCCCGGCACGGCCCGCGCCCGCGCCGCCCGGGTGACCGCGCGCGGCGCCCGCTACCTGGACGGCGGCGTCATGGCCGTCCCGCCGATGATCGGCGTCCCGCAGGCCGGTCCGTACGTCTTCTACAGCGGCTCGCGGGAGCTCTTCGAGGAGCACCGGGCGACCCTCGCGGCCCCGGCCGGCACCCGCTACGTGGGCGAGGACGCCGGCTTCGCCGCGCTGCACGACGTGGCGCTGCTGAGCGCGATGTACGGCATGTTCGCGGGCGTCGCGCACGCCTTCGCGCTGGTCCGCGGCGAGTCCGTCGACCCGCGCGCGCTGGCCCCGCTGCTCTCCTCCTGGCTCACCGCGATGACCGGCTCGGTCGAGGCCACCGCCGGGCGGCTGGCGGCCGGCGACTACACCGGGGGCGTCGTCTCCGACCTGGCGATGCAGGTCGCCGGCGTGCCGACGTTCCTGCGCACCGCCGAGGAGCAGGGCGTGAGCGCGGAACTGCTCACGCCCTACTTCGAGCTGATGCAGCGCCGCCTCGCCGCCGACCCGGCCCGCCACGGCGCGGAGGACCTCACCGGTGTGATCGACCTCCTGCGGGCGTAGCCGCCGGGCGGCGGCCGGTCGGTCCGGTTCGGGCCGCCGCCGGTTCGGTCCGCTCCGGCCCGCCGCCGCTCCGGCCCGCCGCCGGTCAGCCGGCCGCCGGGCGGTCGGCGGGGAGGCGGCGGCGCAGGGCGGGGTCGGTGAGGGAGCGGGGCAGCCAGACGCCGTCCGGGGGGTAGACGTCGGTGCCGGGCGGGACGATCGCGTCGATGCGGTCCAGGGTGGCGTCGTCGAGGACGAGGTCGGCGCCCTTGAGGGCGGCCTCCAGCTGGCCGAGGGTGCGCGGTCCGATGATCACCGAGGTGACCGCCGGGTGCGCGAGGGGGAAGGCGAGGGCCAGCTCGGGCAGGGTGCGGCCGAGGTCCTCGGCGACGGCGGTCAGCTCCTCGACGGCGTCCAGCTTGGCCTGGTTGACCGGCAGCGCCGGGTCGAAGCGGGCCGGCATCAGGGCGGCGCGCCCGCTGCCCAGGTCGATCGGCCGGTTCTTGCGGTAGCGGCCGGTGAGGAAGCCGGA
Source organism: Kitasatospora sp. NPDC001527 (assembly GCF_040298605.1). Lineage (NCBI taxonomy): Bacteria > Bacillati > Actinomycetota > Actinomycetes > Kitasatosporales > Streptomycetaceae > Kitasatospora > Kitasatospora sp. NPDC001527. The sequence continues at coordinate 198,017 of NZ_JBEPAM010000003.1, read as the reverse complement.
GGCGAGCGGCGACCAGGTCAGCGCCCCCATGCCGAGCCGCCGCACGGTCGGCAGGAGGTCGCGCTCGACACCCCGGGCGAGCAGCGAGTACGGCGGCTGCTCGGTGCGGAACCGGGGCAGGCCGCGCCGCTCGGCGACGTGGTGGGCCTCGACGAGCTCGTGCGCCGGGAAGGTCGAGCAGCCGAAGGCGAGGATCTTGCCGGTCCGCACCAGGTCGCCGAGGACGGCGAGGGTCTCCTCGATGTCGGTGGCCGGGTCGGGCCGGTGCACCTGGTAGAGGTCGATCCGGTCGGTGCGCAGCCGGCGCAGGCTCTCCTCGACCTCGCGCACGATCCAGCGGCGGGAGTTGCCGCTGCGGTTGCGGCCCTCGCCCATCGGGAAGTGCACCTTGGTGGCGAGCACGACGTCGTCGCGGTCGCCGCGGGCCTGCAGGGCCTTGCCGACGATCTCCTCGGACTCGCCGGCCGAGTACATGTCCGCGGTGTCGACGAAGTTGACGCCCGCGTCGAGCGCGGCGTGGATGATCCGGGCGCAGTCGTCGTGGTCGGGGTTGCCGACCGCGCCGAACATCATCGTGCCGAGGCAGTAGGCGCTGACCTCGATGCCGGTGCCGCCGAGGGTGCGGTAGCGCATGGTGGTGTCCCCTTGGGTGTGTGCGGTGTGCGGTGTGCGGTGTGCGGTGTGCGGTGCGTGCGGTTCGGTGATTCGGTCGCCGACCCTAGGAGTTGGAGTGGACTCCAGCGCAAGGCGTTCGGCGGCGCACCGCGGGCCGCTCCGGGCGGCCGTTGCCGAAACAGCAACGAAAGTTGCCCGCGGTCCGGTGGTCGGCGCAGCCTGGCGGTGGAGGTGATCGCCGTGAGCGACACACGCAACGGGACCGTTCCCGAGATCCCCGCCGCCGGCCATGACGTCGTGGTGGTCGGCGGCGGCGCCGCAGGTCTGAACGCGGCCCTGGTGCTGGCCCGGGCCCGCCGCCGGGTGGCCGTGGTGGACGCCGGACAGCCGCGCAACGCCCCGGCCGAGCGGATGGGGGGCTTCCTCTCCCGGGACGGCATGGCCCCGGGCGCGCTGCTGGAGACCGGCCGCGCCGAACTGGCGGGCTACGGGGTCGACCTGCTCGACGCCCGGGTGGACCACGTCGAGCCGGTGCCCGGGCCGGACCCCGCCTTCGACGTCCACCTGGCCGGCGGCCCGGCCCTGCGGGCCCGCAGGGTGGTCGTCGCCACCGGACTGCGCGACGGCCTGCCGGAGCTGCCCGGCCTGGCCGAGCGCTGGGGCCGCGACGTGCTGCACTGCCCGTACTGCCACGGCTACGAGGTCCGTGACCGCCCGCTCGGCGTGCTCGGCACCCACCCCGGAGCGGTGCAGCAGGCACTGCTGCTGCGCCAGTGGTCGGCGGACGTGGTGCTCCTCGCGCACACCCTGGAGCCGTCCGCCGAGGACCGCGTCCGGCTCGCCGCCCGGGGCGTGCGGGTCGTCGAGGGCGAGGTCAAGCGGGTGGTCGTCGCCGGCGACCGGCTGCGCGGCGTCGAGCTGGCGGACGGAACGGCCGTGCCGCGCGAGGCGGTCTTCCTGTTCCCGCACCTGGTGCCCCGGGACGCCCTGCTGTTCGGCCTGGACTGCGCACGGGACACCCAGGGCTGGGTGACCACCGACCGCGTCGGCCGCACCAGCGTGCCCGGGGTCTGGGCGGTGGGCAACGTCGCCGACCCGCGCGCCCAGGTGGTCACCGCCGCCGGCGCGGGCGCCGCGGCGGCGTTCGCCCTGAACCACGACCTGGTGGACGAGGACGTCGAGCACGCCCTCGCCGCCGCGGCCTGAGCCGACCCACTGAGAGGACGGAGTCCCGATGACCCGGCACACCCACACCCACAGCCCCGCGCACGCTCACCACACCCACGACCACGCCCACCACCACGGCCAGGACGCCGAGTTCGACTGGGACGCCCTCGCCGTCCACCTGGAGCGCGAGGCCGAACTCCAGGCCCCGGCCGTCACCGGGGCCGCCCGGTGGCTGGGCGGGCTGCTCGACGGCACCCCCGTGCGCCGGGTGCTGGACGTGGGCAGCGGCCCCGGCGTGATCGCCGGGCTGCTCGCGGACGCCTTCCCGGCCGCCGAGGTGGTCGCCGTCGACCAGTCCGCGGCCCTGCTGGAGCGCGCCCGCACCCGTTCGGCCGGCCGCGTCGGCACCCACCGCGCCGACCTGCCCGCCGACTTCGGCACGCTCGGCAGCGCCGACCTGGTCTGGTCCGGCAACGCGATCCACCATCTCGGCGACCAGCAGGCCGCGTTGACCGCGCTGGCCGCCACCCTGCGCCCGGGCGGCCTGCTGGCCGTCGCCGAACGCGGCCTGCCGGCCCGCTACCTCCCGCGCGACCTCGGCCTCGGCCGCCCCGGCCTCCAGGCCCGCCTGGACGCGGCGCACGAGGACGCCTTCACCGCGATGCGCGAGTCCGTCCCGGACACGGTGGCGGTGGTCGAGGACTGGCCGGCCATGCTGGCCGCCGCCGGCCTGGTCCCCAGCGGCACCCGGACCTTCCTGGTCGACCGCCCGGCGCCGCTGGACGCCCCGGCCCGCGAGTTCCTGCACGTCCAGCTCGCCCGCCGCCGCGAGCAGTTGGCCGACCTGCTGGACGAGGCCGACCTCGCCGCCCTGGACGCCCTGCTGGACCGCGACGCCCCCACCGGCATCCTGTCCCGACCGGACGCCTTCTACCTCACCGCCCTCACCGTGCACACCGCCCGCGCGGCCGGGTCGCGCTAGCCGTTCCGACCCGACAGGTGGGGGACGCGGTGGTGCGGCCGGGCGTCAGCGGTCCGGCTTGCGGTGCCGGCCGGTTCCCCGGCGCAGCAGCGGGACGGGCGTGTCCTCCTGCGGGAACGGTGCCCGCGGCCCGGGCGCCGGTCCGGTGCGGACGATCAGCGGATAGGCCTCGGCGTAGTTCTCGGCCACCGCGACGGGCTGCCAGGTGTGGCCGTCCCACTCGACCACCAGCCGGGGCACGTCCTGGAAGAGGTGCGTCCCGCGCCGCGGCCCGGGGGCGAGGGTGATCGCGTCCCGTGTCCCCGGGGCCCGGCGGCGGCGCGCCCGCCGGGCGTACCAGTCGGCCAACGGCTCGTCGTCCAGGGGCTCTTCGGCCCACGGGTCGTCCTCGGCGGCCATCGTCGGCACCTCCCTCGGGTGTCGGTCGGGGACGGTCAGTCTTGCCGATCCGGCCCGGGCACCGCGATTCCACGATCGGGTGAAAAGCCGATGGACGGCCGGCTCGGCGGCCTTCCGGACGCGGCTCGGCCGACCGCCCCCGAACGCCGCTCGGCCGCCTCCCCGGTGGGGAGACGGCCGAGCGGGGCTGCGTCCGGTCGCTACTCGCCGCCGCCGAAGCGCTCGGACCAGGTGGCCAGGTCCTCGTCCGTGATCTTCGCGAACAGCACCGGCGGCACCGTGAACGGCGTCCCGGCCGGCACCGCGTCCAGCGCCCGCGCGGCGTCCGCGTCCACCCAGGCGCGGGTGCGCGCCGGGGCGTCGGCCGGCAGCGCGAAGGCCTCGCGCATCGCCTGCGCCGCCGTCGGGATGAACGGTTCGGAGACCGCCGCGTACAGGTGGATCAGGTTCATCGCCGTGCGCAGCGTCAGCGCCGCCGCCTCCGGGTCGGTCTTCACCTGCAGCCAGGGCGCCTTCTCGTCCAGGTAGGCGTTGCCCGCGCTCCACAGGGTGCGCAGGCTCTGCGCCGCCTTGCGGAAGTTGAGCGCGTCCAGCTGCGCCTCGTAGTCGGCCAGCAGTTCGGCGATCTGCGCGCCCAGCCGCTCCTCCGCCTCGCCCGCCCCGTGCCCGGCCGGCACGTCGTCGCCGAACCGCTTGCGGCTGAACGACAGCACCCGGTTGACGAAGTTGCCGAGGGTGTCGGCGAGGTCCTTGTTGACCACCGAGGCGAAGTGGTCCCAGGTGAAGCTGGAGTCGTCCGACTCGGGCGCGTGCGCCATCAGGAAGTAGCGCCAGTAGTCGGCCGGCAGCAGCTCCAGCGCGACGTCGGTGAAGATGCCCCGCTTCTGGCTGGTGGAGAACTTCCCGCCGTAGTACGTCAGCCAGTTGAAGGCCTTGACGTAGTCGACCTTCTTCCAGGGCTTGCGCGAGCCGAGGATCGTCGCCGGGAACATCACGGTGTGGAACGGGACGTTGTCCTTGGCCATGAACTCGGTGTAGCGGACCGTCTCGTCGGCCTCGTACCACCAGGACTTCCAGTCCCGCAGCTCGCCCGTCGGCGCCGCGTCCGCCCACTCCTTGGTCGCGCCGATGTACTCGATCGGCGCGTCGAACCAGACGTAGAAGACCTTGCCGGCGGCCGCCAGCTCCGGCCAGACGTCGGCCGGCACCGGCACACCCCACTCCAGGTCACGGGTGATCGCGCGGTCCTGCAGGCCCTCGGTCAGCCACTTGCGGGCGATCGAGGAGGCCAGCACCGGCCACTCGTCGGCGTGCGCGGCGACCCAGTCCTCCACCTGCCCGGTGAGCTTCGACTGGAGCAGGAACAGGTGCGTGGTCTCCCGCACCTCCAGGTCCGCGCTGCCGCTGATCGCCGAGCGCGGCTCCAGCAGGTCCGTCGGGTCCAGGACGCGGGTGCAGTTCTCGCACTGGTCGCCGCGCGCCTTGTCGTAGCCGCAGTGCGGGCAGGTGCCGACGATGTACCGGTCCGGCAGGAAGCGGCCGTCCGCGTTCGAGTACACCTGGCGGATCGCCCGCTCCTCGATGAACCCGTTGGCGTGCAGCTCGCGCGCGATCTCCTGGGTGATCTCCCGGTTCTGCGGCGAGGAGCTGCGGCCGAAGTAGTCGAACGACAGCCGGAAGCCGTCGTACACCGCCTTCTGCTGCTCGTGCGCCCGCGCGCAGAACTCCGCCACCGGCAGCCCGGCCTCCTGCGCGGCCAGCTCGGCCGGCGTCCCGTGCTCGTCGGTCGCGCAGATGTACAGCACCTCGTGGCCCCGCCGGCGCAGGTACCGGGAGTAGACGTCCGCCGGCAGCATGGACCCGACCATGTTGCCCAGGTGCTTGATCCCGTTGATGTAGGGAAGGGCGCTGGTGATCAGGTGCCGAGCCATCCTCGGATGCTCCGATTTCTCCCGCTCGCACCCCTGTCCCGGAGTGCCGCGCGGGCGCAGGGTCTGGGGCGGCGAGGGGAACCGGCCACACATGCCGCCTCCCGGGCTGCCGGCCAGAGCGACGTTCCACTGTGGGCCCGCCAATCCTATCGAAGCCCACCCCGCCCCCTCGCGCCCATTTCCCCGCCGCCGGGCACCTTCCGCGGGGCCCGCCGGGATCCGGCGGGCCGGTCGCGGGCCCGGCGCCGTGCGCGACGGGTCAGCGCTCGACGAAGTGGTCGAACTCGCCGGCCTTCACGCCGAGGACGAAGGCGGCCCACTTGCGGGGGGTGGTGCGGACGATGACGGCGTCGTTCCTGGGGTCGCGGATCTCGACCATGCCGTCGACGGTGCGGATTTCGAGGGCGTCGTCGCCCTCGCCGCCGGGGGCGGCCTTCTGCCAGGTGTCCATGGGAGGGGCTCCTTCAGGGGGTGGTGGGGTGGTCGAACTCGCCGCGCTTGACGCGTTCGAGCCACCGGGCGAAGGTCTTGCGGGTGGTGACGACGACGGAGTCGGGGGTGTCGGACTCGCGGATCTCGATGCGGCCGCCGGCGGTCCGTACTTCGACGCACTGGTTGCTGTTGCCGCTCATCGAGGACTTCTGCCAGTCGGTCATCGGGATTGCCGCCCTTCCAGGTCCGTCATGATCTGCCGGATGAAGTCGTGGGACTCCTCAGGGCCGAGGGCGAGCGAGTCGGACTCGCCGACGATGGTGCGGTAGGACGCCAGGTCCGCCTCCGAGTCGATGAACTGCGGCCCCTGGGTGAGGTCGATCTGCACCGTGTCGAGTTCGGGGACCGGGCCGTGGGCGAGGAAGAGGTCCTCGCCCGAGCCCGGGTAGGTGTCGACGCTGAAGGGGATCGCGCGGAGGGTGACCCCGGGCCGTTCGGCGTCGTCGAGCAGGCTGGCCAGCTGTTCCCGGAGGACGGCGGGGCCGCCGAACTGCATCCGTAGCGCGGCCTCGTGTATGAACGCGGTGAACGGCCGTCCGGCGGAGAGCACCTGCTGGCGTTCGGTGCGGAAGGCGGTCCGGACGTCGGCGTCGTGGCGCGGCAGCGGCGGACGCAGCCGGGCGAACATCGCGGCGGCGTACCGGCTGGTCTGCAGCAGGCCGGGGATCGAGGTCGTGTTCAGGACGAGCAGCGACTCGGCGTGGTGTTCGAGTTCGGCGATGTCGAGCATGCCGGCCGGGACCCGGCCGCGGAAGTGGTGCCACCAGTGCCTGCCGCGGTCCTGGGTCATCAGGGTCAGGGCCTCGATGAGCGGGAGGTTCGCGCAGCGGCAGGCGGCGGCCCAGGAGCGGAGGCGGTCGGCGCTGATGCCGGACTTCCCGTTCTCCATCTGGGAGATCTTGGGGACGTCCGTGCCCAGTGCCGCCGCCATGGCCTTGGGCGTCATGCAGGCATGCTCGCGCAGCCTGCGCAGTTCCGAGCCGAGCCGCTGCTGGCGCACGCTGGGCGACAGGCGTGGTGGCATGCGCGTCTCTCCTCGGTCGGTGCCTTCGGTGCAGTCTGCCGCCCCGTGGACACCGGGTCCACCGAGTAGCTCGATGGGGTGAAGTGCACCAGCTGCGGTAGCAACTGTTACCCCTGGAACCCTAGCGTCGTCGGCATGGGGCCGACCCGCGTCGGCAGTCGACTCCACGCCTCAACTGGACTGGAGGCAGTCGATGTTGCTTGAACCGGGAGCGGATCGAACTCGTGCTCGGGGGCTTGACCTCGCCGCCGCTTTGGCCGATGACTGGGGTGTGGAACTCATCGGGGTGTGCGGCGAGGCGGTGCCGGCCGTGGCGGCGGTCGATCGCTGATGGCCGTGGTGTTGCTGACGGGCCTGCTGGTATCGGTGGTCTTCGTCGGCGTGGTGGCGCAGATCATCGCGACCCGTCAGCCCCGGGAACGGCGGTCCGGCAAACGGGACTTGGCGCCCCGCAACGACAAGTAGCGGTCAGCCGGCGGCCGGTCGCCGCTCCAGTCGGGCGCGCGCGTCCGGCCACTCCTCGCGCAGCATCGAGAAGTACGCGGTGTCCCGCCAGACGCCGTTGGCGCGCCGCTTCTCCCGGCGGTGGACGCCCTCGAACCGCGCGCCCAGCCGCAGGATCGCGCTGCGCGAGCGGTCGTTGAGCGCGTCGGTCTTCCAGAACACCCGACCCATGCCCAACACCTCGAACGCGTGAGTCAGCAGCAGGAGCTTCGTAGTCCTTGTTTAGAGACGCACGTTACTGGACTGCTGTTCGGGCCGCAACGGTGAACAACGGTTCGGGGGTGCCGCTCTTGGCCGATGCGGTTTCCTGCCTGGTCAGACGGCAAATTGCCATGTTGGGAGACGCTCGCCTCAGGTATGTTCGGCCCGGTCAACGCGGCTGATGTGCTGCAGCAAGACCCAAGCAAGGGGTGCCCATGTGGACGTGCGAGGTTGTTGTCGGGGCCGAGCTCGACATCGAGGAGGTAGCCGAGCTCTACCGAGCCTCGACGCTCGCTGACCGCCGGCCTGTCGGGGATCGTGAGCGCTTCGCCGCGATGCTCCGGGGGGCCAATCTGGTGGTGGTCGCGCGGTCTGAGGGGCGCTTGATCGGCATCGCACGCAGCGTGACCGATCACGTGTACGCGACGTACCTGTCTGACCTCGCGGTCGATCAAGCCTTCCAGCGGCGTGGCGTTGGTCGGGATCTGATTCGGGCAACGAAGGAAGCTGCTCCCCAGGCGAACATCATCTTGCTGGCGGCGCCGGCGGCTGTTGGCTACTACCCCCACATCGGTTTCACCCGGCATGACTCAGCGTGGGTGATGTGAGGGGGTCCACCCCTGATCAGACGGGCACTGGCCACGGCGGCGGAACGGCAAGCGGCCCCCGTTCGGGATGATCCCGGACGGGGGCCGCTTGGTGCTGCTACTTCTAGGGCCGCGCGTTGCGGCGGTGCGGGGGGACGGCCCAGCAGTCGAGCGCGCGGAACCGGAGCAGGCCGTCGGTCCACGGGCGGGGGTCGCGCGGGGCGCGGGGCGCGTGGCGTACCTCCCAGTACTCGCCGGCCAGGATGGACCACCCTTCGGCGTGGCACTGCCGGAGTCCGCGGGTGTTGCCGTGGCGGGTGCCGTCGGGCAGGTTCACGATGAAGACCTTCGCAGCCATCACGCGGCCCCGACGAGGGTGTGCGCGCCCGGGTAGGTGTATCCGGTGTCCGGCAGGCCCTCCGCAGCCGCTTCCAGTGCTTCCCGGCGCGAGTACTGGCGCTCGATCTCGTCGAGCTCGGCCAGCCACCCGTCACGGTCGATGAACGGCCGGACGGTCGGCCCCTGGTAGACGTCCTCTTGCAGGGCCCACGGGTTCTCTCGCTGCGCCCACGGGGCGCAGTACTGTCCGGTGATCTTCGGTTGGATCGGTTCGCGCACGGGTTCGCGTCGCGCCTCGATTGTGCGGGTGAGTATGACGAGGATTCCGAGGCGGATCGGGGTGAAGGGGGACGGTCGTCCGTGGCGGCCGGTGCCGGTGGCGAGAAGGGCCCTGAGGAGTTCGAGCAGGGCGGTAAGGTGTCGCACGTCGCAGCTCCCTAATAGCTGTTGACTCTGCCCTGAGGTCGTTCGCGCGGCCTCGGGGCTTTCTTGTGCCTGAAATTACAGGGGTCCGCTATAGGTGTCTACAGACATCTGCATGGTTCGTCACGGTGTGTTTCGCTTCCCGCGTGTACGGTCCTCCTGTGTTCGAGTTCGATGCCAGCCGCCCGAAGTGGCCGCAGATCGTCGCCGAGGTGAGATCCCGCGTTGCCTCTGGTCTCTACGTGCCGGGCCAGCGGATCACGGCTACCGATCTTGAGATCGAGTTCGGGGTTACTCGGGTGACCATGGGCAAGGCGATGGCAGAGCTGCGTCGGCTCGGTGTCGTTCGCACCGAGCACGGTATGGGCAGCTTCATCACGGGGGCGTTCGGCGAGGAGAAGTAGGCCCCGCCGACTTGTCGGCCGGCGGGGCCTGATCTTTGCTCCCGGGGGGGGGCGGCTATCCGAGTTCGGCCGACCAGCGGCCGCGGGACAGGTGGATCTTGCCGTCCGGGGTCACCTTGGCGGTGCAGCCGTACAGGGGCAGGCCGCCCTCGACGATGCTTCGGGTTCGGATGCGTTCCAGCTCGGTCCAGAGCTGGCGGGGGCCGCCCTGGTGGACGGTGGGCGGTTCGAAGCGGTGGGCGGTTGCTCGTGCCCATGATCCGTCCGGGTGGACCATGTAGGCGGTGCGCTGCCCGTCTCGTTCCTCGTAGTCGTACTCGATGCCGGGCGCCGAGACGGACAGGAACGACCACGTCTCCCAGCCGTTGCGTACGTCCGCCACGGGATAGCGGCCGGTGGTGACGACCTCGCCCTCGGCTTCGCGTGCCGTCTCGAACAGCGCGACCGGGCCGGGCGGGTAGTCGGCATCATGTCGGGTGCCCATGAACCCGGCCCAGTCCCGTTCGATGTGGCCGACCGCTCCGCCGTCGTCGGTCCGCCACGCCGTGAGGATCAGCGCGGTGTCGCGAATGGTGGTGACCAGTCGGCCGCCCGGGCGCAGTGCGGCGAGCCAGGACTGCGGGATGGGCCGCACTCCGACGGTGGAGACGATGCGGTCGAACTCGCCCGGGAGCGGGCCGGTTGCGTCCACGGCTTCGACGGTGGGGTGCAGGCCGAGGTCGGCGAGGCGGTCTCGGGCCGCATCCACGAGGTAGGGGTCCACGTCGACGCTGGTCACGTTCAGGTCGCCGATGCGGTGTGCGAGGTAGGCGGTCAGCCCGCCGGCACCGGTGCCCACGTCGAGGACCTGGTGCCCGTCGCCGATGCGTCCGTGTCGGAGCATCTTGATCACGAGCGCGGCGAGGGTCGCCGACGAGGTGGGCAGGCCGGTCGGCTGGTCGCCGGGTTCGGCGTGGTCGGCGTGCAGTCCGCCGACGCTGGTCACCGCCGATTCGCTGCCGTACGCGACCGCCGCCCACTGCTGCGGGTCGTCCTTGCCCGTCCGCAGCGTCCACCCGTCCGCCGACCGTTCCCACCACTTCGGGATCAGCTGATGCCGGGGGATGCTCTCCACGGCGGCGCGCCACCGGGAATCCGGATCGGTGACGCGCTTCGCCAACTCTGCTGCGTGATGCCGCCATTCCATCTGCTCAGCCCTCCTTGGGACTTCAGAGACCGAAGGCAGGGTTGCACGGAGCGGACGACGGAGCACACTCCTGGCTGTCGTTCGGCGGGCACCCGCCGAGGGCGACGGGCGCGAAGTCGTACGCGGGGTTGCAGGCGGGGCTGTTGGCGGGGTTGCAGTCGTTGGAGTCGTTCGGCGGGCACCCGCCGAGCGTGACGGGCGCGAAGTCGTACGCGGGGTTGCAGGCGGGGCTGTTGGCGGGGTTGCAGTCGTTGGAGTCGTTCGGCGGGCACCCGTTGAGCGTGGCGAGCTTCCGCTCGGGGATGCTCGCGACCACAGCCGCCCACTCCGGGCTCTCCAGCACGGCGCGGATTCCCCCGGGGTTCTTGACGTGCCCCGGCTTCATCCAGCGCCCGAGCACGCACGGGGAGATCGACCCGTCCGGCATAACGGCGAGCCGGCCGCGGCCGCAGTTGCCGCACAGCTCGTTGACGGTGGGGGTGGCTTTCGCGGCCCGGCCGACGCCGCGGGCGAAGTCGAGCGTGACGTGCTGGACGCCGAGTGCGCGCAGCTCGTCGACCGCCAGCTGTTCGAGCTGTCCGTCGTGGACGCCCACGACTCCGGCGCGGATCGGGATGCCGCGTTTCACGGCTTCCGCGATGTTGGCGCGGGTCCGCTTGTGGCTGCCGTCGACCAGGGTGACGCGGTCGTGCTCACCGGGGTTCGGCGAGTAGTACGACGTCGCCAGGCTGACACCGGGGCGGGAGAACACCTCCCAGCCCTTGCCGGTGACGTGGTACAGGTTGCTGAACACCTCGACCAGCCGCCCCTTGTTCAGGGCGTGGTCAACGAGCTCGGCCCATCCCGGGAAGGTCGTCGGCTCGCCCCCGATCAGCTGGATCTTGGCGATTCCGAGCTCGGCAGCCTGGTCGATCACGCTGCACCAGTCGACGAGGGTCATCTCGCCGTGGGGGACGCTCGGCGACGAGTCGGACAGGCAGTGCGCGCACTGGAGCTGACACTTTCCGGTGAGCTCCAACTCGATCATCTTCGGGACACTCAGCGTTCCACTGACCGGCGATTCCAGGAGCGTTGTCACTGGGACCCCTTCCTGATCGTAGAGAAGAGAGTTGGGTGGTTCGGGCCCGTCCCGGTCGGTCATTGTCACGTGACTGGTGACCGGGACGGGGGTCTGTGGGGTTACTCCGCGGGACTCAGTCCCGCGCACTTCAGCGACCAGACGGCGCGCGTCCCGTCGCCGTTGACGTGCTCGAACTGCACGGCCGTCTGCACGATGGTGAGGGTGATCGGGTCGTGCCTCCGCACCCGCCGGACCAGCATCCCGCGCCGCCCGTCGGGGTGGACGTACAGGCTCCCGAGGGGCGGAAGCCCGAGACCGTCGACACACCCGCGGTACGCCCGGTACGGGCACTGGCACCGGCGGGCGGCGTCCTCGTCCTCGTCTTCGAACAGCCGATACCAGGTGTTGTCTTCGTCGGGCTCGGCAGGCGCCGGAACAACCGGTTCGGTGTAGGTCGCCCTCGGGAACGGCATGATCACTTTCTCTCGTGTGGTCCTGGTGGTCCCGTCCGGCTGCAACGGGGGTTCTGCTGCGGCCGGACGGGACCGGGCTCCACCGACCGGAACAGCCTCCGGTCGCTGGTGCGGGCCGTCCCGGCCGGCCCACCACCGGGTCATACCTGCCGGGACGGGGGTCGTTGATGCCGCTCCCTGTCCGTCTGCCATGACAGCGCAGGAAGCGGCGGGTTCCGGTGCGGACCCACCCCGCCCCGGAACCGGCCCGCACCGGGACCGCCCTCGGGGTTGCGAGCGGTGGTGCGGGGTCGTGCCCCGCTCCGGACGGAATGGACCTCAACCAGCGTCCGGAGCGGGAGTTGTTGGGCGTCCCGGGGTGAGCAGCGGTTCCCGGTGCGCGGCCCCGCCCCGGTCGTCCGGGTCCATCGTTTCCCGTCACCGGGGCGGGGGTTGAACGCCCGGTGGCCCGCAGGTGCCGCCGGGGGTCTTGGGGTCGCCCGGGCCTGATTCCCGACAAGGTCAGGACCAGGGCGACCGGCGTGCGTCGTTCCGCACGCGCCCGCCGCATGCGGAACGGCGGGGTACCCGGGGCGAGGGAGGACGTCCCGGGGGATCAGGTGCCCGGCGCGCGGTCGCGGTGCCGGGACAGGGCCCCGTACCAAGGGGCGAGCTGGAAGGTGCGGCGGAAGCGTTGGGCGTACTGGCCGTGGTGCCAGCGGCACACGGTGAGGATCGTGCGTCGACCGATCGCGGGGATCGGCGTCACGTCCCGCATCATGCCGCAGGGGTAGCACCAGCCAGCCTCCCAGCGAAGGCCGTCCGGGACCGTCGGGAGCATGCCGGTCTCGGTGGTCACGAGCCGGCTCGTCGTCGGGCGCGCACCTGTCTTCGGTGCTGGCAGTGCTCGGCCCACCCGGGTCCGTAGACGGTCCCGATCATGGCGAGCGCCAAGGCGACGAAGCACAGAACCCCCGCGGTCTGCCGCGACGGAGCGAGCACGGCGGCGAGCACGACCAGGGCGGCGGGGGCGCCGCCGACCACGACGACCAGGGCGCTGGCCAGAACCTTGTGCTTCACGCCGGTTCCTCCGTCGGGGCCATGATCTTCGGGTAGTAGGAGAGCTGTCCGTAGCTGCGGTGCTCGGGGAAGCGCTTCGCGTGTTCGAAGGGCCAGGCGCGCGCGACGTCCTCATCCGAGCACTCGCCCGAGTCCGCGCCGCACGGGCGCCCGGTGTCGTCCTCGCCCTCGCAGTAGACCAGGTGGATCTCTACGCGGTCGGGGTCCGTCCCGAACGCCCACACCAGGAACCGGTAGGCCCTGCGCCGGCGGAACGGGTTGGGGTTCATCCGCCAACCGCCTTGTGGCTTCGGGCATTTGCCTGTGCGGACTCGGCTCGAATCCGGTCGTTCGGACCCGCCACGCGCACCCCGGAGGGGTCCGCGGGCCACGGCGAGCCACCGGCCGGCGGGGCGAGCAGCCACGCGCCGGAGTCGTCCAGGCCCCGGAACTCGCCGACCCTGTCGACCATGGTGTCCACCACCAGATCACCCACGGCCGGCGCCCACAGGTGGGTGACGGTACCCGCGGGCTTCTTGGCGGCGAGGGCGGCGGCCCCGGCGAGGATCACGACCGCAAGTCGCGCCGCCGTCTCCGGGGGTACCCCGCCGAGCTGAATCAGGAAATCCGTCCGGCCCCGGGCCGGCAGCTCCACTTCGAGTGACGGCAGGACCACCCCGGCCGACTTGGTCGCCCCGATCAGCTCGGCGAGCGCGAGCAGCGCCGCCGCGTGTTCGGTGCTGCGCAGGTCGTCGAGCAGGGACCGGGGTTCGGCCACCGCCGGCCCCTTCGGCTTCGTGGGGGGCGTGGGGGTGCGTCTGCGCGCCATGGGGGTGACTCCGTTCCGTAACTCGACGGCTACCAGGGCGCCCAACTGTCCTCTAGGCTGGCGCAGTTATCAACCAGTCCAAATTGGTTAGATTGGTGGGATGAATCTTGCTGAGCAAGCACGAACCGACCCCCCGGGGTGATCAAGATGCCGAGTTCGGCGTACTGCTTCGCATGTCGCGCGAGGCGCGCGGCTGGACGCAGGAACATCTTGCGGAGCTGGTTGGCTGCACATCGTCGTACATCTCGGCCCTTGAGAACGGCCGAAAGAAACCAAGTCAACGATTTGTAACTAAACTTGACCGCGCGTTCGGGTCTGGCGAGCAGTTCCTCAGGGAGTGGAGCACGTCGGGTGGACGGGTTCTTTTCGAGGGCTTCGCCGAGTACCTCCGTCACGAAAGTAAGGCGGTCGCGATGCAGCTGTTCGAGATCAACATCGTTCCGAGCCTGCTTCAAACCCCCGAGTACAGCAGGGCCTTCCAGGAGGCGCCCGTCCGGCGGGGGACGGCAACGCAGCAGCAGGCTGACGAGCGCATCGAGAAGGTTCTGCTCCGGCAGCAGACCCTGCTTCGGGACCCTGCGCCGCTTGTTCACGCGGTGATAGACGAGGGGGCGCTGCGGCGACCGATCGGCGGCCGGTACGTGATGGTGGAGCAACTCAGGCACCTGGAGGAACTAGCTTCTCGCCCCCGCTATGTTGTGCAGGTCTGTCCTACATCGGCAGGCGAGAACCGACCATTTGGGCACCCAATTACCTTGCTGACCATGGCGGGTAGGGTCATCGTGGGGTATGGCGAGACGCAGCGGCGCGGCTACCTCGAACGTGATCCGGACACATTGGCTGAGTGGGTCACTGAGTACGATCACCTTCAGGTCGAGGCGTTGTCCCGGGCAGCGAGCATCGAGTTCATTCGAGACGTGCGGAGAGGCTTTGAGCATGGATGATCTACGTAGCGTTACTTGGCACAAGAGCTCGTACAGCACTCAGGGAGGGAACTGCGTCGAAGTCGCCGAGGGCGCCGTTCACGCGATCCCCGTACGCGACTCCAAAGACCCCGAGGGCCCCGTGCTGGTCTTCCCCGCCGACGCGTGGACGGCCTTCGTCACGGCCGTTCGGTCTGGAGAGTTCGGCGCCGTCTGACTCATGGGCGCTGCCCGATGCCTCGCTCTACGACGAAAGCGCCCCCTGTACCGGCTACGTGCCGGTACAGGGGGCGCTGCGCTGTCCTACGGGGGGTCGAGGTGGGCGGTGCGCTGGTCGACGCGGTCGACGGCGTCGCGGAGCGAGCTGCCGCTGTTGGGGTGCAGCTCGTGCTCGACGGCGGCGAGCTTGTGCTCGATCTTGTCGAGCCGGGTCATGACGCCGGGCCGGCCGGGTACTCCGGGGCGGTCGGGCACGCCGGTCCAGTCGTCGACGACTTCCTCGACCTTGGCAGCAAGGCGGCGGGCGCCGCGGGTAGCGCGCCAGATGAGGCCGAGTGCGGCGGAGAGGGTGACCACCGCGCCGGCCCACAGCAGGATGTCGTCGAGCCGGCCGGTGGGGTCGCTCACTGGGCGTCGTCCTCCTTCGGCGGGGTGCGCAGCCACGCGGGCAGCAGTTGCTCGACGACAGGCAGGGCCATCACGCGGGTGACGGCTCCGGCCACGGTGAGCGCCACCGCGATGCCGGGCAGCGTCTCGGGGATGCCGGCGGTGGAGACGAGCAGGGGAAGTGCGGCGAGCAGGCCGAGCAGGGCCTGCAGGCCGGTGCGGATGGTGCGCCGGGTGGCGTCGGTCAAGGGGGTGCCTCCTGTCGGTGAGTGCCCGGGGCCGGCTGGCCCCGGGCGGGTGAGTTAGCGGACGGTGAAGCCGCGCCGGGCGCCGAGCTGTTCGAGGGAAGCGCGGCCGGGGATGCCGTCGGCCGCGGCGCCGGAGTAGCCGAGGGAGCGCTGCCACGCGGCGTAGGCCGCCACGGTGCGCGAGCCGAAACTGCCGTCGCCGGACCACTGCCGGTCGAGCAGGCCCTCGTCGGCGAGCGCGGCCTCGACTACCCGGACGGCGTCCGGGTAGGTGGTGCCGCCCTGCGGGAGGCCGGGGTCACGGTGGGCGGCGGCGATCACCTGGTCGGGGTCGACGGCCGCCTGCTCGCCCGGCAGTGCGCCGCCGAGCAGGCGCCGCAGCGACTGCTCGCCCGGCACCCCGTCGGCGTCGCTCCCCGTGTAGCCGAGCGCCTGCTGCCACTCCGAGTAGTTCAGAGTGTCGGCGTCCCGCCAGTCCTCATCCGGGCCGACGGCGTAGTGCCTGCCGTGACCCGCGGACACGAGCGCTTCGCCGACCTGCCGGACGTGCGGCCCGTGCGCGCCGTAGCCGTACTCCAGTCCGCCGATGGTCACCCGGTAACGGGCGGGCCCGGCCGGCTGCGGGTCGGGCGCCGGCTGCGCCGGGCCCGGGTCGGGTTCGGTGCCGGTCGCCCGGGCGACGATGCGCGGGAACACGATGTCGTGGAACTGGCTCACCCTGGCGTCGCCGGGGCAGGCCGTGCCGGTGGTCGACCACGACCGGTGGAGCCGGTGGTAGCCGTAGCCGGGGTCGTCCGGGGTGCGGCAGATGCGCAGGGGGATGCCGTGCTCGTGGTGGAGCCAGACGCCCAGGGCGACGAGCTGCTCGACCTGCTCGGGCGTCCACGGGTCCGTGTGCTCGCTGTTGGACTCGGTCTCGATCGAGACTGCACCGGTGCCGTCGCTCCTGCGGTTGGCGGACGCGTTCGCGTCCGCGCGAGTGCCGGTCCCGATGAACTGGCCGAGTTCGCCCCGGTAGCCGAGCCCGAAGTGCGATTCGAGGTTCGTCGAGTCGCGCCAGTACTCGAAGATCCGGTGCGGCCCCCACTCCGCGGCGATCGAGTGAAGGATGAACTGCGTGGGGGTGATGGCCGGCTGCTGGTCACTCTCGGGCTGCAGCTCGATCTTTTCGGCGCCGGGGTACCACGACATCAGGGGTGTCTCCAGACATGGGAAAGCCCCGGGGCCGGTGGGCCGCGGGGCGAACGGTGTTGGGGTGGTTGCGGGTTGGGGCTCTAGCGGGTCTGTGTACCGATGGCGCCGGCGGCGCAGGTGTAGACGTTGCCGGCGCCGCCGGTGCGCCATGCCCGGATCTCAACTCGGGTGATGTCGCCGTACTTGCCGGGGCAGAGCTTCGGGCCGTCGGTGACGTAGATCCAGTCGCCCGAGTTGAGGTTGTGCTGCTCGCCCCAGGGTTGGCCGTCGACGTAGACCTGCGCGGCACCGGTGGTTCCGACGTCGCTCGCGGCGTAGGCGGCCACGGTGAGCATCGGGTGATAGCGCACGTGCGGGGCGGTCCACAGTGATTCCGGGCTGCCTGACTGCGTGCGCGCGTACCGGTCGAGGTCCCCGTCGGGATAGAACGGTGTGTGCAGGTAGGGGACGGCGAGCCCGCCGTTGACCCGGTCTTCGGTGAAGATCGTGTTGCCGCGGTTGTCGTAGATGTCGAGGCCCTGAGGCTGCGTTCCGCCGGAGAACATGGCGAGCGCGAGGGTGCCGTCTTCGCGGGAGATCAGTACGCCGTACTGTGGGGCGCCGTTCGGCCGGGGCATGTCGAGGTCGCCGATGTAGACCATCGGGGTGCCGTCGGCGTCCTGCACGGTGAGCGTTCCGCCTTCGCCGATCACGACGGGGCCGTGCTGGATGCGGTCGAGGGCCGGCCGGGTCTGGGCCCGGCCGGAGAGCTCGCGCACCTGCCGT
Source organism: Kitasatospora sp. NPDC001527 (assembly GCF_040298605.1). Lineage (NCBI taxonomy): Bacteria > Bacillati > Actinomycetota > Actinomycetes > Kitasatosporales > Streptomycetaceae > Kitasatospora > Kitasatospora sp. NPDC001527. The sequence goes on along the minus strand of NZ_JBEPAM010000003.1, from coordinate 180,627 downwards.
TCGAGGGTGCGGATGCGGTCGAGAAGATCCTGCGGGATCGCGGCCAACGGTTATGCCTCCAGGAGAAGTTGGGCGGATTCGGGGCGGCCGCGCTCCGGTGGCGTCACGGCGATTCCGATGATGCGGTGGCGGGCGGTCATGCCTTCGGGCCACCACAGATCGGTGATCTTGACGCGTGCGGTGGCGCCGAGCAGGGCGGGGCTGATCTGGCCGTCGAGGCGCACGGTGATCGAGGGCACGGTCTGCGGGGCGAGGTGGGCGGCGGCGTCCGCGCGGGCGTGCGCGTCGAGCGTCTCCTGCTGCTCAACGGTGCTGTAGTCGGCGGACCCGTCGAGCCTCGGCCAGCCCTCCGCGATGTCTGCCGAGCTGGTGACGAGCGGGGAGAGCAGCGGGTGCGAGTCGGCCGTCTGGTTGCGGTTCACGCTGGCGCCGCGGGCCTGCCAGACGTTGGCCTTGTTGGTGGCGTCGACGGGCCACGTGTACGCGAGGATCGGGCCCGGGCGGGTGAGTACCACCTCGTTCGCGCCGGCCTGGATCACCGGGTGGCCGAGCTGCAGCCGCTTGATCCGCCGGCCGGTGTCGGGGTCGCGGGTCGAGGCGATCCGCCACTCGAACCCCCGCTCGACGCGTGAGAGCTGCTCGACCAGGTCGCGGATGTAGGGCTGGTCGTACCGGCTGTAGAAGCGGTCGCGGCGCACCCCCGACAGCTCGCTGCCGGCCTCGATCCCGATGTCGCCCCCGGGCTGCGCCGCTGTGTAGGAGATGAGGTTGCGCACGATGTCGAACTGGTCGACCTGCTCGGCCTGGTGGGAGTCGAACAGGATTCTGTGACTGAGGTACGAATCCCAGGTGGCGGCCTGCAGGGCGAGGGAGAGCTCGCCGTGCTCGTCGCTGGCGAGGCTGGTGGTCCACAGGACGCCGCCCCACCAGATCGAGCCGGCCCGTTCGACCCACAGCGCGGTGCGGCCGGGAACGAGCGCGGCGCGGGCGCGGGCGGCGAGCTCGGCCGTGACCAGGTGCACCGTCGCCCGGAGCGAACCGGTCTTCCCGAGGAACTCGTCGAACGCGACGCCCCAGAGCGGCAGGACGTCGAGCAGCTGGTCGCTGCGCAGGTCGCAGATCAGCACGCGGTACGGGGTGTAGGGGGTGGCGAGAGGCGGCAGCTCGACCACCCCCGGGGGCCCGGGGCCGGTGGCCCTAGGCGGTCTCGTAGCTGAACTGCACGCGCATGCTGGCGCCTTCCCGGTTCCACCGGTAGCCGAGCTGTCCGGGGTTCATCCATTGCCCGTCGGGGGCGGTCGCCAGTACCTGCGCCCCGCCGTCGCCGGCGTCCACGACGGGCAGCAGCGCACGCCAGTACGTTTCTGCGTCGAGGTGGCGGCCGGTGCCTTGCCACCCGTGGGGCGCGCCGACGTCCGCGGACGCCACCGGGAGCGTCACCCTGATGTTCCCGGTGCCGAGCGAGCTGCCGGGGCCCCAGGTCAGCCACGCGACGACGTCGACGTGCCGGCCGATCCGGCAGTACCGGCCGCCGGCCGTCGCGTCGCCGTAGATGTCCAGCCCGGACCAGAACGGGGTGTACGGCACCCAACGGCCGAGCGGCGCCCACTGTGTACCGTCCCAGCGGTCCAGTCCGGTGGGTCCGTCGCGCCACTGGCCGACGTAACTGCCGAACGCGGGGCCGGTGTTGGGCACGATGCCGCCGAGCGCGGACGGGTAGGGCACCCATGCGGCGCCGGACCACCGCTCGACCCGTGTGCCGGTGTCGCGCAGCTGTCCGGCGTAGGCGCCCGGGTCGCTGCTCGCATCGGGGCGGATGCCGCCGGCGGCCACGGTGTAGACGCGTAGGTCCGTGACGGCGGTGGCCCAGGGGATGCCGCCGGTGCCGGCGGACGCGGCGACGGGCACCCGCACCGCCCACAGCGGAAGGGAGCACGAGGGGAGCGGCGCCGGCTTCGGGTCGGCGGCCGGGGTGCCCTTGAGGATCTCGACCGCTGCCAGAGCCTTTCCGCTCTGGTCGTAGAGCCCGTCGTAGACGTGCAGCAGGACGACGTCGATCCGGTCCCACTGAGTGTGGCCGGGGGCGAAGTCGAGCGTCTCGGGAAGGGTGAGGGTCACGGGGTAGGCGCCCTGCAGGGTGGTGCCCTGCACGATGGCGCGGCCGGCGCCGAGCTGCGCCTGCATGGGGGCGGTCGAGGTGAGCGACAGGGGGGTGCCGCCGGGGATCACTCCGGGGGCGGTGGTGGTCGCCCCGGTCGGGGTCATGGTGCCGACGGGGGCGAGTCGGGTATCGGTGCGGGTCTGCCCAGTGGGCGGGAGCCACGCGGCGCGCACGGGCACGGGAGTACCTCCTTACCAGTGGGCGTCACGCCAGCGCATTTCGGCGCGGGCGGCGGGGTGCGGGACGGTGTCGGGGGCGCCGGCGAACGCGAAGTCGCAGACTCCCGGGGGGACGACGAGGAACTGCTCGGGGGCCGAGCGGTCGGTCACGGTGTGGATGCGGGACGAGCCGGACAGGGTGACCGTGCCGGCCGCGCCGTCGACGACGAGCTGCTCGCCCGGGCCGAGCGTGATGTCGTACTCCCACCGCCGGCCGGTGCGCAGGTCGACGAGCGAAGGCAGCTCCACGGGCCCGGTGAACACCAGCACCGCGGGCGCGGGGGCCCGGCCGGCGTTGGTGGTGGTGATGATGCCGGTGGACCCGCCGGACCCGAAGGTGATCCCGTCCTCGGACGGCGGTAGGCCGCCGGGCGGGGTGGCGAGGTGCCAGTCGAGGCCGCGCTCGGCGGCCGCGTCGAGGTGCCAGTCGAGGCCCTGCTCGTCGATCGGCAGGCCGGTGTCGGCGTGCCGCTCGGTGAGGCCGTAGCGGCGGGGATCGGTCGCCTCGAACTGCAGCGAGCAGCCGGTGATGGTGCCGACCCGGTACCCCCGGCCGGTGGGCACCGACCACCGCAGGCACCGCGCCCACACCAGCAGCGGGCCGCGCTCGTCGACGCACACGACGAGCGGCAGCTCGTCGTCGATCGACGCTGCGCCGACCTCGAACGCGCCGACCACGGCGCCGATCCGGGCGGCCGGCGCCCGGATCACGATGTCCTCGACCGTGACCGTGCGCGGCTGCGCCCAGAGGGCACCCGGGTAGGCGCCGTGGCCGGCCGGGCGGTTGGTGGTGCCCGAGTCCCACGCGGGGGAGTCGGACCAGCCGCTCAGCTTCCGCCACCGGTAGGGGGTGCCGGGGCCGAGCAGGAACTCGCCGAACTGGATGTGCCCCGGCAGGGTGACGCGGTCGCCCGCCACAGCCTCACCCCCTCACCTTGAGCTCCCACCCGAGCGCGGCCGCGAGCTGCTCGGGAGACTGGCCACCGGCGTTGAACTGCTCGATGTGCAGCAGCGGGCCGGACGGCCCGGCGCCGGCCGTGCTGTAGGCGGTGGTCGGAAGCTGCGCGGCCACCGCGGGGTGCGGCGTGCGCGCGGCCGCCGCGAGGGCGGGGGTGTCCGGTACCTCGACCAAGTCCCGCATAGCGGCGGCGAGTTCGGGCTGCCCGCCTTCGATTCCCGAGACGATACCGGCGGGAATCCAGCGGCCAACCCGCTGTGCCATCACGCGCGACGGCGAGTGGATTCCCAGCGCCTTCGCAATCGGGCCCGGAATGAGATTCTTGGCCCAGCCCATCAGGGTGTCCTTGAGCCAGCCGCCCATGGACTGAATGCCGGACCACAGGCCGCGCACGATGTCGCGCCCCTTGTCGACTAGCAGTGAGCCGAGATTCCCGAGCCCTTCGGCGATGCGGCCGGGCAGCGCCTTGACGTCCGAGACGAGCCCGGACGCCTTCTCGGCCACGCCCGAGCGGATCGAATCCCAATGCTTGATCAAAAGTCCGACGAGAGTCCAGTTCAGGAAGAACTCGACGATGCGCCCGGGAATGCCACGGACGAAATCCACCGTTGCATTCCAGCCCGTGACGGCGCCAGACTTGATGGAATCCCAATGCTTGATCAGGAGCCCGATCAACGTCCAATTCAAAAACACATCGACGACCCAACCGGCCGCCGACTTCACAAAGCCGACGATCCAATTCCACGCGGCGGCCGTCGCGCTGCTGACGGTGTCCCAATTGCTGATCACCAGGGCGACCAGGCCGACCACGGCGGCGATGATCCACCCGACGGGCCCGAGCGCGATCACCCACGCGGCCGCCATGCGAGCGGCCTGCAGCAGGCTCTGTGTGCCCATGAGCACCCATGCCCTGACCACCCGGACGCCGGCCGCAGCGGCGGCGACGCCCTGCGCCGCCCAACCGGCGAGCATCTCCGCATTGGTGAGGAGGTAGGTTGCGCCGGTGCGCACCGCGGCCGCGCTCTGCGCGGCCCAACCGGCCACCGTGGTAGCGGTGGTGACGGTGGCCTGCACCCCAAGCGCGATGAGCGTGGGCAGCAGGACGGCGCCGATGATGCCGGCCGCGATGCTGAACGCGAGGCTGTGCTCGCCGACGAACTTGCGGGCGGTGTCGTACTTCGTGCCGAGCGTGCCGACCCAGTCGGCGGCCGCCATGAGGGCCGGCACCACCTTGGAGCCGAGCACCTCGACGGCGCCCTGCTGCAGGCCGCGCGTGAAGCTGGTCCAACGGGTGGACGCGTTGTCCCGCATGGTGTCGCCCGCCTTGGCGGCCGCGCCGTCGACGGCGCCGAGCCCTGCGACCGCGCTCGATGGGTCGAGCGAGAAAAGGGCTTTGGAAAGGTCCTCGGCCTGAGTTCCCAGAAGCGAGAAAGCGAGCTTGGAACGCTCGGACGGGTCCTTGACCTGCCGCAGCCGATCCATGATCTGATCAAGTGCGGCATTCGCCTCCGGCCCACCCTTGTTGAACGCGGCGGCCATCTTGTCCGCGTTCAAGCCAATGGACTTGAGCCCATCGGCAGCGCTGCCATCCTTGACCCGAATATTCAGTTCTTTGAAAGCGTCCGCGACGACATCAGCATCGCGCGCGCCCGCTTCCAGGCCCTGATGGATAAGGCCCATGGCCTGTTTTCCATCAATGCCCAGATCCCGAAACTGAGTCGGATATTCGTTGAAAGTATCTAGCAGGTCCTCGGCTTTATTTGCGCCGAGCTGAGTTCCCCTTACGAGAATGTCGAACGCTTCGTCGGCATCCTTGGCCATTCCCGTTTTGAGCATTTGCCCAACGGATTTGGCGACGGGGCCGACTTCCTCGCCGAGAATGTCGGCGACCTGCTGCGCGCGGCCGCCGACCTGCTGCAGCTGCTCGGCCGTCGCGTCGGCCGGTACGAGCCCTTGCTGCCACAGGTGTTGGAGAGCTTCGTTGGCGGCCTCGACGGACTCGGTGTATCCGCCGGTGAACAGCTTCCCGGCCGCCTTGCCGAGCCTCGCGGACTGCTCCGGGGTCGCGCCGAGTCGAGCCGCAAGGAGGTCGGTCCCCTTGTCCTGCTCGACGGCCTCGGACAGCCCGGCCATCAGGGCGGCGCCGATCGCGCCGCCGATCAAGGCACCCTTGACGGCCCCGAGCGCGCTGGTGATGCCGGAGCCTGCGCGCTCGGCGCCGCGCTCGGACTCCTCGGCGAGCTGCTCGCCGAGCTCGCGCCCGGCGGCCTGGCCGGCGCGGCCGGCTTCGTCCTCGATGACCTGCGCGGTACGGCGGATGCCCTGCTCGGTGCGGCGCAGCCCAGCCTCGGCCGGGGCGTCGTCGACGGTGATGGTGGCGAGCAGCTCGCCGACGGTGAGCGCCAACGCTGCTCACCCCCTCGCCGAGCGCAACCAACCGCGGATGATCCGCTGTTGGAAGCTCGTCGTGTTCGATCAGATGCAGCCCGCGCTCAGCCCTCGGCGGGTAGGCCCGTGATCGCGGCGATCTCCGCCGCCGTCGAGACGGTGCGGGGGGTGCGCGCCCACAGCTCACGGAACCGGGAGTCTTCGCCGAGCCCGCCGAGCAGGACCACGAACCGCCGCTCAGTGAGTGCGGCGACCTCGGCGGCGGTGAGGTGGTAGGTGCGGGTGAGGTCCGCCTCGACGGCGGCCCAGTGCGTCAGGACCGCCGCCCAGAGCCCGCCCGCCGCCGCCCCGTCTTCGCCCGGCGGGTAGCCCGGTTCGGGGCCGGCGGCGTCGGGGCTTTTCCCGCGGCCCCGTTCTGCTGGTCGTAGAGCTCGGCGGCGCGCTGCAGGGTGATGCTGCCGGGCCGGCGGACGGTCGCGGCCGCGTAGATGAGGACGATGCCGAGCTGCCGGTCGGTCATGCCCTGCTCGGCCCAGTGATCGAGGGCATCCTCACCCACCAGGGTTCGCAACATCGTCCGGACGTCGTCCGGGTCGTCGGATGCCTGCAGCCGCTCCATCTGCAGCGTGAACATCAACGGCAGGGCGTCCGGCAAGGTGTACGTCCGGCCGTAGAGCTGAAACGTTTCTGCAGGTCCGGTAGCGGCCTGCTCGGCGAAGAACGCATCGAAGTCCGCGAACCCCCCGGTGCCGGGCGGGTCCTGGTGGTCGAGGTCGAGCTCGTCGTCGGTCACGAGCCACCCCCGGCCGGCGGCGGGGTCACCGCGGTACTCGACGGCTTGCCACAGCGGGTGATCGTCGCGCTCCAACTGGTCTTCTCCGTGGTCCCGCCGCCCTGCTCGCCGGGCGACACGGTCGCGTCCCACACCACCCACGCGGTTTGGGTGCGGTGGCGCCAGCGCACGGGGTTGTGGGACTCGGCGCCGAGACGCGGCGTCCACTTCTCGTCGACGTATGCCTGCCCGGGGTCGCGCGCGCCGGTCTTGTCGGCGGCGTACTTGGACTCCAGGGAGATGGACGCGCCGCGCTGCATGATGTCCTGCGAGTAGTGGCCGTCGTCGTCAAAGCTCGTGATGTCCTCCACCTCTTCGTTCTCGCCCGGCGAGTGAGAGAAGGACGTCAACAGGCCCACACGCAGCCATGTCTCGGTGCTGGCCGTCAGGTCCTGCACTTCGAAGATCCAGCCTCGGGCGTCGATCGGGCGCGGGCTTCCGGTGGTCGCCATGGGGTCACCTCCTAGGTAGGTCGGGGGTTGAGCGCCTCGACGTCGAGGCGGAAGTTCGTGGTGTGCTCGTGCCGGCCGGCGGCGTCGACGCCGAGCGGGGCGGGGGTCTGCTGCGCGATGCACAGCACGAGCCAGATCCCGCCGGGCAGCTCGACTCCGGCGAGCCCGTGCAGGGCGGAGAAGATCGCTTCCGCGCGGGCGCGGGACACCCGCGGGTCTGCGGTGCCGCGCACCCGCACCTGCAGCGACCGCTCGTCCCACGCGTTGAGCGGGTCAGGGGTGCCGGCGCCGTAGAGGGAGAGCTGCACCGCGCGGTCGGGCGCGGGCGGAAGGAGCTCGATGAACGTGTCGCCCTTGACGCCGGTGGGGTCGTAGGTGAGCAGGCCGGCGGCCTGCAGATAGCGGGCCAGGGAGTCGAGGACGTCAGCCACGCAGCGCCCGCCGGACCGCGGCCGCGATGATCTGCTCGACCGCCGCGGCTTCCTCGGCGGCTGGCCGCTCCAGGAACTTCGCCGTCCGGCCGGCGTCGTGGCGGGCGTTGAGGTCCTCGTGAACCCTGGTGGCGTAGGGGGTGTCGTAGGAGACTGCGGCGGTGAGCTGCTGCTCGTCGACGGATGCGACGCCGGAGCGCGCGAGGGTGCCCTCTTCGATCGGCACCACCTCGCGGGAGACCTGCAGCAGGTGCTCGGCGGCGGCGAGCAGGCCGCGCGCGGCGCCGGCGCGCTCGGCCCGCAGGACGGCGTCACCGGTCCACTCGATCCGGGCACGGGGGCGACTCATTCGCAGGTCACCTCCTTGTGCGCGGGCACGGGCAGGCCCGGCGCGTCGATGGTCGAGACGGTGATCGGCACGGTTGTGCGGCCGGTCGGCAGGGTGATCCGGGAGCCGGCCGGCACGTCGGTGTCGAGGTCGAGCACGACCTGCGCCGAGCTGACGACCTGCCGGCCATCCGGGGCGCGCACGAGCCGCGCCGACTCGGACACCAGGGCGGGCACGTCGTCGAGGGGCGGGCCGTAGATGGGCCCGTACGCGGACTCTCCGACGTACGGCTCGATCACGATGCGGTGGCGCAGAAGCCACCGGGGGACGCGGGTCACCATGGGGCGCCCACCCCGTGACCGGTGAGCCCGGCCTGCTGCAGAGCCCGCAGCGCCCGGGGGGCCAGGTCGAGCGCGCCGGCCGGGGCCGAACTGCTCGCCGAGAGGCTGATCGAGCCGGCACTCACGCTCGACCAGCGCGCGGCCGCGCCGGTCCCGTCCTCCCCCGCGGCGACTTGGTATTCGACCTGAGCGCACGCGGCATCGGCCAGCGCGGCGACGTGCTCGGGGCGGGTAGGGGCGCCAGCGGAGTCGACGGGATAGCAGGCGGTGAGCAGCGCGGCGTCGACATCGGCGGACGCGCGGGCGAGCAGCCGCTCGGCGTCCGCCGGCGCGGGCCGGCCCAGCCACGCAGCGAGCTGCGCGGGGGTGGCGTAGGTGAATGCCACGACGCCCACCCCCGATCACCGGGACGGCGCGGGCGGCGCCGCCCCTTCCTTGGCGCGGCTGCGCCCCTTCGTGGTGGCGGGCGGGGGCGGCGGGCCGTCGCCGGTCGAGCCCTGCTCGTCGGTGTCGTCGAGCTGCTCGACCTCGTAGCCGTGCCGCAGGAAGTACAGCCGGGCCCCGGCGCCGAGTTCGTCGATGGTGGCCCGGCCGTTGGTGAAGTGGACGCCGGCAACCGGGCCGTCATCCCCGTACGGGGAGGTGATCGCGTACATCACTGCACCTTGACGTTCCGCAGCACCGCCGCGGCCCGGGTCGCCTTGAGCACGGTGGCCACCGGCCCAAGCTCCACCTCGCCCACCTTCACCGCACCAGCCCGCTCGAAGTCGGGCAGCCACTGCCGGACCAGCTTCCCGCTGGTGGTGGTCACGCCGTGGAAGCCGTCGATCCCGAGCCGGACGGCGTAGATGTCGGACAGACCGGTGATCTGTCCGCCGGGGCCGGCGCCGTCGACGTCGCGCGACTCGATCGGGATGACGGGGTTGTTGCTGCCAGCGACCGCGCCCAGGTCGACGAACGGAATCCCGTTGTAGGACTCGACGGTCTGCCCGAAGCTGTTTTCCGTGCGGCTGTAGTAGCCGGCCCGGCGGGCGAGCGAGCGCACGCGAGAGATCGTCTTCTTGTTGCCGAGCAGCGCAGACGGGACGCCGTCGAGCAGCCCGAGGAACTCGTCGAGGACGTCGAGCGCGTTGTGAACCTTGGCGGCGTCGGCGCCCAGGGTGGTGCCGGTCCAGTCGAGGGAGGCGCCGGCGCCCATCTCGGTCACGGAGCCGGCGAGCGCCTTGTCGAGGCCGTCGAACCCCTGCTCGGCGCCCGGGGTGGTGACCCGCTTACCGGTGATCACCTGCTCTGAGAAGAAGGCGTTCGCGGCCTTGATGGTCTGCAGCATCTGAAAGTTGACCTCTGCAGACGCGGCCGGGCCGAGCTCGGCGATCGTGCGGTCGATCTCGAAGGCGCCGCCGAGCGGGGACAGGTCGACGCTGTAGCGCTGGCGCTTGGCCTGCCCCTTGGCGTACTCGGTGTTCAGCGGCCGGAAGGCTGCGCCGCGCTCGGTAACGAGCCGGGTGTAGCCGTAACTGAGGGTCGCGCCGCCGCCGGCAGGGTTCACGGCGGCGTCCCAGATCATGTTGTCGAGCAGCCAACTCGACTTGGCGAACTCGTCGATCACCTGCAGGTCGACGGCGTCCTGCGTGTTGAGCTTGGCGTCAGCCAGCGTGATAGCCACGGGGCGGCCTCCTTACTTGGCGAGCCGCGCCGAGATCGCTTCGAGCAGCGACGCGGGTTCGGTACGGGTGGTGGGGGCGCCGCGGAACTCGCCGCCGGACCGGGCCGGCGGGGCGCCGGCGGCGCGGTAGAGATCGGGGTCGGCGTCGACCGCCGCGGTGATCGCGGCCGTGAGCCGCTCGCCGAACTTCGGGTCGGCCGGGTCGAGGTCGGCGACCGCGGACGCGAAGCTGCGGGAGTTGAGCAGCCGGTCGGGGCGCGCGCCGGCCGCCTCGGCGGCCTGGTGGGCGGCGAGCTCGACCCGCGCGGTGCGGAGCTGGGCGCCGAGCTCGGCGAGCTGCCGGTCGCGGTCCGCGACGGCGGCCGCGAGCTGCGCCGGGTCGGAGTCCGCACCGGCCCCGGCGTCGGGGTTGATGGCCTTGTTGATGGCGTCGAGGGCGGCCTGCAGCTGGTCGCGCTGGGCGGCCGCGTCGGTGGCCTGCTGCTGCGCTTCGGCGAGCTGCTCGGAAGTGGGGCCGGCCGGGGCCGGCGGCGCGGGGGGCGGCGCGGCCGGAGCCGGAGCGGGGGCGGCCGGGTCGGTGGGGCCCGGGGCGGCCGGGTCGCCGGTCGGCGTGCCGGTGGGGCCGGTGTCGCCGGAGCCCCCGAGGATGGGCCAGATCGGGCGGCCGTCGCGGCGCAGCCCGACGGCCTGTAGCCCGGTGCGGGGGTGGATGGGAAATGCGTTGGTGGGCAAGGTAGTTGGTCCCTCCGGGCCGTGAGCGGAAATGGAAAGGCCCGTCCCCCGGGTCGGGGTACGGACCTTGGCGGGAACGGGCGGCGCGCTACGGCGGCGCGGTGAGCGGGCGGGCGGCGGCGTAGCCGCGCACCCATGCGGAGCGCAGCAGGCTGTCGCGCGGGTGGGGGCAGGCGGTGATCGGCTGTCCGGCGCGGGCCGCATCGCGGCCGGCCCGGGTGGCGCGCACGACGTCGGCGCGGAACCCCAACTCCTCACCCCCCTAGAACCTGTTGGAGATGTCGGCACCGGTCTTACGGGCGGTGTCGGCGGCGGCCGAGCGCACGCCGGTGAGCTGCTCGGTGTACTCGGCGAGCGTGGTCCGGGGGGACACCTCGGCCCAGTAGCGGCGCAGTTCCTCGGACGCCCGGGCGTAGGCCACGTGCGCCGGCCCAGAGAACAGGCTCAGGGGGTCGACGCCGTCGAGTTCGGCCCGTTTGGTGAGCAGCACGCCGCGGCACCACTCTTCGGCGTCGAGCCACTGCGCATAGACGTACTCGTCGTACATCTGCCGGACCTGCTTGGCGGTGAACGCCTGCCGGTTCCCGGCCTCGGCCCACTCCCGTTCGGCGAGCCACCGCTCGGCCGCCGGAAGGCGGTCCCACGGGTGTTCGTCGGGCGCGGCATCGACCCACGACCAGTCGTCCATCCGGGAGCCCGGGCGCAGCGCCTCGTCGACCGCGGCCCGGTCGGCGAGCTGCGCCTCGACTCCGCGGCCGGTGGCGGCCGGCGGCGGGTCGAGCGGGTAGCGGCGGTCAAGCTCGGCGGCGATGCGCTCGGCCCCGTCGGTATCGGTGTAGCGCAGCGCCCACCCGAGCCGGTCGTCGGCCACCTGCGAGAGGTCCGCCAGCAGCCGGCCGCCGGGGAACAGCTCGGCGAGCAGGGCCCGCCGGTCCGCCTCGGCGGCCAGGGCGGCGAGCTCGTCGCCGGTAGCGTGCCGGGCCCGCTCGGCGAGCTGCCGCTCGGACAGCGCGATCAAGTCGCGCCGGGCGCCGGGCAGGGCGGCGTCGATGTCGCGCCGGTCCAACTCGACTGCCACCCGCAGCACGCCGGCGTCGCTGAGTAGCGGCAGCACGCGGGCGAGCTCGTCATCGCTGAACTCGACCAGGTGCTCAGCCACCCGGCCGCCGGGCCGCACGCGGTCGAGCAGGGCCTGCTCGTCGCGCCGGTTCGCTTCGGCCTCGATATTGGCGCGGTCGCGCTCGTCGAGGCTGCCGTGCCGCAGAGCGGCGCCGAGCTGCTCGTCGCTCATCTCGGCTGGCGTCCGGTGGTCGCCGGCGCGCACCTTCGCGGCCTCGACCGCATCCGGCGGCGCCGGGCGGCGCGGCTCGGGGAGGTTCCCCGCCCCCAGCTGCTCGCGGTACCTGAGCCGCTTCAACTCCGGGTTGGCGGTGAGATGGTCGCGCATCCGGGCCTGCCAGTCCCGCACCCGCTGCTCGGCAACCTGCCGGGCCTCGGGTGTCGCGGCCGCCGCAGCGCGCTTCTTGTACTTGCGGATCTGGCGCTCGATCGCGCGCTGCCTCTGGCCTGCCTCGTACCCGGTGCCGTCGGACAGCTCCGGCGGCTCCGCGACGGTGACGCCCGGGGTGTAGGCGCTCAACGAGTGCCGGCAGTTGGGGTGTTGGAGTCCGGCACGGCGGGCCTGCTCGACGCTGCCGGCCACCCGCACGCGGACAGTGCGGCCGTCGTCGACGGCGTGCTCGACCTCGATCTCGCGCGACCCGTCCGGGCCGTCGAGCGACAAGATCCGCCCTTCCCACTTGCGGCAGAGCGGGCACTCGCGCGGCGCGGTCGACACCTTGACCAGCTCGACGCCGGCGGCGCGCAGCCGGTCGGCCTGCCCCTCGACGGCGGCCCGGCCGACGGCCGTTCGCACGGCCATCTCGGCGTAGCTGGTCATCTGCCAGGACCGGCCGGACTTGTCAACGAAGCTTCGCAGGCCGCGGTCGGCGAACCGCTCCATTGCCCGGGCGGTGGCCTGCCTGCGGGTGTCGATGCCGAGCAGAGGCGTACCAGCTACCTCGCTGATCACCTGCCGGTATCCGTCCTCGACGCCGCGCAGGATGCCGCGATGGGTGGCAGTGACGAGCTCGACGGCTTCCATGGCGAGCCGGTCGACGGCGCGGCCGGCCGGGGTCGACTCCGCGATGCGCGCGGCGTCGACGTCGGCCAGAGCGCCGAGCTCGGCGAGCCCGGTCCGGGCACCGCGGTTCCATGCCTCGGCGACAACGTCGTGCACTTCGGTGGTCATGGCCGTGCTGAGCGCGTCAACGACGCCCTGCGCCGCGCGCCGCAGCGGCTGCACGTCGGCGAGCTTGGCGACGGCCCACCCAGGCGCTTCGAGGCCGTCGGCGATCTGCCGGGCGACGATGCCGAGCAGGCGCTGCTCGGCGTCCTCATACAGGGCGCGCACGCGGTCGGTGAGATCCTCGGCCATCCACGGTGACACAGCCATCGGCGACCACCTCCTGAAAAGTCGAGCGGGGGAGGCGCCGTATCAAGGACAATCGGGCCGAAGCGGCCCGATTGGATAGGAGAAGCACGTGGAGGATCTAGGTACGGAGTGGCGACTGCTTAGCCAGGAGGCTGACCTGTCGGCGCAGTCGATCGGTATCGGGTTGACGTATATGCGGAAATCGAACCGTGGCGAGCCGGGGCTCTATTATGGCGCGTTCTTCAACTATACGATCGGCCTAGAGCGCCTAATGAAGCTCACGCTTCTTATAAGTCACCGGGTGAACTTTGGGGCGTTTCCGGAGTCTGCAGGCTTTAAAAAGGAGTATGGACATGATCTTCGGAAGTTGCTGAATGCGGTGCAGGGTGCTCGATTTGTAATGGAGCAAGGTCGTTTCAGGTGGGAGTTTCCGGCTTCGCCTCTAGTGGGTGTCATTATGGAGATTCTTGCCGATTTTGCACAGTATGACCGGTATCACGGCCTGGATGTTCTCACTGGCTCGCCCAAGGCCAAGCCGATTGACCCGATTGCGCGGTGGTTTTCTGAGGTGGGGATGCCATTGCTGGCTGAGCGGCCGGTGCGACATAACTCAAAGAATGAGCGAGATGTCGACTTTATCAACGAAATGCTTCGACGCGACGCGGCATACGTCGTCGCATTTTCAGAGATGGGCGATAGGCTGTCAACGCTGGGCGATGTCTTTAGGGGTGATCGAGACTCGGAATATGTCGCGAAGCGAGCCACTTTCCTGTGTGCTGCCATAGTTCGCTATGTTGTCGAGACTCTCTATCTCCTCAATGAAGATGCTCGCGCCAAGGGGGTTGAGCTTCCTCACTTTGATGAATTCTTCCCTGCATTCTATAATGACGACGAGTACTTGAAATCCAGAAAGGCATTCACTCGGCGATAATGAGGCGCCACAGTTGTCATCGGCGTGTATCGACCTGGTCGACCTCGCCTCGGGTACCCGCCAGCTAGGCATGGGCTCACAAGCCTCATCCCGCACCAGGGATGCTGTCAGTGCAAGCCGCTACCGTCAGTGCATGACGCATGCGCCCACTGACTTCAAGCTTGGACAGATCGGCACCCGTCCCGAGATCTGTGCTGTCTACGGTGGAAGCCGCCACAGCGGCGGGATTGTGCCGTCCCGGAAGCCCAAGAACGTGACGCTGTTCTCCGATCACGAGGTCGGCCACCAGTTCGGCTACCACGACGGTTGGCTCGCCGAAGAGGACGAGATCGGCCCCGTCTTCGAGTACACCGGAGCTGGAAAGAAGGGCGACCAGACGTTCGGTGGTGACTACGGCAAGGGCAACTCGGCCGTACTCCACCACGGCCGGGACGGGCGCACGCTTCGCCTGTTCGTCGCAGTCGGAACCGTGGAGGGCACCGACACCAAGCTGCACCGGTACGTCGGCGCGTTCGAGCTCGACAAGCGCACGCCCTACGTTGTCCGCGAGGGCCTCGACGAAGACGGCCTGCGCCGTCGAGTGATCGTCTTCCGTCTCCGTCCGGTCGGCACGGTCCAGCACGAGCCAGAGGACGAGATCCCCCCGGCGGAGACCACCGTTGCCCGCCTGGTGCCGGCAAACACGACCGAGAGCAAGCTCGTCGAACCCGAGAAGAACACCACGAAGGAGACCAAGCGGGCAGCCGTCCCGGAGACGATCGCCAAGCGCCGCGAGGGCGAGCTCAGCGACGCATTCGAGGCCCACCTCACCGCGCTTGGACACGAGGTCCGCCGCTTTCAGATCCGGATCAAGGGCAAGACGGGAACGCTGCTGTCCGACCTGTACGACGTCACGGGCCACGTGCTGTACGAGGTAAAGGGCACCCACCGCCGGGAGGCGGTCCGCATGGCGCTGGGACAGTTGCTCGACTACAGCCGCTACACCCGCACCGACGACCACCCGGAGCCGCCGCGGCGTGCCGTCGTCCTTCCGGGGCTTCCCGACGAGGACCTGCGGGAACTGCTCGCCGAGCACGAGATCGTCGTCGTTCGTCCCTCGGGCGAGACCTTCCTCGGAGTGCCGTCCTCGCTCAACTGACGAAGTCGGGTACCGGGTCGGGCACGGCCTGCCCGGTCTCGGCGTGGATGCGGGCTACCTCGGCGGCGACTGCGTCGGCATCCCACTCCGGATTCACCATGCGGACCTTGGTCTCCGTGCTGACGGCCTGAGCTTGGTCGAGCAGGGAGAGCGTCTGTGCCTGCGCCTGCGGGTCCGGGGCGACCGCTGGCCCGAAGGCGACGACCGGCCGCTCGGGGGTGAGCCGGGAGAAGCCGAGCGCGCGGTCGAGTTGCAGTATGGCCTCGACGATGTCGGCGACGGCCGGGGACGCATAGCTGATCTTCGCTGCGCGGGTCACCATGCTGTCGTGCCCGCGGGCCAGGGTCTCCGTCGCGGTGACCGGCGGGCCGCCGTCGAGCCCGAAGGTGGACGGCGAGTATCCGGCAGCCTCGACGATCTGTCGCACGAGCGCGTCGGACGTCGACTTGTGCTCTGCAACGCGGATGGCGAACTGCGACATGGTGATGCCGGCGCCCGTGTCGGTCGGCGGGATGTCCAACGCCTGCCAGACTTCCTGGTCGTCGTCGAAGCTGGCACCGTTGCCGGGGCCGCGGTTGCGCAGGTAGCCGGCGGGAACGATGAGGCGGGCGCGGGCGAGCCGGATGTCGCGCATCCACGATGTCCACACCTCGTCGAGCGCGTCGCACATGTCGCGTGCCGGTCCCTGCAGGTCGGATCGGCCGAGCGGGCTTCCGCGGTGGGTGCGGTTGGGGCCGATGTTGGGCCAGTAGGCCGCGGTGAGACCGGGGATGCCGGTCTCGATCGCGCCGGACGGGCCGAGACTGTCGACGACCGCGGCCGTGGTCGGGTGCTCCGTGAGGGGCACTCGGCGGCCGATGTTGTCGGTGGTGCCCTCGTAGAGGGCGTGCTCGATTCGGCCGCGCTCGTGCCTCTCTAGCCGGCGCAGCACGGTCGAGCCGCGCCGCTCCAGCTCTTCCCAGCAGGTCAGGGCGATCAGGTGCCCGTAGCGCACTTCGGGCAGGGCGGCGTCGTGGTGCACGGTGGTGAGCAGCGGGCGGGGGCCGATCTCGGCGTCCCACGCGGCGACGAGGTACACGCCGCCGAGCGCGGCGGACACCTCGGCGGCTTCCAGCAGGGTCCGCTCGGCGCGCGTGCCGAGCAGCTCGTCGAGGCGGGTCTGCAGGGCGGTGTCGGCGACGGTCAGCCGCGGGGGCGAGCCCATCAGCAGGGAGGCGGAGCGGCGGGCGACGTCGGCGGGCATGGGGATGTGCAGGCGGGACTCGCGGCGGTCGGGGGTGGACGTGCGGTCGCGCCCCCACAGCCGGCTCCGGCCGTCGCGCCGCCGGGTCTGGCCCTGGTAGACGGCGGCGAGCCGGCGCGGGTCGCCGGAGTACCACGCGTCATCGACCGCGATCTCGGCGAGCTCGGGCGCCCAACGGCGCGGCGGCCAAGGCGCGTTGACTTCAGGCAGCGGCATCGGCGCTCACCTCCTCCACCAGTAGATCGGGGACCAGGTGGCGCCACTCGGCGGCCGTGGAGTGCACCACGTACCGCAGCGCGTCGCACGAGTGGTCGTTGACCTTGAGCGGGCGGTCTTCGCCGGCGGCGGTCCCGGCGGGGTCCCACACGTAGCCGGGCAGTTCGGAGAGCAGGCCCTCGCACGAGCGGTGCACGAGCAGCAGGTCGGCCGCGAGTGCGGTCGACGTCGAGCGGATGCCGTCGAGCACCTCGTTTCGCGCCCGGGCGACTCCGGGGTGCCCGTCCTCCCAGAGCTGGGCGAGGAAGGAAGCGGCCGACGGGTCGAGGAACGTCCACTCCGGGTCGACGCCGAGCCCGGCCAGCCAGCCGCGCAGGGCTGCGCTGTACTGGGCATCGGTCATCTGCCGGCGCTTCTGTCGACTGTCGTATCGCCACTCCGCGCATGCGTACAGCCGGCCGTCTTCGCCCAAGCCAAGCAGGATCGCCGAGAAAGGATTCGACGTGCCGTAGTCCACACCGAGCCAGTGCCGGAGCATGGGCGGCAGCTCGTCGACGACGTGCTGCTGCTCGTCCCAGCAGTCATAGATCGAGCCCTCGGCGACCACCCACGCGCCGTCGATCATGCGCCGGCGCCACAGGCCGACGTACTCGGCGTTCAGCGACCGGACGTAGGCCGGCGACAAGCTCGGATTGTCGTGCAACCCGAAATGCCAAGCACGCAAGTCCAGTTGGCCAGCGCGGTCGAGGTACCCGGTCCGCAGCCAGTGCCGCGGCGAGTCCGGGTTGGTGGTGGCCAGCACGCGCGCGCCGTCGATGGACAAGCGGGCGAGCAACTGCACCCAAAAAGCCTCGGGCAGCAGCGTCGCCTCGTCGACGTACGCCAAGTAGGCCGTCAGGCCGCGCAGTCGACCCTCGGCCCTGGCGTCGCTCGCGCCAATCAGGTGGACCGTGCGGCCCAGGATGACGGCGGTGGTGGCGCCGCGGGTGTGCCGCACCTGCCCGGCGGCGACCGGTCCGAACAGCGTCGTGTCGCCGAGCGGCTCCAGCACGTTGCGCTCGATCGTCTGCAACGACTTGCCGCAGACGATGATCAGCCCGAACGGCGGCGCCTCCGCGACGGCCAGCAGGAACGCCAGCAACGAGGCCACGGTCTTGCCACTCCGGACGGCGCCGTGCCAGATGTTGATGCGGGCGGTAGCCCGGGCGACCGACCGAAGTTGCTTGCGGGAGAGGGGGAGATCGGGAGCGGGGGCGAGCACGGCTCACCCCCCGTCGGTGGCCGCCTCGTCCTCGTCGGCGAAGGCGGACCGCAGGCCCCGGGCAAGATCGGTGAGCATGCTGCGCACCTCGTGCCCGGACGTTCCGGCGTCGATCTCCGCCAGTCGCGCCGCGCTGGTCAGATAGCCGCCGATCGCCTGCGAGTGGTGGCGCTCGTCCTGCGCCGGCGGGTCGTCGCTGACGACCTCGACCGTGTCACCGGTCGGCAGCAGCTCAACGCGGGTGTAGGTGTCCGCCTCGACGCGGTCGAGGTTGGACGCCGCCCGCCGGTACAACCGGGCCGTCAAGTCCCGGCGCAGGGCGGCGAGATCCTCCTGCCGGGCCGCGGTCGCCGCAGCCGTCCGGGCGCCGCCCGTGAACGCCAACCCCAACTCCGCAGCGATCTTCGACACGGTCGAACTGCTGCGCCCGATCTGCTCGGCAATCGCGTTGCGGGACAGGCCGTCGGCGTGAAGGCGGCGCACCTGCTCGCGGTCCTGGTCGGTGATGGGTTCGCGCACCGGGCATCACCTCCAACCGTCGGCAGTAGCCGTTAATCAAAGGCAGAATGCAAAGTCACTTGGCCAAGTCAGTTTACAGAAGTTCTGTATATCTTGCTTTTGATGATTTTTAAGGCTGCATGCCTTCGATTGGCCAATTGTATGAGGCTTTGTCCAGGTTGCCTCGCGGGGTGGGCGGCTGGATCGGTCTTCGAACCTTTCCACCCCCGCACTTTGCGTGGGTCGGTGCTCCTGGCGTGCTGGGACACTGGTGGAGGAGCGGCGCCGCCCATCACTCGGTCAGCGAGGAAAGGGTGCTCTGTGGGAAGTGTGGAACAGCGGCGGCGTGCTGCGCCGACAGGGGGAGGCTGGACGCCGGCAGAGGTGATCGAGCTGACTCGCTCGGCGTTGGCGGCCGGTGTCATGGTTGTGATCCTCGTGCGGCACCCGCAGCTTGATGCGGCCGCGATGACGCTGTTGGGTACCGGTTTCGCGGCGATCGCCGTTCCGGTGCGGCGCGGCGGGCGCCGGTAGGAACAGCTGCGGCCCGCCACTCGGGGGGTGTGGCGGGCCGTCGGCCAGGTGTTCCGGGCACGCCGGAAGCGCCTCCAACTCTAGGTCACAGATCGATAACGGCGCAAGGGGTTAGCTGCGGGCCCACTCGACGACCGCGGCGGCGTCCATGTCGGGGCTGGGGCGGCCGGCCCAGGCGAGCACGCGCGCGGCTTTCGCCTCCTCGTCGTGATCGGCGAACACCTCCTCGACGACGGGCCCGGGCTGCTGCCCGGGCCCGTCGTCGAGGGTGTGCCCATGGTCGCGCAGCCTGCCCGGGGCGTGGCCCGTATCGGCTCGCGCCTGTCGATCGCCAGCGCGACCATGGAAGAGAGATGGGGTCACCTGCGGCTCGGTGGGTGGCGTTGTCAGTGGCCAGCAGCGCGGAGGTGTTTTATGGATCCCGTCCTTGCGGCGATGGTCCTGGCTGCAGGTGTCTCGCTCGCTCAGCTCTGGCTCAAGTTTGCCTCTCGGAAGCCGCATCATCAGAAGTGGCATGCCTTGAATTTAGAGGATGCGATCTGGTGGATTGATTGGGTGGTAGCGGCATCTGTGGCGCTTGTGGCGCTACTCGTTATCGCCGCGCATGAGCATAAGGCGGTATCGGTCTCGCAAGTGATCTGGGCTTCCGTGACGCTCCTTGCAGGCTACAGTATATTGCCGCTTAGCTTCCGAGTTATTTGTTATGAAAATGGCCAGATCAAAGGTTGGCCGTATGCGGCCGTTATGAATATGACTGGTATGACATTGCTCCTGGGCTCGGCGGCGGCGGGGGCGAGTGTCAATGGGTGGTGACCTGCTCTACCGGGACTGTGGTGGCAGTAGCCATGCGGCGAGTTAGAAGTGGCCGGCGGTCGGCGCCGCGGATCGTTGTGGGTGCTCCGGGGCGCGCGAAGCGGGTTGCCGCATGGATCGGCGTTCTTTTCGTCTTCTGCCTGAGTTTGATTTCTACTGCCATTGCCTTCGGTGGCGGGACGGCTGTCGCGATAGTTTCCGTAGGGCTGAGCGTAGTTCTCATCGTGATGATCCGGGTGCGTCGCCGGTCGAGGTTCGTTGACTATTTGAGGGAGCGGGAGGAAATTGAGCGGGCCCAGCAAGATTATTTGAATCGCAAATATTAGCCGGGTGGGATTTGCGGGCTGGCGAATTAGGTGCAAGCAAAATCGCCCCAGTGCCTCCTTCTCATAATCACCTGGTGTGGCGTGATACGGGCTGGTCTAGAGCAGCGAGCAGCTCGACGAGCTCGGCCCCGACCCACGACCGGCGGCCGCGCCGGTCGAGGTCGACGGGGGCCGGGCAGGGGCGGCCGGTGGCGCAGGTGACGCTCGGGGCGGTGCGCGGGTCGGTGTGCAGGGTGAGTTCGCCAGAGCACCACGGGCAGGGCCGGCCCTCGATCACGGTCTCGCTGCGGTTGAGCGCGAGCGCGCCGAGCGCGAGGTGCTCGGCCTGCCCGGCGACGCGCACCGCCTCGTGCGCGAGATGCTCGGGCAGCAGGCCGAACAGCGCCGGCCCCAGGGTGCGGGAACCGGCGCGCTGCTCCGGAGTGGTGTCTTCGCCGAGCAGCCTGCCCTCGATGTAGAGCGCGGCCCAGTGCAGGCCGTGCCGACGGCTCCCGGGGTCGGTCGGGCTCGCGTAGTGCCATCGGCGGGGGTCGGACGCGTCCGCCTCGTCGACGGCCCACACGACCGGCCGGCCCGGGGTGGAGACGGGCCGGTGCTCGATCGGCCGCTGCACCGCGGCGGCGAGCGTGTCGGCAGTGTCGAACACGAGCCGCTCGACGCGCACCGCGGCGTCGAGGGCGGCGAGGTTGGCGGGTGCGGGGTGCTGGCGCAGGGTGAGCGGCACGCGGTCGTCGACGAGCAGCTCGACGTCGTCGGCGGCCTGCTGGGCGAGGTGGGTGGAGAGCTGGGCGGGCGGCCAGACCGGGGCCGGCGCGGTCTCGATCACGACGAGCAGCGCGCCCCAGTGTGCGCGCACGGTGCGCAGCTGCTCGACCGCCTGACGGATGCGGGTGGACGGGTACACGGTGCGCTCCCAAGTAGGTTGTTCAGGTGGTGAGTTGGTGAGCCCGGGCGCCCCTCTGTCGTGGAACGGGGGCGCCGGGGCCCGGTCTAGGTGGCCGACCGGTCGGCCGGGAGCAGGGGGGGAGTCGGCGGTGTTCACCACGACGTCCACCTGCAGGCCGGCCGCGGCGAGCTCGACGGCGGCGCGGCCGCGGGCCAGCGCCCACCCGTCGAGCAGCTCGGCGGCGAGCAGCTCCTCATAGGCGGCCCGGTCGTCGACGGTCGGCAGCGCCACGGCGTCGAGGCGCTCCCGCAGCAGGGCGAGCTCGGCCTCGACCGCCCGGCCGCGCTGCGCCCGGGCCAGGGCCCGGCGCAGGGCGAGCAGTCGCTGCCGGGCGGTGCGGCGCAGTCGCAGGTAGCGGCTGCTCCACTCGGCGCACCACTCCCGGTATCGGGCGAGCTCGCCGATCCCCTCACGCAGCAACTCGGCCTCACCGGGCAGCAGGGCGCCGCGTGCGGCCCGGTCGTCCAGGTGCAGCATCCGCTCGACGTCCGCCCGGTCACCGGGAGCCGCGCTCACGGGATGTCCCGCGGGTCGAGGACGTAGGCGACGACGAGCCGGCCCTCGACGGGGTCGAGGAACAGGTCGGCGTCCGCCGCGGGACGGCCGGCGGCGCGCAGCTCGGCGACCACGGGCAGGGACGCGGGGAAGGGCAGGGCACGCTCGGCGCGGGTCTCGTGCACGAGGTATCGGGAGGGCAGGGCAGGCACTGTGTGTGACCTTTCGGAAGGGGCGGCGCGGACACCCGCGCGCATGGGGGGTGCATCGACCGGTCGCGGCGCAAGGATCATCGAATTCCCCTACAGCGAGCGACAGTTCGGGCCCGCGGACGGCCGCCGTCGCGCGGGATCGGAGGCTGCACCATGAGGGCCTCGACGGCGGCGAGCTCGACGGCCCGCTGCTCCTCGCGGCGTCGCTCGGCGAGCAGCTCGGCCTCGACCCGGCGGGCGCCGAGCTCGGCCTCACGACGGGCCCGCAGCAGCGCCGGCCCGTCGAGACGCTCGATCGCGCGCCACCGGCCGTACCCGAGGGACTCCTCGCAGAGCACCACGGCGCCGGCCGCGGCGTACTCGCGCGCCACCCGCCGGAACTGGCGGCGGTCGGACGACTCGAACAGGGCCGGGCGCCGCGCGTGGCCCGGCCACGTGGCGGTGAGCCGGTAGGCGGACACGGGGATCGGGTGACGGGCACCCGGGCGGTGGCGGGATTTCACGCGGCACTCTCCTGTCGGCGGCCGGCGGCGGCCTTGTCGGTGCGGGTCGGGTGGACGGTTCGGCGCCTCGACCAGGTGCCCGCCTGTGCGCCGGGCGCGAGGGTGCGCCGCCGGCACGGCTCACCGGCCGGCGCGTGGCACCAGTCGCACGGGACGGCCAGCGCATCCGGGCGCCCGGCGGCGGCCGCGGCCTCCCGCGCCGCCCGCACCGGCCGGTACTCGGCGAGCTGCTCGGCGGCGGCCGCGGGCAACGCCCGGCCGATCCGGGCGGCCACCGAGGCGGCCGGCCCGCCGGTCAGCTGCCGCGTGCTGGTCGGCGCGGCCTGCCCGGTGGCAACCGCCGTGCGCTGCTCCCGGATCGCGTCCCGGTAGGCGCGGTCGTCGTCGGGGTCGACGGCCGGGCGGGGGTCGGTGTGCCGGGCGAGCAGGGTCCGGCGGTGCGTGGCCCACGGCCGGGCGACGTCGGCCGCAATGATCGGCCACGGCGACGACGCGATGTGTCGACGGACCACCGCCGCGGCGTCCCACCCCTCGACCGCGACGGCCGGCACGTCCTGCAGCAGCTCGCACCACCGGCGAAGCTGCGCCGCGGCTTCCTCGGCGTCGGCGTTGGCGTTGCGGGGGTCGAGCTCTCCGGCGTAGGCGAGCAGCGCGGCCACCTCGGCGGGGTTCATCGGGCACCCCCGCGGGCCTGCAGGTCGTCGAGCGCGGCCTGCAATAGCGCGGCGTTCCGGTTGGCCGGTGGTGAGGGGCGGGAGGCGCCCCCGGGTACGGCCCGCAGCGGCGGGCGGCCCGTCGGGCGCTCCCGGCCGATCCACTGCTGCCAGTCGGCGCGCCACTGGGCTGGGGTGCGGGCCGGCGCAGTCGCCCGGTGCCGCGCCCACTTCAGCGTGGCGTGGTCGAGGCCGTCGGGCCCGAGGCGCTGCAGGTGGCCGGAGACCGCGGCCCACCCGAGCAGCTCGTCGTCGGGCTGCCAGTCGGCGGGCAGAGAGATCGCAGCAGGACCACCCGCGGCCGCAGAGCCCCCGCGCGGGCGCGCGCTCCACTGCTTCCCTCCCGTTCCACTCTCGTTCTTCTGGTTCTGGGGGGCAGAATCTGCACCCCCCGCCCCGCAGGAACTGCACCCCCGCCCCGAAGAATCTGCACCCCCGGGGGTGCAGTTCTCGCACCCCCCATCGGCGGGGGCGGAAGAATCTTCCTCTCCCTCGACGGCGGCGCCGGGCGTCCAGCCGACGGCCTTGGGAAGGCGGTAGACGCGGGCGCCGTAGGGGCCGCGGCGGCCCTCGACGAGCTGCAGCTCGCCAAGCCGGATGGTGGCCTTGATCGCGTCGCTCACGGCCCGTTCCGACGCGTTGGTGCGCGCGGCGAGCGTGCGGGTCGACCCGAAGGCGACGCAGGACTCACCGGCGCGCTCGGCCAGGGCGAGCAGGACCAGGCGGGCCGTGCCTCGGGTGTCCGAGCACTCCCACACCCACTCACGGGCAAGATGACTCAACGGGGTTCCCTCCCTTGGGTGTTGGGCGTAGATGGGGGATCGGCGCGGCCGGAGGCAGCGGCGGGGGAGTGGGCGGCGCAGCGCGGCCCACACGGGTACGGGCGGGCCGGCCTGCCGCATGGGCCCCGGCCGGCACCGCAGAACGGACTCACGAGCCGTCGGCGAGCGCGTCGAGCTGCCCGGGCACCGGGTCGACGACGGCCTCGACCACCGGCCGGCGCCGCGGTCGCGGGCGCACCGGCGGCGGGGTGGTCGGGTACGGCTGCGCGCTGCCGTCGAGGGCGAGCTGCACCGGCCGCTCGACCCGGCCCTCGACGGCCGGCCGCGCGTTCACGAGCCGGCCCTCGACGGCCCGGCGGCGGTCTGCCGGCCGATCCGTGCGATCAGATCGAGGTACCACCGCGGCTCACCCGCCGCCCGCGCCGCGCGCCACAGGCCGCGCACCTGGTCGACGTCCGGCGCGCTGGTGGCAGCGGCCAACCACCACCGCCGGCCAGTCATGATCCGTACTCCAGTTCGATTAGGTGTCGACCGGCGACCGTGCGCTCGGCGAGCTGCTGCAGCCGGCGGCCGAGCTCGGCCGCTGCCCGGTAGGACAGGTCGGCGGCGAGCAGGCCGTCGGGCCCCGGCAGCTCGTCGACCAGCGCGGCCCGGCGACGCAGCAGCGCCCCGCCGCGGCGGCGCCGGTGGGCCCAGCGCAGCAGCGCGCCGCGCACCCCGGCCCGGGCCCGCGCGCGGGCGGCATCCAGTGCGGCGCCCGACCAGTCGAGGGCGACGTCGTCGGCGCACGGGTCGGCCTTCCTGGCGCGGTGGTGGTCGGCGGCCGCGGCGAGCTCGCGCAGCAGCTCGCCGACGAGCTGCTCGTCGGCCGCGTAGGCGAGCGCGACCCGGTCGAGCAGGCGCTCGGCCCCGTCCGTGACGTCGAGGCGGACGGTGTACCCGTCCGGGTGCAGGTCGGCCCGGATCACTGGGCACCACCACCGACCACCGGCGGCCGGCGCTGGTCCCCAACGAACCGGGCGTACACCCGGTGCTCCCCGTCCACGGTCCGCGAGACCGCCTGAAACAAACCGGCTGGTCCGTAGGCGGCGAGCTTCGCCGAACGGATGGCCTGCGCCGCACTCGCCGCACGCGCAATGGTGGTGGCGCGCTGGACGACCGCCCACTCACCCGGCCGGGCCCGAAGCGCCGCCGCAATCCGGCTGTGCTTGGACTCCGCCGCCGGCGGGGGCCCGAGAAACTCCACCACGCCTGCTGCGGCCGTCGAGGCGTTCATGCCGCCACCCGGCCGACGGAGCGCTGCGACGATGCCTGTTCGGTTGCTAGCCGCTCAGCGCGTGCCCTCAGGACGTGTGGGCCGAGGATGCGCGCGACGATCGAGAGCTGCTCGGTCGTGGGATCGGGCCACCCCTGCACCTGAGCCGGCGGGGTGGTGTGGTCGAAGTCAGACATCAGCTCCCCCTCTACGCTGTTGTAGAACGAAGACAGCAGGGAGTGAAGCCGCGCCAGATGCGCCAACCGAGCTGTCTTCGTTTTGAGACAGTTACGACCGTAGGTCGGCTGATTCTGCACGTCAACGAAGTTCCTGGTTGGGTAAACCGTCCTCATGTGCGCTTCAATGGGTGTGTTCGCGTAACGAGACACGAACGGAGATGAGACATGACCTGGGAATCCACGCCGTTCGCCGACATGGTGCGCGAGGCCAACGAGGCACCCGGGATGACATGGCGGAAGCTCGCAGAGCGGGCAACCGACCCGCAGACGGGCCAGAGCCTCACCCACAACACCCTGTGGAAGATTGCTCAGGGTGACATGGTCAAGATCGCCCCATGGGTGATCAGAGCAGCCGCGGCCGCGCTCGGCCGGCCCGTGCGGGAGGTGCAGGCGGCCGCCGCCGAGCAGTACGTCGGGCTGGTCGCGGACGATCCATTTGACGTGAGCAGCCCAGATGCGGCGGTGGTAGTCGCACACGTCCCCGGTCTGCGACGGGCGGACATGCCGCAAGTTGAGGCGCTACTGCGGAGCTGGGCGGCCACTCCGGAACGTACTACCCCGTAGGGATCGTCACGGAACGTGCTCGACTGGGCCGCGACCGTGCCGGTAATGTGTGCACGCCCGATTCGTACGTCAGTCCGAATTGGGCGTGCCGCATGCCCACAAGGGGGAACTCTCCATGATCAAGGTCACTCGTACCCGACTCGACCCCGGCGCCCCGGCCGTCGCCCGCGCAACCTCTAAGACGCTCGAACTCGCAGTCGACGACCGGCACATCACCCCTACGGGCGCCGCAGCCATTGAGGCCGCCCTGAACGGCCTTGTCGGGGACGAGAGGACGATCGAGGACGAAGGCTGTTGATCACGCCCCCCCCGAACGCCGAACGGGCCGCACAGCGTGAGCTGTGCGGCCCGCTTGCCTTGTCCTTACGCCGCGAGCTTCATCCCCTTGGGGGTGACGATCACATACCGTCCTATGGTCTCCGCAGTGGGCCGAACGCCCTGCCCGGGGCTCTTGAGGCGCACATCAAGCAGAGTGCTGGCAATGAGGCGCCGCTGCTCCAAGTCCAGTTGCTTCCAAGCCTTTGCGACGTCCTCACGCCGTCCAACGGCGATGTCCCGAACGACCGAAGGAACCCGAAGCCTCGTCAACTCGCCCTCAAGCTCCTTGATCTTGGGGTTGAGCTCGCGTTCGACGGCCGCCAGCGCTGCAGGCGAGGTCTCGCCGGCAGCGGCGGACTTGTAGAACGCATCAAGGCGCGCCCGCAGGATCGCAAGTTCTCCCTGCTTCTCGGCGTGCTTCTTGGACCGCTTCTCGTCGGCCGCGAGGTATGCCGCGAACCACCGCGGTTCTGACAGCCAGTCAAACAGTTGCCCCTCGACATGCCTGTCGACGAGTTCGACGTCGAGCGAGAAGTGAAAGCCCTTGATCTCGCCGGCCGCCGGCGTCTTGCACTTGTACTGGATGACCTGCTTGCCCTCGCCGGTCTTCGGGTCGATCGTCCGGTGCCGACGCCTGCCGGTGTAGAAGATGAAGCTGCACTTGTGGCACCGCCCAATGCCCGAGAGCCAGTGCACCGCCGCCGTCGGCCGCGAACCTTCGCGCTCGGATGCTCGCTTCGTAGTGATCGCCAAGCAGCGTGCGTGCGTTGCCATGTCGATAAGCGCCGGCCACGCGTTCTCTTTGGTCGCGACACCATGACTGACTCGCGTACCCAGATAGCGGGGGTCGGTTGCAATCTTCTTGATCGTCCACGTAGCCCACTCCGCAACTACGGCCGGCAAGCCGCGGTTGTTGAAGTCGGCGGCGATATCCGCTGCCGCTTCCTCGTCCCGGAGCAGGCGGGCGGTAGCCTCCGCTTGGATCTCGCCGTGCATCGGATGATGCCCGGTCGGGCCCAAGGCGACTCGCTCGACCTGCTTTGCCGTCCACCGGTCAGACGGCGGCGGAATCTTCTTGGCTTCCAGCGCTCGCTTGATCTTGGCAGGGCCGTCGCCGTCGCCGTACCGGGTGCAGATGAAGCGAACGACCGGGGCCTCGTCCTCGTGCGGCACGACCTCGATGAACGCGCCGGTGCGCTCGTCGTAGACGCGCCGATACCCGTAGGCGGTCGGGCCGTGCGGCCGGCCGTTCGCGGCGTTCGCGCGAAGTGATCGCTTGACGTTGTCTCGAAGCTCGTCGACCTCGCGCTCGCCAACCAGGGCGTCAAGGCCGGTCCGAAATCGGTCGTCCTTGGACGCCATGTCGTAGACACGACCGCCGTAGACAAGGAGCACGCCGGCAGCAGCGCAGGCGTCCCGCAGGCGGACATAGACCGCCAAGTCCCGCTGCAACCGGGTGGAGGCCCAACAGATCACCATGTCGAGCCGGCGGTTCTGGATGTCGTCGAGCAAGCGCTCGAACTCGTCCCGCTCACCGCGGCCATAACGCGACGCTGAGATGCCGTCGTCGACGTACTCGCAGCCCGGGCCGACCGTGACGCCAAATCGGACGGCGTCTGCATGCGATGCTTCGAGCTGTTCGGCAACCGACCGGTGAAGCGATTTCTTCTTGCCCGCGTAGTTGGACTTGCGGGCGTAGATGCCTGCCCGCATCCCTTCGTAGGTCACCCGCTGCCCAGGCGTACCTATGAACGTGTCCAGTCCCATGCGACCCCCTCTGATGATCGCACCATATACGTGCGTCCCTAAGAGAGGACTACCTTGGACTCGGTGTTGACCGCGGTGCGCCACACCGACCGGGCGTACCAGGTGCCGCCGATCTCGACGAGCTCGTCCTCCGCGTCGAACGCGTAGTAGCCGGTGATGCCGACGGCCCGGCCTGAGGCGAGGTCGATCACGGCGAACTTCACGGCGCTCCCGGCCGCCACCTCGGCGAGCCGGCGGTCGAGGATCGCCCCCAGCTCCTCCTCCGAGGCCGGCGCGCCGAACGGGATCCACCGCCACACCTCGGGGTCCGCCCCGACGGCGGCCCACAGTTCGGACAGGTGGCGGCGGTCCAGCGGTTCCAGGCGGACGTGGCGGCCGGTGAGGGTGACGGGGACGGGCAGGTTCGCGGTCATGATCAGGAACGGTAGCCCGTGAATGCACTAGAGGCAATGGAGTTTTGTGCTAGTTCAAAAGAAGGAGGGCGAAAGGGAGGCCCCGCGGACCGGACGGTCCGCGGGGCCCCACGACAGCGGCCTACAGGAACGAGTTGATCTGGATCGTCTCGGTTCGGCCCGGGCCGACGCCGATGGCGGAGATCGGGGCGCCCGACATCTCCTCCAGCGCCTTCACGTACGCCTGGGCGTTCTTCGGCAGGTCGCCGAAGGTCTTCGCCCCGCTGATGTCCTCGCTCCAGCCCGGCAGCGTCTCGTAGATCGGCTTGGCGTGGTGGAAGTCGGACTGGTTGTACGGCAGCTCCTCGACCCGCTGCCCGTCGATCTCGTACGCCACGCAGACCGGGATCTGCTCCCAGCCGGTGAGCACGTCGAGCTTGGTGAGGAAGAAGTCGGTCAGGCCGTTGACCCGGGTCGCGTAGCGCGCGATCACCGCGTCGAACCAGCCGCAGCGGCGGTCGCGGCCGGTGGTCACGCCGCGCTCGCCGCCGATGCGGCGCAGCGCCTCGCCGTCCTCGTCGAGCAGCTCGGTCGGGAACGGGCCGGAGCCGACGCGGGTGGTGTAGGCCTTCAGGATGCCGATCACGCGGTCGATCTTGGTGGGACCGATGCCGGAGCCGGTGCAGGCGCCGCCCGAGGTCGGGTTGCTGGAGGTGACGAACGGGTACGTGCCGTGGTCGACGTCGAGCAGGGTGCCCTGGCCGCCCTCCAGCAGGACGACCTTGCCGGCCTTCAGCGCCTCGTCGAGCACCAGGGTGGTGTCGGCCAGGAACGGCTTGATCTTGTCCGCGTAGCCCAGGTACTCCTCCAGCACCAGGTCGGCGGGGATGGCGCGGCGGTTGTACAGCTTGACCAGCAGCTGGTTCTTGTCGTGCAGCGCCGCCTCGATCTTCTGGCGCAGGATCGACTCGTCGAAGAGGTCCTGGACCCGGATGCCGACGCGGTTGATCTTGTCCGCGTAGGTCGGGCCGATGCCGCGGCCGGTGGTGCCGATCCGGCGCTTGCCGAGGAAGCGCTCGGTGACCTTGTCCAGGGTGCGGTGGTACGGCGTGATCAGGTGGGCGTTGCCCGAGATCAGCAGCTTGGAGGTGTCGATGCCGCGCTCGTTCAGGCCGTTGAGCTCGGAGAGCAGCACGCCCGGGTCGATGACGACGCCGTTGCCGATCACCGGCGTCACGTTCGGGCTGAGGATGCCGGAAGGAAGCAGGTGCAGCGCGTACTTCTGGTCGCCGATGACCACCGTGTGACCGGCGTTGTTGCCGCCCTGGTAGCGGACGACGTAGTCGACGGAGCCGCCGAGGAGGTCGGTCGCCTTCCCCTTGCCCTCGTCTCCCCACTGAGCGCCAACGAGCACGAGTGCCGGCACAGGCGTACACCCCTTCCGGTTGGGGCATCCTGCGTAGGCCGCAGTCTGCCCCGAGATAGACGAAGCCCCTGGCGCAATAGCGCAAGGGGCTCTTGCACCGAGAGATTACCTGAGGAAGGACCGGTTGTGTCGTCCCTGTCCACGCCTGCAACCGGCGGCCCGGAGCCGCTTCTCCTGCTCCTCGACCCGGCGGCCCGGCAGTCGGACGGCGAGTCGGTGCGGATCGCGAAGGACGTTCTCTCCGGTGGGACGGACGTCAAGGTGGCCTATCCGGAGACACCCTCCGAGCTCGACCGGGTGCTTTCGCATCGTGGCCGGAGGCGACCGGTGGTGATCGGTTCCGACCTCGCGCTCCAGCGGGTGCTCCAGGCGCTCTACCGCCAACGTGAGCTGGGGACGGACCCGGTGGGCCTGGTGCCGGTCGGCCGGCCGGAGGAGGTGGCGGCGGCCCGCGCCCTGGGCGTGCCGGTGGCCCCGGTGGCGGCCGCGCGGGCGGTGCTGACCGGGACGGCGCGCAAGCTCGACCTGCTGGTGGACGACGGCGGAGGGGTGGCGCTCGGCGGGGTGCGGATCTCGGCGAGCGGGGCGCGGCGGGCGGCCGGCCGCCCCAGCGGCTGGCGTTCGCTATGGGCGAAACTGGCTGCGGCCGAGCAGGGGACCGTACTCACCCCGGCGCGGGCCGCTCCGGCCGACCGGACCGCACCCGCCGGAGCGCACGGCCGCGCCGGCCGCGGCGAGCCCGGCCCGGCCGGAGGGAACTCGCGGCTGCGGGTCGAGGCGGACGGCCGGCTGCTCGCCGACGTGCACCGCCCGGTCCGGGTGGTCCAGGTGACCCTCCCGGCCGGCGACGCGGCCGGCGAGGGCGTGATGGAGATCGTGGTCCGCGCCCCCGGCGCCCTGCTCAGGGCCCGGGCGGCCAGTGTCTCGGTGGCCGGCCGCGGCTTCGGCTACGAGGCGGACGGCCACCCGGTCGGCCCGGTCCGGGCCCGCACCTGGACGGTCCACCCGGGCTGCTGGGGCCTGCTGCTGCCCGCCGGCCGCCCGCCCCGCGCCGGCGGCGCCGCCGGGTGAGCAGGCTCACGTTGGGCGAACGGCGGGCGAACCCGCGGCGAAGCGCCGTGGGCGCCCGGAACGCGCCAACGGGCGCGAACCGCAAGGCCGGGCGCGTTCGCCGGCCGCTCCCGGAAGCCGAAAACCGCCTCTGGTAAGGGGTTTTGTCTACGCGCGTTACCGATCCGCACCCGGTCGGCTCCGGCCGCCCGGGTGCCGGGGAGGCGGGTCGGCTGTCCTAGACTCGAAGGCGTGCCACGTGGTGACGGAAGACTCAACCACGATCTTCTTCCCGGTGAGAAAGGCCCCCAGGACGCTTGCGGCGTCTTCGGTGTCTGGGCTCCCGGCGAGGAGGTCGCCAAGCTCACGTTCTTCGGCCTTTACGCCCTGCAGCACCGCGGTCAGGAATCCGCGGGCATCGCAGTGAGCAACGGCTCCCAGATTCTCGTCTTCAAGGACATGGGACTCGTCTCCCAGGTCTTCGACGAGGCCTCGCTGGGGTCGTTGCACGGGCATATCGCCGTCGGACAC
The DNA here is from genome assembly GCF_040298605.1 of Kitasatospora sp. NPDC001527. Lineage (NCBI taxonomy): Bacteria > Bacillati > Actinomycetota > Actinomycetes > Kitasatosporales > Streptomycetaceae > Kitasatospora > Kitasatospora sp. NPDC001527. Next base: position 149,494 of record NZ_JBEPAM010000003.1, on the reverse strand, counting down.
GCCCGCTACTCGACCACCGGTTCCTCGGTCTGGGAGAACGCCCAGCCGACCTTCCGGGCGACCGTGCACGGCTCGCTGGCCCTCGGTCACAACGGAAACCTGGTGAACACCGCCGAACTGGCGGCCATGGTCGCCGAACTGCCCGGTGAGGAGCACGTCTCCCGCTCCGGGCGGACGGCCGCGACCAACGACACCGACCTGGTGACGGCGCTGCTCGCCGGCCACCCGGACCTCTCCATCGAGGAGACGGCCAAGGTCGTCCTGCCCAAGGTCAAGGGCGCCTTCTCGCTCGTCTTCATGGACGAGAACACGCTCTACGCCGCCCGTGACCCGCAGGGCATCCGCCCGCTGGTGCTGGGCCGGCTGGAGCGCGGCTGGGTGGTCGCCTCCGAGACGGCGGCGCTGGACATCTGCGGCGCCTCCTTCATCCGCGAGGTCGAGCCGGGCGAACTCATCGCCATCGACGAGAACGGCCTCCGCACCTCCCGGTTCGCCGAGGCGAAGCCCAAGGGCTGCGTCTTCGAGTACGTCTACCTGGCCCGTCCGGACACCAGCATCGCCGGCCGCAACGTGCACCTCTCCCGCGTGGAGATGGGCCGCCGGCTGGCGAAGGAGGCCCCGGTCGAGGCCGACCTGGTCATAGCGACGCCCGAGTCCGGCACCCCGGCCGCCATCGGCTACGCCGAGGCCAGCGGCATCCCGTACGGCTCCGGCCTGGTGAAGAACGCCTACGTGGGCCGCACCTTCATCCAGCCCAGCCAGACCATCCGCCAGCTCGGCATCCGGCTCAAGCTCAACCCGCTGCGCGAGGTCATCGCGGGCAAGCGCCTGGTCGTGGTCGACGACTCGATCGTGCGCGGCAACACCCAGCGGGCGCTGGTGAAGATGCTGCGCGAGGCCGGCGCCGCCGAGGTCCACATCCGGATCTCCTCGCCGCCGGTGAAGTGGCCGTGCTTCTTCGGCATCGACTTCGCCACCCGCGCGGAGCTGATCGCCAACGGCATGACCATCGAGGAGATCGGCCGCACGCTCGGCGCGGACTCGCTCTCCTACATCTCGATCGACGGCATGATCGAGGCCACCAAGCAGCCCAAGGACCGCCTCTGCCGGGCCTGCTTCGACGGCGAGTACCCGATGGAGCTGCCGGACCCGGCGCTGCTCGGCAAGCTCCTGCTGGAGGCCGAGATCAAGGGCGGTCAGCAGGCCCCCGCCGTCCGAGGCAAGCCGACCAGCGGCAGCGACCTGGACGGCGTCCAGTCGCTGCTCGGCGGGGCGGGCGCGGCCGACGCGCTGCGCCGCCCGTAAGAACCCACGGTGGGGTCCCGCGAACCGGGGCCCCACCGCTGTTCCAACCCCCACCTGACCCGAAAGGGCCGCACCGCAGTGACCACGAACCAGAACGGCGCCACCTACGCCGCCGCCGGCGTCGACATCGAGGCGGGCGACCGCGCCGTCGAGCTCATGAAGCAGTGGGTGAAGAAGGCCAACCGCCCCGAGGTGGTCGGCGGTCTCGGCGGTTTCGCCGGCCTCTTCGACGTCTCCGCCTTCAAGGACTACGAGCGGCCGCTGCTGGCCTCGGCCACCGACGGCGTGGGGACCAAGGTGGCCATCGCGGCCGCCATGGACAAGCACGACACCATCGGCCACGACCTGGTCGGCATGGTCGTCGACGACATCGTGGTCTGCGGCGCCGAGCCGCTGTTCATGACCGACTACATCTGCGTCGGCAAGGTCGTCCCGGAGCGGGTCGCCGCGATCGTCAAGGGCATCGCCGAGGGCTGCGCGCTGGCCGGCTGCGCCCTGGTCGGCGGCGAGACCGCCGAGCACCCGGGCCTGCTCGGTCCGGACGAGTACGACGTCGCGGGCGCCGGCACCGGCGTGGTCGAGGCGGACGCGCTGCTGGGCGCCGAGCGCGTCCGGGCCGGCGACGTGGTGATCGCGATGGCCGCCTCCGGCCTGCACTCCAACGGCTACTCGCTGGTCCGCCACGTGCTGCTGAACCAGGCCGGCTGGAAGCTGGACCGCAAGGTCGAGGAGTTCGGCCGCACCCTCGGCGAGGAGCTGCTGGAGCCGACCCGGATCTACTCGCTGGACTGCCTGGCGCTGATCCGTGCCACCGAGGTGCACGCCTTCTCGCACGTCACCGGCGGCGGCCTGGCGGCCAACCTGGCCCGGGTGATCCCGGACGGCCTGCACGCCCGCCTGGACCGCGGCACCTGGACCCCGCTGCCGGTCTTCCGGACCGTCGCCGAGGTCGGCAAGGTGGCCACCCTGGAGATCGAGAAGACGCTCAACATGGGCGTCGGCATGGTCGCGGTCGTCCCGCCGCACTCGGTGGACGCCGTGCTGGCGGTCCTGGAGGACCGCGGCGTGGAGTCCTGGGTGCTGGGCGACATCGTCGAGCGCACGGGTGAGCACGAGGGCGGCGCGGCCCTCTACAACGCCTACGAGGGCTTCACGGCCTGAGCCCGGCCCGCTGGGTCGCCAAGGCCCCTCCGGCGCCGCCGGAGGGGCCTTGGCCGTCCTGCCCGGGTGCGCGCCGCCGGGCGTGCGGGAACGCCGAAAACCGGCCCGGCGCACTGGGCGCCGAGGCCGGTCTGGTCAGACTGTGAGACTACGCGCGACGGCGGGTCTGGGAAGACCCGGTACCCGACTCGGTGTCGTCGTCCTCGCCGTCATCGGCGTAACGAGCCGCGTACTCCGCGTAAGGGTCGTCGTCCTCGTCCTCTTCGATCGGCTCCGGCTCGATCGGGGAGGTGGAGGGCGATACGCCCAGCTCGCTGGAGAGACGATTGGCGTCGAACCCGCCGCTGTTGTACTTCAGCTCGCGGGCGACCTTCGTCTGCTTGGCCTTGGCCCGGCCGCGCCCCATGGGTCGACCCCCTCAACGATGGGGCTCACGGCCCCGAGTCTGACACGTGTTCATGATCAGGAGCGGCCTGCCCGAATGGGGAGAACCGTCCCTTGGAGCATCAACGGTACCTGTTTCTGCCGCTGGACGGTACGTCGTCAGTGTGACGTGGCGCGCACCAGCCGCACCCGCGACCAGGTCGTCCCAGGTCAGGGGAGGTTTTGCGGCTTTCTGCGCGCTGTCCGGAGGTGTCTCAGGTCCGTTGTTTCCTCACCGATTATCCCCCGAAGGGGGACGTCGGATCACCCGATCGGGCGCAGAATCGAGAATCCGGTTCCACATTGTGATGCGCGGGGGGCGGATGTGGATGCCCCCCGCGCGTCACCGGTCGGGCCCGGCCCGGCCGGACCGGGATCAGCCCCGGCGGGCGCCCGGCAGCAGCACCGAGCGCAGCGCGCTGATCTCGCGCATCCGCTTCTCGGCGAGGCGGTCGGCGGCGACGGCCGGCGGCACGCCGTCGGAGGCGGCCCGGGTGAAGATCTCCAGCGTGGTGTCGAAGATCTTCGTCGCCTTGTTCTTGGCGCGCTCGAAGTTGAAGCCGTCGATCTCGTCGGCGACCTGGATGACGCCGCCGGAGTTCACCAGGTAGTCCGGGGCGTAGAGGATGCCGCGGTCGGCCAGGTCCTTCTCGACGCCCGGGTGGGCCAGCTGGTTGTTGGCGGCGCCGCAGACGATCACGGTGCCGAACTCGCCCAGCGCGGCCACCGAGTCGTCGGTGAGGGCGCCGCCGAGCGCGCAGGGGGCGTAGACGTCCAGCTTGGCCTGGAGCAGCGCGGCGGTGTCGGCGACGACCTCCACCTCCGGGTGGGCGGCCCGCACGCGGTTGACGGCGGCCTCGGAGACGTCGGTGATCACGACGGTGGCGCCGTCCGCGACCAGGTGGCCGACCAGGTAGTGGCCGACCTTGCCGACGCCGGCCACACCGACCCGCTTGCCGCGCAGGGTGGGCTGGCCCCAGCGGGCCTGGGCGGAGGCGCGCATGCCCTGGAAGACGCCGAAGGCGGTCAGGATGGACGAGTCGCCGGCGCCGCCGTGCTCGGGCGAGCGGCCGGTGACGAACTCGGTCTCGCGCGCGATCACGTCCATGTCCTGGACGTAGGTGCCCACGTCGCAGGCGGTGATGTAGCGGCCGCGCAGCGACTCGACGAAGCGGCCGTAGGCACGGAGCATCGCCTCGTTCTTGTCCTTGGTCGGGTCGCCGATGATGACGGCCTTGCCGCCGCCGAGGTCGAGACCGGCCAGCGCGTTCTTGTAGGACATGCCGCGGGAGAGGTTGAGCGCGTCCTCCAGCGCCGCCTCCTCGGAGGCGTACGGGAAGAACCGGGTGCCGCCGAGGGCGGGGCCCAGCGCGGTGGAGTGGATGGCGATGATCGCCTTCAGCCCGGAGGAGCGGTCGTGGCAGAGCACGACCTGCTCGTGGCCGTCGCCGGTGGCGCCGTCCTGGGAGTTGCCGAAAATCCTGCCGAGCACGCCGGGTGCGGAGTGCGTGGGGGCGGCGGTCTGTACGTCGGTCACTGTGGTGACTCCAGTAACTCGAGGCCCGCTGCTGTGATGCGGGCGCCTAGGGCGAAGCGTAGCCCCGAGGGCGCCGCGGGTCCGCCCCCTTGGCGAAGCTCGGGCCGGTTGTCCGAGGGGTGAGACGGGAACGGGTGCCAGCAGCCCGTTCGTGTCCCGCGGGTGCGTCCGCGAACGGGCCGCCGCCCGGCCGCCCGCCCGGTGGCGGGCGCCCGGACCCTCCCGGGCGACGGGGGGTGCGTGCGACGATGCAGGACGTGACCGTCGTCCGTACCTCCGTGCTGCCGCCCTACGCCGCGCACCTGCGGGTCTACGAGCCGCTGGCCGCCTACCCGGAACCCGACCGGGCGCACTGGCAGGCCTACGCGGCGCAGCACGGCCCGGACGCGCCGGAGGCGGGCCGCTCGGTGGCCGCGTCGGCGCTCGCGGAGCAGCGCACGGCGCTGGCCGAACTGGTCGGCCGCACCCCGCGGGCGCTGCCCGAGCGGGAGAGCGAGCGGGCCTTCGTCCGGCTGGTGGACGGGGTGCTGTACATCTGTCCGTGGGCGACCAGGCTGCGCAACTGGCAGGCGCTGGAGGAGCTGCGGGCCGGGGCGCCGGTGGCGCTGCTGGACACCGCGCTGCCGCCGGCCACCCGGGCCGAGGCGGAGGCGGACCGGGAGCGCTGGCGGGCGGAGCACCCGGACGCCCGGCCGTGGATCCTCACCAGCCGCTGGGAGGTGCCGGTGCGGTGGTTCCTTCCGTTCGGGGACGAGGATCGATGCTTCGTTCCCGCAGGGGCGGGGGAGAAAGGAGGGGAAGGGGTCCGGGGGGACCAGGCGTCGCTGTTCTATCTGACGCCGATGGCGCAGGCGCGCCGCCGGGTGGCCCGGGCGTACCGGGCGCTGCGCGAGGCGGTGCCGGAAGGGGAGCTGGTGCGGGGGGCGGAGCAGGTCGGGCGGTGGCTGGAGGAGTTCCATCCGCGGTCGCTGGTGGAACTGGACTACGGGGGGCTGGTGCATCTGCTGGGGGCGGAGCGGCTGTTGGCGGACCGTTCGGCGGGGGAGCTGGAGGACGGGCTGCGGGCGCTGCGGGCGGGGGACGCGGCGGAGGCGCTGCGCGCGTACGAGGCGCTGACCGGGCGCTGGCGGCAGGTGCTGGCGCTGCGCCACGCGAACTGAGCCGGGCCGGCGCCCGCGGGCGCCTCCGGGCCGGGCTGAGGAGGCGTCACCGCCGCCCGGGGCGGGTGTCGATGGTGCGTGTCGAGGGGGTAAGAGTCCTACGGCCCGATCCATATGACCAAGGTCCTGGTTCGGGTCAATACCTGTCGAACGTGACACTACTCACTGTTGACGCGAACTCACCCCTATGTGCAAAAATGGGACAACCGGCCCAACTTCACGTGAGCGTGCCCACTTTTGGGTGGTTCTGCAGTCGATGCGTGCTTTGCGGGGAAACGGGCGGTCTGGTCCCCTCGTAACCTAATGTCACTATAAGGTGACCGCCCGTTATGGGGTGGTCCATCGCCATCCGTCGGCCTTGAACCCGTGAGGGGTCAATTTTGGCGGTTTGGTCGATAGGGCTGGACGGATGGTGTAGTTGTAGACACCAGGACAAGCCGTTCGTCCTATAACCGACTCGGCCCGTCTATGCCATTTCGGGCATCGCGGGCCAAGGTGCAGAATTTGAAGGATAGAACCGCCCTGGTTCGGTTCTCCCGAGGAGGCCGCTCATGACCGCTCGTACCCCCGATGCCGAGCCCCTGCTGACTCCGGCAGAGGTCGCCACCATGTTCCGTGTGGACCCGAAGACCGTGACGCGCTGGGCCAAGGCCGGCAAGCTCACGTCGATCCGCACACTGGGTGGCCACCGCCGTTACCGTGAGGCGGAGGTGCGCGCCCTGCTGGCCGGTATTCCGGCCCAGCGCACCGAGGCCTGACGGGCCGATCGCTCAAGGCTCTTTCGAAGGGGCTGCTTACCGGACTCCGCCGGGTCCGGTAAGCAGCCCCTTTGTTTGTTCCGGCCGGCTCTCGCGGAGTTCTTCTACAGAGCTGTCGTACTCGTGCGATCCATCCGGAATGTTGAACTCCGGATAACGATTTGAGGGGGAAGAGGTGGGGGGGATTTACTGTGAATAGCAGTACAATTTTACATATTAAATTAGTGGCGTGTGGGAAGGGTGTCCGAACGGTCGGTTCCCCGAAAATGCGGGTGACGACTATCACACGCAAAGTCACTTGTGGTCTAGACCTAGTCCGGGTAAAAGAGTCGGCCGGACAAACGCGAGAGGCCCGGAACCAAACGGTTCCGGGCCTCTCGACTACGGCGATCCCGACGGGACTTGAACCCGCGACCTCCACCTTGACAGGGTGGCGAGCTAACCAACTGCTCCACGGGACCAGAGTGTTACCTGATCCGTCCGCCTCGCTTGCCTTCCGGCCCTCGCTGCGAACAAGACAGATCGTAGCCCATGTGGGGCCCCCAGGTCGAACCGGCTCCCGAGGGCCCCCGGCGCAGCTCAGAGCGTGGCCCTGGCCGCCTCCATCGCCTTGGCGATCCGCTTCTCCGAGACCGGCGTCGGCGTGCCCAGGGACTGGGCGAAGAAGCTGACCCGCAGCTCCTCGATCATCCAGCGGACCGCGCGCACCTCGGGGGAGGGCTCCCGGCCGGCCGGTACGGCCGCCAGGAGCTCCCCGTAGGCCTGCTGGACCTGCTGGACCTTCGTCAGCTGCTGGGCGTCCCGCTGGGGGTGGTTGGGCAGCGCCTCCAGCCGGCGGTCCACCGCCAGCAGGTAGCGCTTGAGGTCCGGCAGCCGCTGCCAGCCGGTCTCGGTGACGAAGCCCGGGTGCACCAGCGAGGCCAGGTGCAGCCGGATGTCGTTCACCGCGGTCAGCAGCACCGGGCTGCTCACCGACTTCAGCCGGGTCGACGCCTTGTGGAAGGCGATCAGCGCGGTGGCCGTCTTCAGCGTGGTGTCCGCCGAGAGGTCGTACAGATCGGCCCGGACCTTGTCGCGCAGCACGCCGAACGCCGCCTCGTCCCAGGCCGGACCGCCGGCCAGGGTCATCAGCCGGTCCGCCGCGCAGGCCACCACGTCCTCGAACAGCGCCGGGATCGAGCCGTGCGGGTTGTACGACAGGGCGAGCTTGGCCTGGTTGCCCAGCCGGCCCTGGATCGACTTGGCGGGCGAGGTGGTGGAGAGCATCAGCAGCCGCCGGGTGCCCGCCCACATCGCCTTCTCCTGGGCCTGCGGGGTGTCGAACAGCCGGATGCCGACCGTCTCCCCCTCGTCGACCAGCGCCGGGTAGGCGCGCAGCGAGTGGCCGCGGGAGCGCTGCTCGAAGGTGCGCTGCAGCACCGGCAGGTCCTCGGGCCAGGCGGTCAGCCCGGAGCGCTCGATGCCCCGGCCGGAGGCGGCCGAGGAGAGCGTCTCCTTCAGCTTCGGGTTGAGGCGCAGCCGCAGCTCCTCCAAGTCCTTGGACTCGGCGAGCTTCTTGCGGCCGTCCACCACCCGGAAGGTCACCTTGAGGTGCTCCGGGACCCGTTCCTCGTCCCAGGCCTCCGGGGGCACGGTGACGGCCGTCAGGCGCTTCAGGGCGTGCTCCAGGGCCGGCAGCAGCGGCTCCTGGCGCTCCTGGTGGTTCCTCAGCTCGCGCAGCGCGGCGCGGGCGAAGTCCGGAGCGGGCACGAAGTTGCGCCGCACCGCCTTCGGCAGCGACTTGATCCAGGCGGTGACCAGTTCCTCGCGCAGGCCCGGGATCTGCCAGTCGAAGCCCTCCGCGGTGACCTGGTTGAGCACCGGCAGCGGGATGTGCGCGGTCACGCCGTCCGCGTCACTGCCCGGCTCGAACTGGTAGGTGAGCCTGAAGCGGAGCCGGCCCTGCTGCCAGTGGTCCGGGTAGTCGGCCTCGGTGACGCCGTCGGCGGCGTCGTTGATCAGCATCGACTTCTCGAAGTTGAGCAGGTCGGGCTGGTCCCGGTGGGCCTGCTTCCACCAGGAGTCGAAGTGCCGGGTGGAGACGACGTCGTCGGGCAGCCGGCCGTCGTAGAACTCGAACAGCGTCTGGTCGTCGACCAGGATGTCCCGGCGGCGGGCCCGGTTCTCCAGCTCCTCGACCTCGCTGAGCAGCTTGCGGTTCTCGGCGAAGAAGCGGTGGTGGGTCTCCCAGTCGCCCTCGACCAGGGCGTTGCGGATGAACAGCTCGCGGCAGAGCTCCGGGTCGATCCGGCCGTAGTTGACCTTCCGCTGGGCGACCACCGGCACCCCGTAGAGGGTGACCTTCTCGTACGCCAGGACGGCCCCGGCCTTCTTCTCCCAGTGCGGCTCGCTGTAGGTGCGCTTCACCAGGTGGCCGGCCAGCGGCTCGACCCACTCCGGCTCGATCTTCGCGTTGATCCGGGCCCAGAGCCGGGAGGTCTCCACCAGCTCGGCGGACATCACCCAGCGCGGCGGCTTCTTGAACAGGCCGGAGCCGGGGAAGACCGCGAACCGGGCGCCGCGCGCGCCGCCGTACTCGCGCTTCTCCACGTCGTACAGGCCGATGTGGGAGAGCAGGCCGGCCAGCAGCGACTGGTGGATCCGGTCGGCGTCCGGTTCGGCGTCGTCGTGCGCCTCCTCGATGGTGACGCCGAGCTGCTTGGCGACCGTGCGCAGCTGGGAGTAGATGTCCTGCCACTCCCGTATCCGCAGGTAGTTGAGGAACTCGGCCTTGCACATCCGGCGGAACGCGGAGGAGGACAGCTCGCGCTGCTGCTCGCGCACGTAGCGCCACATCGACAGGAAGGAGAGGAAGTCGGAGGTCTCCGAGGTGAACCGGCGGTGCCGGTCGTCGGCGGCCTGGCGCTTCTCGGCGGGGCGCTCGCGCGGGTCCTGGATGGAGAGCGCGGCGGCGATCACCATGACGTCGCGCACGCAGCCGTTGCGGTCCGCCTCCAGGACCATCCGGGCCATCCGGGGGTCCACCGGGAGCTGGGCCAGCTTGCGGCCGAGCGGGGTGAGCCGCTTGCGGACGTCCTTCTCCTCCGGGTCGAGCGCGCCCAGCTCGTGCAGGAGGCTGATGCCGTCCTTGATGTTGCGGGAGTCCGGCGGGTCCAGGAACGGGAAGGCGGCGATGTCGCCGAGGCCGGCGGCGGTCATCTGGAGGATGACCGAGGCGAGGTTGGTGCGCAGGATCTCGGCGTCGGTGAACTCGGGGCGGGAGAGGAAGTCCTCCTCCGAGTAGAGCCGGATGCAGATGCCGTCCGAGGTACGGCCGCAGCGGCCCTTGCGCTGGTTGGCGCTGGCCTGGCTGATCGCCTCGATCGGCAGCCGCTGGACCTTGGTGCGGTGGCTGTAGCGGGAGATCCGGGCGGTGCCCGGGTCGATCACGTACTTGATGCCGGGGACGGTCAGGCTGGTCTCGGCGACGTTGGTGGCCAGCACGATCCGGCGGGAGGAGGAGCGCTGGAAGACCTTGTGCTGCTCGGCGGAGCTGAGCCGGGCGTAGAGCGGGAGGATCTCGGTGCTCTTGAGCTTCAGCTTGCCGAGCGCGTCGGCGGTGTCGCGGATCTCGCGCTCGCCGGAGAGGAAGACCAGGATGTCGCCCGGGCCCTCGGCCTGGAGCTCCTCGGCGGCGTCGCAGATCGCCTGGATCTGGTCGCGGTCGCGGTCCGCCTCGTCGGTGTCGCCGTCCTCGTCGGCGTCCTGCGCGATCGGGCGGTAGCGGACCTCGACCGGGTAGGTGCGGCCGGAGACCTCGACGATCGGGGCGTCCTCGAAGTGCCGGGCGAACCGCTCCGGGTCGATGGTCGCCGAGGTGATGATCACCTTGAGGTCGGGGCGGCGGGGCAGCAGCTGCTTGAGGTAGCCGAGCAGGAAGTCGATGTTGAGGCTGCGCTCGTGCGCCTCGTCGATGATCAGGGTGTCGTACTGGCGCAGCTCGCGGTCGGTCTGGATCTCGGCGAGCAGGATGCCGTCGGTCATCAGCTTGACCAGGGTGTCGGGGCCGACCTGGTCGGTGAACCGGACCTTCCAGCCGACCGCCTCGCCGAGCGGGCTGTGCAGTTCCTCGGCGACCCGCTCGGCCACCGTGCGGGCGGCGATCCGGCGGGGCTGGGTGTGGCCGACCAGGCCGCGCACGCCGCGGCCCAGCTCCAGGCAGATCTTGGGGATCTGGGTGGTCTTGCCGGAGCCGGTCTCGCCCGCCACGATCACCACCTGGTGGTCGCGGACGGCTTCGAGGATCGCGTCCTTCTTCTGGCTGACCGGCAGCTCGGCGGGGTACTCGATGGCCGGCACGGCGGCGCGGCGCCGCTCGACCAGCAGCTCGGCCTTCCCGATGTCGGCGGCGATCTCGGCGGCGATCTTCGCGCGCGCCTCGGGTTTGCGGACCCGGCGCGCGCCGTCCAGCCGGCGGCCGATCCGCACCTGGTCGCGCAGGGTCAGCTCGGGCAGGCGCGCGGCCAGCTCGCCGATGCCGGGTTCCTCGCTCCGGGCGGACTCGGCGGCGGACTGGACTGCGGGAGAACTCACGGCGGGCATCCCTCTAGGTTCGCAAGGAGATGCGGCGGAGCGCACCTCGGTTTTCGAGCGACTCCAGTGTCACAGGGGACGGCGGTGCGCTGCCAATGGCGGCCCGGGGCGTCTCCGGCACCGTCCGCGGCGGCGCGGTCGCCGTGCGTGAGGGGCGGCCGGGATCACCTCATCAGAACGAGGACCAGCAGGCCGGCGGGGATGAGGGCGAGCCCGGCGAGGAGGCCGGCCACCGTGGGGGTGATCCGGTCCCGGAGCCGCTTCCGGGGCCGGACGCGGACGGACTCCTCGGTGTTCAGCTCCCACCGGGCGACGATGCGGCGGTACTGCTCCTCGAAGTCCGGCGAGGGGTACAGGGGGCTGTCCACCAGCCCGGGGAGCGCGCGGCGCCGGCCGTCGGCGAGGAATATCCGGACCTGGGAGCCGGTCCCGCCCTCGGTCCTGCCGGTCCGCACATCGATCCAGCGGATCTCGTGCCAGGGGTGGGTACGGCCGCGCCCGAAGCCCCAGCAGATGGTGATGCCCTCGGGTCCGACCGCGCTGAAGCCCCGGAGGGCGAGCGCCAGGCAGAGGCCGAGGAGGGCGAGGCTTCCGCCGGCGAGCCACAGGAATCCGGTGAGGCCGAGACCGCGGGCGGCGGCGGCGCCCTCGACGGCCAGCACGACGAGCGACACGGCGAGCAGCGACCAGGACGGGCGGTAGCGGTCCCGCCCCCGGAACACCAGTTCGTTCACGTTCGAAACCCTACGCGCGGGGTGACGCGATGTCATCACCTGTGGCAGGACCGAACGTTGGCCCGTCCGCCGTCATCTCCACAGGAGGAAGGCCACGATGAGGACGGGGACGGCGGTGAGGAAGCCGACCCGCCCGGGGGTCAGCCGGTCGCGGCGCCGCTCCGCCGGCCGTACCCGGGCGGCGGGGTCGGTGTTCAGCTCCCACAGGCCGCGGACGCGCCGCACCTGCTCGTCGAAGTCGGGAGAGGGGTGGGTGGGGTCCTGGGAGAGTCCCGCCAGGACCTGGCGCCGTCCGTCGGCGAGGTGGATCCGCGGTGCGCGGTACGTTCCGAACGGGCTCTTCGCCTCGTACACGTCGATCCACCGGATGTCGCGCCAGGGGTGGGCGCGGGCGCGGCGGCGGTAGGTCCCGCGGATGGTCACCCCGGCGGGCCCGACCGTGCTCCATGGCTCGCTCGCGGCCAGGTGGTGCAGGCCGATGAGCGCGGCGAGGCCGCCGGTCGTCCAGAGCAGGACCTGGATGCCGAGGTCGATCGCGATCCGGGTGCCCGCGAGCGCCAGCAGGGCCCCGACCTGGGCGAGGTGGAGCCAGGACCGGCGGTGGCGGTCCTTCGCGCGGAAGGTCAGTTCGTCCACGGTGGACACGCTACTCCCCGGGTGATGTGACGTCATCACCCGGGGAGCGACAGCCGTTCGACCCGCGGGATCAGTCCTCCTGGAGGACGAAGTCACGCACCAGGCGGGACCACGCGTCGCCCTGCTCGTAGACGACCACGTGGCCGCTGTCGAACTCCGCGTAGGTGCTGCCGGTGATGGCCTCGGCGAGCTCGCGGGAGAGCCCGACCGGGGCGGTGCCGTCCTGGGTGCAGCCGATCACCAGGGTGCGCGCGGTGATCCGGGGCAGCAGCGGGCGGATGTCGGCGGTCAGGTTGAGCTCGATGTGGCGCAGCGCGCCCTCGGTGGGCTGGTTGCCCTTGACGATGGCGTCGACCACCTCGGCCGGGAGGGAGTTCAGGTGGTCGCGGCTGAACGCGGTCAGGGTGCCGAACCGGCCGAAGGCATCGGCGTCGCCGCTGATGGCGCGCCAGGTGGTCATGTGGTTGCGCAGGTAGGTGTCGTCCGGGCGGGTCCAGCCGGAGGTGAGCACCAGGCTGCGCACCAGCTCGGGGCGCAGGGCGGCGAGGGTGGCGGCGACCAGCGAGCCGAGCGAGAAGCCGACCAGGTCGGCCGGGCCGCCGCCGGCCGCCTCGATCACGGCGGCGATCTGCTCGGCGAGCAGCTCCGGGGTCAGCTCGCGGCCGTCGTCCTCGGTGTCGCCGCAGCCGGCGAAGTCCGGCAGCAGGACGGTGCGGACGTCGGTGAAGTTGCCGGTGAGGTGGCCGAAGGTGCCCGCGGCGCCGAAGCCGGTGCCGTGCACGAAGACCAGGGGCGGGTGGCCGGAGCCCTCGACGGCGTAGGAGACGCGGGCGCTGGGGCTGGTGACGAAGGGCATGGCGGAGGTTCTCCTCGAAGATGCGGACGGAAACGGGACGGACGGGTCAGGCGAGGCTCTTGGCGGCGCTGTCGTCGTCGACGGCGGCCGCGTCCGGGCGCGGGGCGCGTTCGAAGCCGAGCGCGACCAGGACCAGCGCGACGATGCCGCCGGTGGCGACCAGCACGGCGGTGCGCAGGCCGTCGGTGGTGGCCGAGCGCAGCGCCTCGCCGGTCAGGCCCTCGGTGCCGGCGTTGGCGATCGCGACCAGGGCGCCGAGGCCGACCGCGCTGCCGACCTGCTGGCCGGTGGAGACGATGCCGGAGGCGATGCCCTGCTCGTAGGGGTGCACCCCGGTCGCGGAGGCGGCGAACATCGTGGTGAAGATGACGCCCTGGCAGACGCTGAGCACCACCAGGCCGGGCAGCAGGGCGACGTAGCCGCCGTCCGGCTCCATGGTCAGCGCCGTCGCGGCGGTGCCGAGCGCGCCGATCAGGTAGGAGGCGATCAGGGTGTTGCGGGCGCCGAAGCGGGTGGCGAGCCGGCCGCCCAGCATCGAGCCGAGGAAGCCGCAGGCCATCGGGATCAGGAAGGCCATGCCGGTGCGCAGCGCGCTGTACCCGTGCACGGTCTGGAAGTAGACGGTCAGGAAGTACAGCAGGGTGCCGAAGCTCGCCATGAACAGGAAGGTGGTGACCGCGCCGGTGGAGAGGTTGCGGTTGCGGAAGAGCCGCAGCGGCATCAGCGGGTCGCCGGCCCGGGACTCGATCGCCACGAAGGCGGCGAGCAGGCCGAGGCCGAGCACGGCGGTGATCAGCACCAGCGGCGAGGTCCAGCCGGAGGCGGGTGCCTGGACCAGGGTGAAGACCACCAGGGTGGCGCCGGCGGTGGAGGTCAGCGCGCCGGGCAGGTCGAAGGAGCGCCCGCCCTCGCGCGGCCCGTCGGCGCGGATCAGCCGGGGCGCGAGCAGGGCGGCGCCGCCGGCCAGCGGCACGTTGACGTAGAAGACCGCCTGCCAGCCGAAGGCCTCGGTGAGCACCCCGCCGGCCAGCGAGCCGATGATCATGCCGCTGGCACCGGCCGCCGCCCAGACCGACAGGGCCCGGTTGCGCTCGCGGCCCTCGGCGAAGCCGGTGACCACCAGGGCGAGGGTGGCGGGGAACAGGAAGGCGCCGCCGAGGCCCTGCAGGGCGCGGGCCGCGACCAGCAGGCCGGGGGCGGTGGCCAGGCCGCCGAGCAGCGAGGAACCGGCGTACAGCAGCAGGCCGAGGACGAACATCCGGCGGCGGCCGAACAGGTCGGAGGCCCGGCCGCCGAAGAGCAGGAAGCCGCCGAAGGCCACCGCGTAGGCGCTGACCACCCACTGCAGGGTCTGCGCGGAGAAGCCGAGGCCGCTGCCGATCTCCGGGAGCGCCACGTAGACGATGTTGTAGTCGATCGAGACGATCAACTGGGCGAACGCCAGCAGGGCCAGCAGGAGGCCCGAGCGGCGCGGCCCGGCGGCCTGCTCGGCGCCGGCGGACGGGGACATGGGGAGCCTTTCGGAGGCGGTCGGGGAGCGCGGGACGGGGCGTGCGGGGGACGGGTCGCGAGCCGTCACGGCCCGGGGGTCAGGACCACCCGGCGGCCGTTCAACTCGCCTTTCTCCAGGCGCTGGTGGGTCTCGGCGGCGTCGCTCAGCGGGCGTATCTCCAGGGCCCGCGGGCGCAGCCGCCCGGCCGCGAGCAGCCGGTTGACGGCGACCGCGGCGCCGGCCAGTTCGGCGGTGGTGGCGTGCGAGATGACGAACCCGCGGATCGAGCCGTCCTTCATGTACAGGGCGCCGGCGGGCAGTTCGGGGCGGGAGCGGGCGCCGGCGAGCAGCACGATCCGGCCGCGCGGGGCGAGCAGGTCGACGGCGGTGGCGAGGTCGTTGGCGCCCGAGGTGTCGAGGTGGACGTCGATGCCGCCGGGGCAGGCGGCGCGGAGCCGTTCGGGCAGGTCGGGGGCGCGGTAGTCGAGCACCTCGGTGGCGCCGAGGGCCCGGCAGTGTTCGGCGTCGGCGGGGCTCGCGGTGGCGACCACCCGGGCGCCGGCCTCGGCGGCCAGGACGATCAGGGCGCCGCCGACGTTGCCGCCTCCGCCGCCGACCAGCACGGTCTCGCCGGTGCGCAGCCCGCCGTGGGTGAACAGGGCGAGGTGCGCGGTGGCCGCGGGGTGGACCACGGCGACGGCCTCGGCCGGGTCGACGCCCGGCGGCAGGTGGTAGAGCCGGTCGGCGGGGACGGCCGCCCGTTCGGCCGCCGCGCCCTGCCGGCCGCCGTGGCCGAGGCTGTTGCACCAGACCCGGTCACCGGGGCCGAAGCCGGGGGCGCCGGGGCCGGCCCGGACCACCGTGCCCACGAGGTCCCGCCCGATCACGAACGGGAAGGGCAGTGGGGTCCGGTAGAGCCCCGAGCGGACGAAGGTGTCGACCGGGTTGACCGACACCGCGGCCACCCGGACCAGGACATCGGTGGGGCCGGGGACCGGCTCGGGCACCTCGCCGTGACGGATGGTCGTGGCCGGTCCGAGCCGCGGGATGAACGCTGCACGCATGGGGCCGATCCTGCGGGAGCGGCGGACGGGTAGCGGCGGATCGCGGCATCGTACGTCAACTCCCTTGCCTCGAACGGGAAGCCGGATGGGGACGGGGTGTCCCCCGACCTGACATAGATGCTACACCGATCGGTGCAATCTCTCATCTGCACGGAGTAGTTTACTTGGCCTGCGGGTGGGGCCGGCCTGCCTTCGTCCCCGCCCACCGGCTCGACACCAAGGACGGGAACCATGGCCACCGACCGACTCCTCGCCCAGCCGGGACCGAGACCCGCCGGCGGGAGCGGACCCGGCACGGCGCGCCCGGCCGCCGTCCGCCTGCCGTCCCTCACCGGCCTGCGCTTCCCGGCCGCCCTCGCGGTCTTCGCCTACCACGCGGCGCTGCCGATCCCCACCCTGCGGTTCTTCGCCGACGACAGCACCGAGTACCGCTTCACCGACCTCGCCGACCAGGCCGGCGGTCTCGGCGTGGCGTTCTTCTTCGTGCTCAGCGGCTTCGTGCTGACCTGGTCGGCCCGCCCCGGCGACACCGCCACCGGGTTCTGGCGGCGGCGCCTGGTGAAGATCGTCCCCAACTACGTGGTCGCCTGGGCACTGGCCATGGTGCTGTTCGCGAGCACCTACACCCCGGCCCGCACCGCGGTCCTCAACCTGCTGATGCTGCAGGTCTGGATCCCCGACTTCAACACCTACTTCAGCGTCGACCCGCCGAGCTGGTCGCTCGGCGCCGAGCTGGTCTTCTACCTCTCCTTCCCGCTGCTGCACCGGGCGCTGCGCACCATCCGCCCGGAGCGGCTGAAGTACTGGATAGCCGGGGCGGTGGCCGCCGTCGTCGCGACCCCCGCCCTCGCCTACCTGGTGCTGCCCGACACCCCGGGCGTCCCCGGCGGCTACCAGGCCTCGGTCTCCCAGTACTGGTTCGCCTACGTGCTCCCGCCGGTGCGGATGGTCGACTTCGCGCTCGGCATCCTGGTCGCCCTCGCGGTGCGCTCCGGCCGCTGGCGCGACATCGGCATGGTCTGGTCCGGCGTGCTGCTGGTGGCCGGCTACGCCGTCACCCGCTGGGTGCCCTACCTCTACGCCCAGCGGGCCGCCACCGTGGTGCCGATCGCGCTGCTCGTCGCCTCCGCCGCGATCGCCGACCGGGACGGCCGGTTCACCCCGTTCCGCAACCGGGTGATGACCTGGCTCGGCGAGATCTCCTTCGCCTTCTACCTGCTGCACTTCATCGTGCTGACCGAGCTGCGCGACCTGCTCGGCACCCGGATGTACTCCACGGTCGAGGGTGTCGGCCTGCTGCTGCTCGCCGTCGCGGTGACCGTGCTGCTCTCCTGGGTGCTGTACCGGCTGGTCGAGGCGCCGATCACCCGGCGGTTCTCCTCCCCGCGCCGCAAACCGGCCGGGACGACCGCGTCCCGGCCTTCCTGACCGACGTCGAGAAAGCGAGCCGTACCCATGGGCAAGATCCTCGTCACCGGGGCGACCGGCCAGGTCGGCGCCGAGGTGCTGGCACAACTGCTGGCGGCCGGCGCCGACGTCCGGGCCGGCGCCCGGACCCCGGAGAGGCTGGCGCCGCCGGCCCCCGTCGAGACCGCCGTGCTCGACCTCACCGACCCCGGCACCTGGGGTCCGGCGCTGGCCGGCGTCGAGAAGGTGTTCCTCTACGCCGTCCCGCAGGGCACGGCCGGCTTCCTCGCCGCGGCGAAGGAGGCGGGCGTGCGGCACGTGGTGGTGCTCTCCTCGCAGACCGTGGTGGACGCCCTCCCGGTGCAGAAGCCGATCGTCGAGATGCACCGCGCGGTCGAGGAGGCGGTGCTCGCCTCCGGGATCCCGTACACCCTCCTGCGGCCGCACAACTTCGCCACCAACATCCTGATGTGGGGCTGGCCGGAGTCGATCCGGGCCGAGGGGCGGATCCGCTTCCCGTACCCGGAGTCGCACAGCGACGCGATCCACGAGAAGGACATCGCCGCCGTCGCGGTGGTCGCGCTCACCGGCGGCGGCCACGAGGGGCAGGCGTACTTCATCAGCGGCCCGGTCTCGATCACCCAGCGCGAGCAGCTGGCGGCGCTGTCCGGGGCGCTCGGGCGGCCGCTGGAGTTCGAGGAGCTGACCGAGGCCGAGGCGCGCGAGGCGCTCGCCCCGATCGTGCCGGTCTGGGTGATGGACGCGGTGGTCGGCTACTGGGCCGGCTCCGACGGCGTCCCGGCCGAGGTGTCCGACACGGTCGAGCGGCTCACCGGCCGTCCGGCCCGCACCTTCGCCGAGTGGGCCCGCGACCACGCCGCGGACTTCACCGCCTGAGCACCCGCCCGGGCGCCGTCGGCGCCGCCGCTCCCGCCGTACCGGAATGCGGATGCGCCGCACCGGTCGGCGGGAGCCCGGTGGCCGGGCCACCACCGACCGTGCCGGAGCGGTGGGCCGCGCACCTTAGCGGGGCGCGGCGCGGACCCTAGCGTGAGCACGGCGCAGCCAACCGCCATTCGAGGGGGAACGATGAGCGGTCCCGTCATGACCCGATTCCTGCCGGTGGAGCCGCAGGCCCCGCCGGAGGACGGCCGGGTGCTCGACGCCTCGCACGAGGTGCTGCTCAAGGAGCTGTGCGCGGTGCTGTTCGCCTCGCTCCCGCGCAGTGACCAGCGGCGCAAGGGCGGCCAGTACCTGCACGGGCTGCTCGGCGCGCGCGGGCGCAAGTCGATCCGCAACATCGCCACCGTGGTCGGCGGACCGGCCGCCGAGCAGAGCCTGCACCACTTCATCACCAGCTCCACCTGGGACTGGCGGCCGGTGCGCCAGGCACTGGCCCAGCACCTGGCCCGGATCGCCCCGCCGCAGGCGTACGTGCTGCGGCCGATGGTCGTCCCGAAGGCCGGCGACCACTCGGTCGGCGTGGACCGCCGCTTCATCCCGGCCCTCGGCCAGGTGCTCAACGCCCAGCAGGCGGTGGGCGTCTGGGCCGCCTCGGAGAGCTTCAGCGCGCCGGTCAACTGGCGGCTGCACCTGCCGCGGACCTGGCTGGAGGACGCGCCGCGGCGCAGCCAGGCGCTGATCCCCGACGAGGTGGACGCCGAGACCCTGGGGGACTGCGCGCTGGAGGCGGTGCTCGGCCTGCCCGCCCGCTGGGGGCTGCCGGCCCGCCCGGTGGTCGCGGACGCCCGGGACGCCGACGGGCTGCGGCTGGTGCGCCGGATGCGGGCCGAGCGGCTGCCGATGCTGGTCCGGGTGAGCGGTTCGTTCCCGCTGCGGCCGGTGGCGCCGCTGCCCGGCCACCCGGCCGGGCCGGGGCCGGCCTGCCACCTGCTCACCGCCGCCCGGGAGCTGCGCCGGCCGGTGGTCTGGTCGGATGCGGCGGGCGCGCTGCGGGCCGGGCTGGTCGCCGCGGTGCGGGTGCGTCCGGCCTGGCCGGGGCCGGCCCGGGAGAACCGGGGGCGGCGCGGCGGCGGGGACCTGCTGCTGCTCGGGGTGGGCGCGGCCGGCGGGCGCTGGCCGGCCGAGCTGTGGCTCACCGACCTGGTCGACCTGCCGACGGCCGGGCTGGTCCGGCTGGCCCGGCTGGCCGACCGGGTGGACCGGGACTTCACCCGGACCGCCGACCGGGTCGGGGTGCGGGACTTCGCCGGGCGCTCGTTCGGCGGCTGGCACCGGCACATCACGCTGGCCTCGGCGGCGCACGCGGTGGCGGTGCTGGCCCGCGGCGACGACCGGCTGTGACGGCTGGCCGCGGCGCCCCGACCCGGAAGGTGACGTGACGTCAGAGCGCCGGGCCGGTGCGGCCGTGGCCGGTGTCGCCCTGGTCCCGGGCGTCCCGGTCGAGCAGGACGCGGCGCACCCGGCAGAGCCGCAGCGCCAGCTGGATCTCGAAGGAGCGCTCGGGCTTCAGCCAGTCCGCGCCGAGCAGTTCGCCGATCCGCTCCAGCCGCCGCGCCACCGTGTTGGGGTGGACGTGCAGGCGCTGCGCCGCGTGGGTCGGGCTGTTGCCGGTCTCGAACCAGGCCTGCAGGGTGCGGGTCAGCTCGGTGAGCCGCTGCCGGTCGTAGTCCAGGACCGGCCCGACGGCCGACTCGATGAAGCCGTCGATGTCGTGGTTGTCGGCCAGCAGAACGCCCACGAAGCCGAGTTCGCGGGCCGAGGCGGCGCGCCCGACGGCGCCCAGCGAGGTCATCGCGTCCAGGCAGCGCAGCGCCTCCCGGTAGCCGTGCAGCACCGAGGTCGGGTCGCAGACCGGCCCGGCGGCGCCGACCGTCACCGGCAGGCCGAGCAGCGGGGTCAGCTCCTCGGCGACCGCCCGGGCGGCCCGGCCCGGGTCGGTGCCGGGCAGCAGCAGCACCGCCCGGCCGTTGTGCACCCGCTTGAGGCCGCCCATCCGGTGCGCGTACAGACCGGCCCAGGTCGCGGTGCGCCCCTGCGCCTCGCCCTCGGGCCGGGCGACCACCAGGACGTGCTCGGCGGACAGGTCGATGCCCACCCGGCGGGCCCGGTCGGCCAGTTGCTGGGGCGGGCGCTGGGGGTTGCTGAGCAGTTCGTCGAGCAGTTCGTCGCGGACCGGGCGCGCCGGGGCGGCGGACCGCCCGCCCTCCAGCAGCAGGGCGACCGCGAGCGCCTGCGCGACGCTCTGGCAGAACTCCGCGGCCAGGTCGGCGCGCCGGCCGGACGGGCGGGCGAGCAGGGTGCCCAGGTCGGTGGAGCCGGCGCGCACCGGCGCGGCCCAGAGCGGTCCGGCCAGCCGGACCGGGCGGCCGGCCGCGTGGGTGTCGACGGCGGTGGCCACCACGGTCGGCTCGTCCAGCTCGGGCAGCTCACCGGCGGAGGCGACCACGGTGCCGTCGCTGGCGTACACCCGCAGGCCCAGGCCGAGCCGGCGGCCGGCGTCCCGGACCAGGGCGTGCGGGTCGCTGCCGGAGAGCGCGAGGTCGACCAGGGCGCGCTGCACCTCGGCGAGGTCGCCGGCCGGGTCCGCCGGGGCACCCGCCCCGTCACCGGCGCGGGCCGGTGGACCGGCGGGCGGCCGGGCGGCCCGCTCCAGCAGCCGGGCCTTCTCGATCGCCACTCCGGCGAGGTCGCCGAGCGCGGTCATCAGCGAGATCTCTTCGGTGGTGAAGTAGCGCACCGCGCGCTCGGCGACGTACAGGGTGCCGAACGGGCGGGCGCGGTGGCCGAGCGGGACGGCCATCACGGCGCGCAGCCCCTCGGCGCGGATCGTCGCGTCGACCACCGGGCTGCGCCGGATCCGCTCGTCGGCGAGGTAGTCCGGGGTCCAGAACGGCCCCGGGTCGGCGGGGACGCCGCCGCCCAGGCCGAAGCCCTCGGGCACGGCCAGGCCGGCCCGCAGCGAGCCGCTCGGGCCGTCGGTGGTGCGGATCCGCACCCGCTCCGGCCCGGCGCCGGTCTGCTCGGCGGTGGTCAGGCAGGACACGTCGGCGCCGAGCAGCAGCCGGGCCCGCCGGGTGATCACCCGCAGCAGGCTGTCCAGTTCGTACGGCAGGGCCAGATCGCGGGCGGTGTCGGCGAGCGCGGTGAGCCCCGCCTCGCGCCGGCGGCGGCGCTGGGACTGGGAGCGGATGGACAGGCCGAGCTGCTCGATCCGGCAGAGCGCCTCCCGCTCCCGG
Organism: Kitasatospora sp. NPDC001527; assembly: GCF_040298605.1. Lineage (NCBI taxonomy): Bacteria > Bacillati > Actinomycetota > Actinomycetes > Kitasatosporales > Streptomycetaceae > Kitasatospora > Kitasatospora sp. NPDC001527. The sequence goes on along the minus strand of NZ_JBEPAM010000003.1, from coordinate 128,190 downwards.
GCGGACTCGCAGCCCCGCCGGGCCTGCTCGACCAGCTCCGCCACCTCGGCGGCCGGCGCCTCGCTGGCCAGCAGTTCCAGGACGTTGAACGCGATTGAGTCGGCCGACCGTCGCGTCATGACCTTCCCTCCCCCCAGGCCCTCCTGGACGAAGGAGTGCGTGACGGCCTGCTGATCGGAAGGTATGCGGGGGCGGTTGGTCCCGTCAAGAACGGGTCCGGGCCCTTACCAGCCGCTCATGCCAAGGCGGTGACGGGGTGTCAGCGGGGCGATGCGGTCAGCTCAACCGGACGGGTTGCTGGTCCCCGGAGCGGCCGGCCGGGCGGCTCCCGACGGCGGCGTGCAGGCGCCGCCAGTGCTCGACCAGTCCGGGAACGCTCTCCTCCTCCAGCCGCCGCGCCACCGCGTCGTAGTCGATGCCGAGGCGGCCCAGCCGGTCGAGCACCGCCCGGGCCGCCTCGTACCGGCCCAGCAGGGTGTCGCCCTCCAGCCGGAGCTTGCGCACCGCCTCCTCCAGCACCGGGCGGGTCATCGCGTGCGCGGTGCCCCAGGACACCAGCCCGGCCACGTACCGGGCCTGCGCGGCGGCCCCGCCCAGCGCCGAGTCGGTCCACAGCAGCCGCTGCGGGCGGGCCCCCGAGGCGCGCAGGGTGCGCCAGCGGCCGTCGCCGAGCCGGTCCTCGTACGACCGGTACATCAGCCGGGCCGCCGCCTGGGCGGTGAGGCCGCGCAGCGCCGCGGCGTCCGGTCCGGGGATCGCGGTGAGCAGCCGGTCGATCTCCCGGTCGACCCGGCCGACCGGGAGCGAGGCCACCGAGGCGATCGCGGCCAGCGGCCGGCCGGCCGCCAGCGCCTGCTCCAGGCCGTCGAAGTAGGCGTCCACCACCTGTCCGTAGCGCCGCACCGAGTAGAGGCCGGTGGCGTGCACGCCGAGCCCGAGGCCCACGCAGTCGCGGATCGCGGTCAGTCCGGCGGGGGTGGCCGGAATCTTCACCAGCAGGTTGGGCCGGTCCACCGCGCGGGCCAGTTCGACGGCCTCCGTGACGGTCGCGGCCGGATCGTGGGCCAGCCGCGGGTCCAGGTCGGCCGAGACCAGGCCGTCGTGGCCGTGGGTGGTGCGGAAGACCCCGAGGAACTCCTCGCAGACCAGCCGCAGGTCGTGCACGGTGGTGGCCCAGACCGAGCCCTCGGGGGAGACGTGGTGGCCGGCCAGCCGGGCCAACTGGTCGTCGTAGACCGGGTCGTGCCGCAGCGGTCCGGCCAGCAGGGCGGGGTTGGTGGTGGCGCCGCGCAGGCCGGTGCGCTCGATCAGCCGGCCGAGCAGGCCCGAGGTGGCCAGACCGCGGTTGATCCCGTCCAGCCAGGGGGAGACGCCTTCGGCGATCAGCGGCCGCAGGTCCCCGGTGCGGGGCGCGGCGGCCGGCGGCTTCTTCACTGCGGGATCACTGCTCCTCGGCTCTGCGACGGTCCGCAAACGGGCCGTGCACCGAGGATAGAGAGCAATTCGTGCCCGGAAAAGCGAGCCCTCCGGTCAATGTCAGGTCGGGCCGGCACGGGGATCGGCGAGTATTTGATGGAGTCCGCCGCCACCTGACGAAGTGCCGGGAACTCCGTTGGCCGCTCGGCCGTCCACGGTCAACGATCAGGGGAACGCGCCGCCGTCCCCGAGGAGTTCGCCGCCGTGACCACGATTGCCGTCATCTATTACTCGTCGACCGGAAATGTCGCCAGGCTGGCCGAGGCGGCGGCCGACGCCGCCGGGAAGGCGGGCGCCGAGGTGCGGCTGCGCCGGATCGCCGACCTGCCGGACGACACCTACGTCCCGGGCACCGAGGAGGCCGCCCGCGCGCTGCGGGCGCGCACCGCGGACGTCCCCGAGGCCACCCTGTCCGACCTGGCCTGGGCGGACGGCATCCTGATCGGCACCCCGGTGCGGTTCGGCCTGCCGGCCGCGCCGGTGCTGCGGTTCGTCGACTCGACGGCGCCGCTGTCGATCCCCGGCGGGCTGGCCGACAAGGCGGTCTCCGCGTTCACCTCGGGCTCGGCGCCGCACGGCGGCCACGAGACGGCGATCCTGGCGCTGCACAACGCGTTCTGCCACTGGGGCTCGCTGATCCTGGCCACCGGCTCCACCGACCCGGTGCTGTTCCGTCCGAACAACGGCAACCCGTACGGGGCCAGCGCGGTGTCCCGCAACGTGCCGGGCCAGGTGCACGAGGAGAACATCGCCGCCGTCGAGTTCCAGGCCCGCCGGGTGGTCCGGGTGGCCGCCCTGGTCGGCGGCCTCGCCGAGTAGCGGCCCGCGGGCCCGGCGGCCCGCGGGCCCGGCGGCCCGCGTGGCCTGAGTGGTTCGCGTGGTCCGCGTCGTCCGCCGACCAGGGAGGGAGAGGACAGTGCACGACCCGCTCACGGCCGCCCTCGCCGGCCGCCCCGCCGGGCAGCAGCCCGACTGGCCGGATCAGGTGGAACTCGCCGCCGTCCGCGAGGAGTTGGCCGAACGTCCGGCCCTGGTGGCGGCCGCCGAGGTGCACCGGCTGCGGGCCCTGCTCGCCCGGGTCGCCGAGGGCCGTGCGCACGTCCTGCAGGCCGGCGACTGCGCCGAGGACCCGCAGGAGTGCACCGCCGGGGACGTCGCCCGCAAGGCCGGGCTGCTCGGCCTGCTGGCCGGCCGGCTGAAGCTCACCACGCACCGCCCGGTGGTGCGGATCGGCCGGATCGCCGGCCAGTTCGCCAAGCCCCGTTCGAACCCCACCGAGCGCTGCGACGGCGTCGAACTCCCGGTCTACCGGGGCCACCTGGTCAACGGCCCGGAGCCGGACCCGGTCCGGCGCACCCCGGACCCGCGCCGGCTGACGGCCGGCTACGAGGCGGCCCGGCGGGTCATGGACCACCTCGGCCGGCTCGCCCCCGGCGAACCGGCCGGCGTCGGGCCGCCGCTGTGGACCAGCCACGAGGCGCTGCTGCTGGACTACGAGCTGCCGCTGCTGCGCCGGGACCGGTCGGGCCGGCCGCTGCTCGCCTCCACGCACTTCCCGTGGATCGGCGAGCGCACCCGGCACCCGGACGGCGCCCATGTCGCCCTGCTCGCCCGGGTGGTGAACCCGGTCGGCTGCAAGGTCGGCCCGGCCACCACCGCCGAGGAGCTGGTCCGGCTGTGCGCCCTGCTCGACCCGGGCCGCGAGCCCGGCCGGCTCACCCTGATCGCCCGGCTCGGCGCCGACCGGGTCGCCGGGGTCCTCCCCGGGCTGGTCCGCGCCGTCCGCACGGCCGGGCACCCGGTGGTCTGGCTCAGCGACCCGATGCACGGCAACACCGTGCCCGGGCCGGACGGGCTGAAGACCCGCCTGGTGCCGGCGCTGGTGCGGGAGGTGGAGGCGTTCCAGCGGGCCGTCCGCGCCGAGGGCGGCGTCGACGGGGGCCTGCACCTGGAGACCACCCCGGACGACGTCACCGAGTGCGCCGACGACGGGGCCGGGCTGGCCAGGGTCGGCGACAAGTACACCAGCCTGTGCGACCCACGGCTCAACCCGGGCCAGGCCCTCGCCGTGGTCTCCGCCTGGCGCGCCTGAGCCGGGCCGCGCGCCTCCCCGCACGTCCCCGCACCTCCTCGTCCCGCCCGGCACCTCCTCGTACCGCCCCGTACGACCCCGACCCGTCCCGTGCACCACCCCAACCCACCCGCGGCCCACGCCCCCGGGCCGCGCCCCACAGGGAGGTCCGCACATGCGAAACAAGGTGGCATTCGTCACCGGCGCGGCCGGCGGCATCGGCGCCGCCGTGGTCCGGCTGCTGGCCGAGCGCGGCGCGCTGGTCGCCGCCGTGGACCGGGACGCCGACCGCCTCGCCGAACTCGCCGGCAAGCTGACCGCCGAGGGCCTCACGGTCGCCGCGGTTCCCGCCGACGTCACCGACAGCGCCTCCGTCGAGGCCGCCGTCGACGCCGCCGAGCAGCGGCTCGGCCCGCTCGACCACCTGGTCAACAACGCCGGGGTGCTGCGGCTCGGCGAGATCCGCGACCTCAGCGACGAGGACTGGCGGACCACCTTCGCGATCAACGCCGAGGGTGTCTTCCGGGTCTCCCGGGCGGTGGTCCGGCGGATGATCCCGCGCGGGCGCGGTGCGATCGTCACCGTCGCCTCCAACGCCGGCCTCGTCCCGCGCACCGAGATGGCCGCCTACGCGGCCTCCAAGGCGGCGGCCACCCACTTCACCCGCAGCCTCGGCCTGGAGGTCGCCCGGCACGGCATCCGCTGCAACGTGGTCGCCCCCGGTTCCACCGACACCCCGATGCTCAGCGCGATGTGGTCGGACGCCGAGGCCGGGCGGGCCGCCACCGTCGCCGGGCTGCCGGACGCCTACAAGATCGGCATCCCGCTCGGCAAGCTGGCCCGCCCGGAGGACGTCGCGCACGCGGTGGCCTTCCTGCTGTCCGACGAGGCCGGCCACATCACCCTGCACGCGCTCACGGTGGACGGGGGTGCGGGGCTCGGTGCGTAGCAGACCCCCCACCCCGGCGTCCCTCCTGGACCGGGTGCTGGCCGAGCGTCCGCCCGCGTTCGCGCTGCTGCACCGGCCGGAGGCCACCGGCCCCGGCCTGGTCGAGCTGCTGCTCGGCGAGGTGTCCGCCCCGGCGGCGCTGGCCGGGCTGCCGCTGTCCGAGGAGTCACCGTCCGGGGAGCCGGCCGGCGAGCGGCACGAGCTGCTCGCCCTCGTCCCGTACCGGCAGATCGCCGAGCGCGGCTTCGAGGCGCCGGACGACGGCGCCCCGCTGCTCGCGCTGAGCGTCACCGAGCAGGCGGTGCTGCCGCTCGCCGAGCTGCTGGCCCGCCTCCCGGACGGTCCGATCGAGCTGACCGGCGGCGGCTTCGACCTCGGCGACGAGGAGTACGCGCAGACCGTCCGCCGGGTGGTCGCCGAGGAGATCGGCGAGGGCACCGGCGCCAACTTCGTGCTCAAGCGCTCCTACGTCGCCACGGTCGAGGGGGACACCGCCGCCGCCGCGCTCACCCTGTTCGGCCGGCTGCTCCAGCGCGAGAGCGGCGCCTACTGGACCTTCCTGGTGCACACCGGGGAGCGGACGCTGGTCGGCGCCACCCCCGAGCGGCACATCAGCGTGCACGGCGGGCGGGCGGTGATGAACCCGATCAGCGGCACCTACCGCTACCCGGAGCGCGGCCCGGACCTGGCGGGGCTGATGGAGTTCCTGGCCGACCGCAAGGAGGCCGAGGAGCTCTCCATGGTGCTCGACGAGGAGCTCAAGATGATGGCCCGGATCTGCCCGGGCGGCGGCCGGGTGGTCGGCCCCTACCTCAGGGAGATGGCCCGGCTCGCGCACACCGAGTACTTCATCGAGGGCCGCACCGGCCGGGATCCGCGCGAGGTGCTGCGGGAGACGCTGTTCGCCCCGACGGTGACCGGCAGCCCGCTGGAGTCCGCCGCCAGGGTGATCGCCAAGTACGAGCCCGGCGGCCGGGGTTACTACAGCGGGGTGGCCGCGCTGATCGGCCGGGACGCGGCCGGCGGGCGGACCCTGGACTCCGGCATCCTCATCCGCACCGCCGACATCGCGGCCGGCGGCCGGCTGCGGATCGGCGTCGGGGCGACCCTGGTGCGGCACTCCGACCCGTGGTCCGAGGTGGCCGAGACCCGGGCCAAGGCGGCCGGGCTGCTCGCCGCCCTGGCCGACGGCGGCCGGGGCCGGTTCGCCGCGCACCCGGACGTGCGGGCGGCGCTGGCCGGGCGCAACCGGGGCCTGGCGGACTTCTGGCTCGCCGGGGAGGCCGAACGGGCCCGGCCGCGCGCCGGGCTGGCCGGGCGCCGGGTGCTGGTGGTGGACGCCGAGGACACCTTCACCGCGATGATCGGCCACCAGCTGCGGGCGCTCGGTCTGGAGGTCGCCGTCCGCCGGTTCGACGAGCCGTACACCCTCGGCGGGGCGGACCTGGTGGTGCTCGGGCCGGGGCCCGGCGACCCGCGCGACACCGCGCACCCGAAGATCGCCCATCTCCGTTCAGCCGTACGGGAGTTGCTGGCCGAGCGGCGCCCGTTCCTGGCGGTCTGCCTGAGCCACCAGGTGCTGAGCGCCGAGCTGGGCCTGCCGCTGGTCCGCCGGGCGGTGCCCAACCAGGGCGTGCAGCGCGCGATCGACCTGTTCGGCACCGCCGAGCGGGTCGGCTTCTACAACACCTTCGCCGCCGCCTGGCCGGCCGGCGCCGACGGCCCGGCGCGGTTCGAGGCGCCCGGGGTCGGCCCGGTGCGGATCGCCCGGGACGCCGCGACCGGCGAGGTGCACGCGCTGCGCGGCCCGGGCTTCGCCTCGGTGCAGTTCCACGCCGAGTCGGTGCTCACCCGCGACGGGGTGCGGATCACCGGTGATCTGATCGCCCATGCGCTGGCATTACCGCGGGGCGGGCGGAAAGCGCCGGAGCGGCCGGAATTCCCCTGACGGGTCGTACACGTCCCCCGCCCGTTCCACTTGGAAAAGCATTACCGGAGCCGGAAAACCCCGGCGGAACCCCTGGAACCACCGGAACCACCGGAACGACCGACAAGGAGATCACCGTGCTGGACGACGCCATGGTGGACGCTTATCTCGCCCGGATCGGCGCCGAACGGCCCGAGCGGGCCGACCTCGCCGCGCTCACCCGCCTCCAGGAGCGGCACGTGCTGTCCGTGCCGTTCGAGAACCTCGGCTACCACCTCGACGAGCCCGTCCACATGGACGAGCAGGTCCTCGACAAGATCGTCCGGCAGCACCGGGGCGGCGGCTGCTACGAGGTGAACCCGGCCTTCTCGTTCCTGCTCACCGCCCTCGGCTACCCGGTGGAGATCCTCCCCGGCCGGGTCCACCGCCCCGGCGGCACGCTCGGCGCCGCCCTGTGCCACCTCGCCCTGCGGGTCACCGCGGACGGCGAGCAGTGGCTGGTCGACACCGGCTTCGGCCGCAACAGCCGGCACCCGCTGCGGCTGGCCTCCCGCGAGGTCCAGCACGATCCGGACGGCGAGTACCGGCTGGCCGACGTCGAGGGCGGCGGCTTCGACGTGATCCTGGACGGCAAGCCGCTGTACCGGCTGGACGACCGCCCGGTGCGGATCGAGGACTTCCGCCCGACCCTGTGGTGGTACCGCACCGCGCCCGAGTCGCCCTTCCTCCAGGACGTGTTCTGCACGCTGCGCACCGAGGACGGCCGGATCACCCTCAAGGGCAACCAGCTCGCCACGCTGGCCGGCGGCGAGCGCAGCACCGAGGAGTTCGCCGGCGACGCGGCCGTGCTGGAGGCCTACAAGACCCACTTCGGCTTCAGCCTCGACCGGCTGCCCGCCCGGCCCGAGGGCGGCGTCACCGCCGGCGTCCAGACCGGATGACCGCCGTGACCGCCACCGACCCCCGCCCGGGCGCCGATCCCTCGGCGCCCCCCACCGACCCGGCCCGGCTGCCCCTGGTCTTCGCGGAGGCCTTCAACGCCGGCGACGCCCGGGCCGTGGAGCGGCTCTTCGAACCCGGCGCGGTCTTCGTCAACACCCCCGGCGACGTGGTGACCGGCGACGAGCGGCGCGCCGCCGTCGCCCGGTTCCTCGCCTTCGGCCTGCCCATCCGGATCGAGGTCCGGCACTGCTACGTGGCCGGCGACCTCGCCCTGCTGATCGGCGACTACCTGATCGCGGGCGAGGGCCCGGACGGGCCGGTCCACGACGAGGGCACCGCCACCGACGTCGCCCGGCGCGGCGCCGACGGCCGCTGGCGCTACGTCATCGACAACCCGCCCGGCACCGACCGCCTCCCCGAGGAGGGACCGCAGTGACCCCCGATCCGCTGCTCGACCTGCCGTTCGACGCCGACCCCGACCCGGACGCCTACCTGCGCGCCGCGATGCGCTGGCACTTCTCCCCGGAGACCGGCTCCCCGTTCTGGCTCTCCCGGGCCGGCTCGCTCGGCTTCGACCCGCTCACCGAGGTCGCCACCCACGCCGACCTCGCGAAGTTCCCCAACCTCGCCAACGAGCTGCGCACCGCCCGGGTCGAGGACCTGCTGCCGCGCGGCTACGGCGGGAGCGCCGAGGTGGTCGGCGTCTACGAGAGCGGCGGCACCACCGGCGCGCCCAAGCGCGTCCTGCTGCTGCGCGACTGGCTGGACCGGCTGCTCGGCTGGTCCAGCGCCCAGCTCGACCTGCACGGCGTGCCGCAGGGCGTCAACTGGCTGGTCGTCGGCCCGACCGGCCCGCACATGGTCGGCGACGTCATCAAGGCGCAGACCGCCCACCGCGGCGGCCTCGCCTTCACCGTCGACCTCGACCCCCGCTGGGTCAAGAAGCTGATCTCCGCGGGCCGGGGCGAGGAGGCCGCCGCCTACGCCGAGCACATCGTCGACCAGGTCGCCTTCGTGCTGGAGACCCAGGACGTGGGCGTGCTGCTCTGCACCCCGCCGGTGCTGGAGCGGATCGCCCGCCGGGACGCCCTGGCGAAGCTGGTGGACGAGAAGGTCCGGGCGATCAACTGGGTCGGCACCCAGCTGGACCCGGACACCCGCCACCTCTACCGCACCGAGGTCTTCCCCCGGGCCGTCCTCTACAGCGGCTACGGCTCGACCATGATCCTCGGCAACGCCAGCGAGCGCCCCGGGCTGACCGACGACGACCCCTGCGTCTACGACCCCTACGCGCCGTACATGAGCTTCGGCGTGGTCGACCCGGAGACCGGGCGGACGGTCGAGTACGGCGAGCGCGGCCAGGTGGTGATGCACCACGTCTCCAAGGGCCTGCTGGTGCCCAACAACCTGGAGCGCGACCTCGCCACCCGGATCGCCGCGCCGCCCGGGCAGCCCGGCGACTCGGTCGCGGACATCGCGCCGGTCCGGGAGTTCGAGGACGAGACGGTGATCGAGGGGGTGTACTGATGACGGAGCAGCCGCGGTCCGCCCTGCTGCAGCTGGACGCGCTCGGCCCCGGGGAGCCCTACCGGGCCCGCCGGCGCACCGTGGTGGGGGACGTCACCGGCGCTCCGTTCGCCGAACTCAGCCTGGTGCCAAGGCTGTTCGTCAGCCGGGCGATGCGCGCCCTGCACGCCGCCGAGCCGCTGCCGGCCGATCGGCGGGCCGCCGCGCTGGCCCGGGCCGGGCGGATCTTCCTCACCGAGCGCATCGACGGCCTGGACCTGCCCGGCTACCAGCGGGCCGTCGCCCGGGTCTCCGGGGTGCCGATCGGGGTGGTCCGGGAGGCCGTGCGGTCCATCGCCGACTCCGCCGAGAAGGCCGGCTGGGCCGCCCGGCAGGCCCGCCCGGCCGGGGCGGTGGCCGACTGGCGGGACGACGCGACGCGCGGCGGCAGCGCGGTGTGGACCCGGCGCGGCGAGGTGTTCGCCGTCCACGCGGCCGGCAACCACCCCGGCCCGCACGGGCTCTGGCTGGAGGCGCTGGCGCTCGGCTACCGGGTCGCCGTCCGGCCCTCCCGCCGGGAGCCGCTCACCCCGCACCGGCTGGTCACCGCGCTGCGGCTGGCCGGCTTCGGCCACGACCAGGTGGTACTGCTGCCCACCGACCACGACGCCGCCGACGAACTGCTGGCCGGCGCCGACCTCGGCATGGTCTACGGCGGCGACGAGGTGGTGCGCAAGTACGCCGGCAGCACCGTGCTGCCGCAGGGCCCCGGCCGCTCCAAGATCCTGATCACCCGGGACACCGACTGGCGCGCGCACCTGGACACCATCGTCGACTCGATCGCCCACCAGGGCGGCGTGGCCTGCATCAACGCCACCGCCGTCCTGGTCGAGGGCGACCCGGCGCCGCTCGCCCGGGCGATCGCCGAACGGCTCGCCGCGCTGCCCACCCTCCCGCCGGAGGACGAGAAGGCGGTGCTCGCCGTCCAGCCGGTCGCCGAGGCCCGGGCGATCGAGGCGTACCTGCTGCGCCGCGCGGCCGGCACCCGGGCCTGGCTCGGCGGGGACGGCGTGGTGGCCGAACTCGGCGACGGCAGCGCGGTGCTGCGCCCGGCCGTGCACCAGCTGGACCGGCCGGACGCCGAGCAGGCCGGGATCGAACTCGCCTTCCCCTGCGTCTGGGTGGCGCCGTGGAGCCCGGAGGCCGGGACCGCCCCGCTGCGCGGCTCGCTGGTGCTGACCGCGCTCACCGGGGACGACGAGCTGTTCGACCGGCTGCTGCGGGAGCCGAGCATCGCCAACGTCTACCGGGGCGACCACCCGACGTACTGGATCCGGCCGGGGGTGCCGCACGACGGCTACCTCGGGGAGTTCCTGATGCGGACCAAGACCGTCATCCGCTGAGCGGATCCGGGTCCCGGAGGCGGCGAGCCCCCGGGACCCGGAAGCCCCGGATCAGGCCCGCAGCGCCCGGTCCACCAGGGCGCCGGCCGCGCCGGTGTACCCGGCCGGGTCGCACAGGCCGGCGACCTCCTGCGGGGTGAAGTGCCCGGCCAGCTCCGGCTGTTCGCCGAGCACCTCGGCCAGCGGCCGGCCCTCCCGGTCGGCGGTCAGCGAGACCTCGGTCAGCAGCTGCTTGGCCACCGCCTTGCCGAGCTCGGGCGCCAGCCGGGCGGCGATCCGCTCGGAGACCAGCTGCCCGCCGGTCAGCTCCAGGTTGGCCCGCATCCGCTCCGGGCGGACCAGCAGGCCCTCGGCCAGCTCCACCGAGGTGTGCGCGGCGCCGCCGGCCAGCCGCAGGCACTCGCGCAGCAGCAGCCACTCGGCGTGCCAGGCGCCGCCGGAGCGCTCGTCCTCGGTGACCAGGCACTGGGTCAGCCCGGCCGCGAGCACCGGCACCTGGAGCGCGGCGCTGCGCAGCAGGGTGGACAGCACCGGGTTGCGCTTGTGCGGCATCGCGGAGGAGGCGCCGCGCCCGGCGGCGGCCGGCTCGACCACCTCGCCGACCTCGGTGCGGGTCAGCGCCTGCACGTCCACCGCGATCTTGCCGAGCGCGCCGGCGGTGAAGGCCAGCGCGGCGGCCAGGTCGGCCATCGGGGTGCGCAGCGCGTGCCAGGGCAGCGCCGGGCGGGCCAGTCCGGTCTCCGCCGCGAAGGCGTCCACCAGCCGGTCCAGGTAGGCGCCGGCGTCGGCCCGCGGGTCGGGCCCGTCCAGCCGGGCGTACTCCAGGTAGCCGGCCAGGGTGCCGGCGGCGCCGCCGAGCGAGACCGGCAGCCCGTCCGCGAGCACGGCGGCGAGCCGGCGGTCGGCGTCCAGCACCAGCTGCCGCCAGCCGGCCGCCTTGAGGCCGAAGGTGGTGGGCACCGCCTGGAGGGCCAGGGTGCGGCCGGGCAGCACGGTGTCCCGGTGATCGGCGGCCAGGGCGGCGAGCGCGCGGGCGGTGCGTTCCAGGTCGGCGCGGACCAGCCGCAGCGCCCGGGCGGCGACCAGCATCGCGCCGGTGTCGAGGATGTCCTGGCTGGTCGAGCCGCGGTGCACGTACTCGGCGGCGGCCGGGTCCTCGGCGGCCACCACCGCGGCCAGCGCCTGGACCAGACCGACCACCGGGTTGGCGGTCTCCCGGGAGGCCAGTGCGAGGGCGCGGGCGTCGAAGTGCTCGGCGCGGGCGGCCCGGGTGATCGCGGCGGCCGCGGCGGGGGGCACCGTGCCGAGCCCGGCCTGGGCGCGGGCCAGCGCGGCCTCGGCGTCCAGCATGGCCTGCAGCCAGGCGCGGTCGGCCACGGCCGCCTCGACCGGGGTGCCGGCCCGTACGGGCGAGAGCAGCCCGGAGTCGGTGTCCGCCCCGGCCGCTGCGGGGTGCTGGTCGGTCATACGACGACGCCTCTCGGTTCGGTCTCGTCGGTCCGGTCGGTTCCGTCCGTCCCTCCCACCGGGAACGTCCCGGCCGTCCCGGCGGTGCCGGCGCGCGGCGCCAGGGGGGCCGCCGGCCACTCGGGGGCCGGGGAGAGCGCCAGCACCGCGCGGGCGATGGCGTCGGAGTCGCCCAGGGTGACCGAGTCGACGCCGGGGCGGATGCCGGCGGCGGTCACCCAGTGCACGGACTCGGTCGGCACGCCGTACGCGAAGCGGCGCGGGTGGGCCCGGCCGCGCGCGTCCAGCAGCCGGTAGGGCCGCTCGGTGACGGCCAGGCCGCCGGTCTGGTAGCCGCCGCCGTGCCCGCCGGGGATCCGGTAGGGGGCGCACTGCTCGGTGTCCAGCAGGTGGCGCAGCAGCGGGTCCTCGGTGCGGCGCAGGTCGGGCTCGGGCAACCGGGCCTCGACCAGGACCGAGGCCCGGACCGGCGGGCCGGGCACGGCGGTGGAGTGCGCGGTGAACGCCGGGTCGACCGGGTCGATCCGGATCTCGGTGCCGGGACCGAGGAGTTCGAGCACGCCGGCCTCGATCAGCGCGATCAGCTGCTCGATCCGCTCGACCGGCGGGCCGATGGACAGGAAGGCGTTCAGCGGGGTGTACCAGCCGTCCAGGTCGTCCCGGTAGGAGGCGCCGTCGATGCCGCCGTGGTCGACCGCCAGCCGGATCTCGTTGCGCAGGTCGCGCAGCACGTCCAGGGCGGCCTTCAGCGGGCCGCTGAGGTTGCCGGCCCGGGCCTCGGCGACGTCCCGGCGCAGGTGGTCGAGCAGCCAGCCGCGGAAGTCCGCGCGGTCGGTGAACTCCCGCCCGGCGTACGGGCGGGAGAGCCGCTCCCAGCTCCACCGCTCGTCCTGCGGGAGGCCGTACGCGTCGAGCACCGCCTGCGGGTCCTCGGCGGTCAGGAACCGGTCGGTGAAGTCCGCCCGCTCGGCGCCGCGGGCCTTGGCGGCCAGCAGCGCGCCGTAGTAGACGGCCTCCACCTCGCGGGAGACCAGCGGCCAGAGGTCGGTGGCGAAGCGCACCGGCTCGCCCCGGCGGGCGCGTTCGCGCAGCGCGGCGACCACCTCGGCGGTGAGCAGCCGCGGCAGGTGGCGCCCGTACGCGCCCTTCTCGTTCTCGCCGCGCGCGTGGTACGGGATGCCGCGCCGGGAGGTGGCGTAGAGCTTCGGCTCGGTGCCGGAGGGGTGGTAGACCAGGGCGCCGTCCACCCTCGCGAAGTGGCCGCCCCGGCCGAGCGTGAACAGCGCCATGTGGTCGAAGAAGTTGAGGCCCAGGCCGCGCAGCAGGACGGCCTGGCCCGGTCTGGTGGTGACGTGCACGTCGGCGGGGTTGGCGGGGGTGACGTAGTCGAGGTGGTGGATCCGGGCCAGGCTGGCGGTGCGCGCCTCGCGCGGGGTGAGCCGGGCGGGGACGTGGCCCTGGGCGAGCACGATGGCGTCCAGCCGGTTCAGCCGGGTGCCGTTCTCCAGCCGGACGCCCTGCGGGCCGCCGGGGAAGCCGTGCGCGTCGGCCATCGCGACCGCCCGGGAGCGGTGCACCCGGACGGTCACGGTGGGCGGGGCGGCGGCGACCACGGCCCGGAAGGCGTCGTGCAGGTACTGCCCGTAGAAGGCGCGGGTCGGATAGGTGTTCGGGCCCAGGTCGGCGGCCTCGGCCAGGGTCTGGTCGTCGTGGCGGTCCGGACGGTCCGGAGAACTGCCCTCACGGGCAAGGGACGTGGCCCATTCGTACAGGCTCGGGCCGGGTTCCACCGGGCCCTCGATCCGTACGCTGTCGTCGGTGTACACGGTGATCTGGGAGGCCACCGTGTTCATCAGGAGGTGCCGGGACTGGTCGGTGCGCCAGACCCGGCCCGCGCCGGGGGCCGCCGGGTCCACCACGTGCACGGTGACGGTGGCCCCGGCGGGCCTGGTTCGTTCGTTGGCGCAGAGTCGTTCCAGTACCGAGAGGCCGCGCGGACCCGCGCCGATGACGCAGATCTGGAGATGACGATCGATCATGCCCACGGCTCGTTATCGTAGTTGTGGTGATCTGATGATGAAAAGGTCTTGACCCCGTGCATCCAGGCCACTCGCTCGTGCAGCTCGCCCTCGGAGAGCCCGCGCAGCATCCGGTTGCGGGCCTCGGCGGCCTCGCCCGCCGGGTGCCAGAGCCTGATCGATTCCCGGGCCGCGCGCTGCACGGCCGCGGTGCGGGCGCGCCGTTCGGCGGCGAACGAGGCGAACGCCCCGGCGAGCGCGCCGGTGCCGTCGGTCAGCTCGCCGAGCAGCACGGCGTCCTCCAGCGCCTGGCAGGCTCCCTGCGCCGCGTAGTGCAGCATCGGGTGCGCGGCGTCGCCGAGCAGCACCACCCGGTCGTCGGTCCACCGCCGGACCGGGTCGCGGTCCACCAGCACCCAGGAGCGCCACCCCTCGCCGAGCGCCAGCAGCCGCCGGGCGGCCGGCGCGGTCAGGCCCGCCAGCTGCTCCGCGACGGTCTCCCCGGTGACCGGGACGTTGGCGAGCGCCTCGGTGGCACCGTTGTCCCGGGAGGCGGCCAGGTTGAGGTGGGCCCCGCCGGCGATCGGGTAGTGGACGAAGTGGCAGTGCGGGCCGGTCCACCAGGTCACCGAGGTGGTCGGCCGCAGCTCCTCGGGGACGAGGTCCATCGGGATCACCGCCCGGTAGACGGTGATGCCGGAGATCCGCGGCGCGCCGTCGCCGAGCAACTGCGCGCGGACCGCCGAGTGGATGCCGTCCGCGCCGACCAGCGCGTCACCGGTCACCGCCCCGCCGTCCGCGAGCAGCGCGGTGACGCCCGCGGCGTCCTGCCGGTAGCCGGTGACGGCGGTGGCGGCGCGCAGCTCGATCCGCCGCTCGGCCCGGCAGGCGCGCAGCAGCAGCCCGTGCAGCTCGGCCCGGTGCACCACCACGTAGGGGTTGCCGAACCGCTGCCGGTAGCGCTCGGTGAGCGTCAGGCTGGTGACGTGCTCGCCGGTGACGCCGTCCATGAAGCGCAGTTCGGCCATGTGCACCCCGGCGGCCCGGACCGCGTCGCCGAGGCCGAGCCGCTCCAGGGCGAGGATGCCGTTCGGCGCGATCTGGATGCCCGCGCCGATCTCGGCGAACTCCGGGGCCCGCTCCAGGACCACCGCCCGGTGGCCGGCCCGGGCCAGGGCCAGCGCGGCGGCCAGTCCGCCGATCCCGCCGCCGGCCACCAGCACGGTCGCGGGTGCGTCGCGGCGTCCGCTCACCGCAGCGGCCCGTCGTCCCCGGCGGACGCCAGCCGGCGGGCCAGCTCCAGCCGTTTGATCTTGGTGGTGGCGGTGGCCGGGAGTTCGCCCAGCCGCCACTGCACCGGGTCGGCCATCGGCGGCAGGCCCGCCGCGGCGGCCCGCCAGGCGGCCGGGTCGAGCGGGCGGTCGTCCTTGGTGCAGACGACCGGGACCGGCCGCCCGTCCGGGCCGGGCACGATCACCACCTCGGCGAGTTCGGCGAGGCGGGCGAACAGGGTGTCCTCGGCGGCCAGCGTGGAGCCGAAGCCCTCGATGAGGTCGACCTCCCGGTCCAGCAGGTGCACACAGCCCCACCGGGTGCGGTAGCCGACGTCGCCCATCCGCCACCAGCCGTCCTGGACCTGCCGGTCGTAGCGGTGCTGTTCGCCGAGGTAGGTGACGATCCGGCCGTCGCTGCGGACCTCGATGTACCCCGGGTTGGCCGCCGACGGGGGCTCGCCGTTGCGGCTCACCACCCGGACGTCGGTGAAGCCGGGGAACGGCATGCCGACGCAGCGGCCGTCGGCGTCCTCTCCGCGCCGCCGGGAGAACGACCGCACCACCGCCGGGCCGACCTCGCTCTGCCCGTACAGCTGGCCGAAGACCGGGGCGCGCCGCGCGGAGGCGCCCAGCATGGTCCGCACGGTGCGCGGGTGGATCGCGTCGAAGGTGGAGGAGAACAGCTTGACGTTGGCCAGCGGGCGGCGCGGGTCCTTCGCCAACTCCTCCCACTCCATGAAGGAGTTGGGGTGCGCCTCCAGGATCCCGGGGCGCAGCCGGGCGAACAGCGCGGCGACGTGCGCGGGCCCGGAGTGCGCCAGCACCAGGATCGGGAAGCCGCGGAACAGCGAGATGGCCAGGGCGGTCACCAGCCGGGAGTGCACGAAGGAGACGTGGATCGCGATGGTCTCCCGCCCGGGGACGAGCGGGCGCAGCACGGTCGCCTGCGGGCGGTAACGGGCCTCCAGGGTGCGGCCGGTGTGCACCGCGAGCTTGGGCGTGCCGGTGGTGCCGGAGGTGTGGGTGATCAGGGTCGGGTGGTCGGGGGCCGCGGTGACCGGGGTGACCCGCGGCGTGCCGGCCAGCGAGGCCAGGGCGACGGCGCCGGGGTGTTCGCCGGAGGCCAGCAGGACGCCGCCCGCGAGGTCGAAGACCTCCGGCGGCAGCTCCTTGGCGAGCTTGGCGGCGTCGGTGACCAGGAACGGCTCGCCGGTGCGGCGCACCAGCTCGGCGACGGTCGCGCCGTCCAGCTGGGGCGAGAGCAGCACCGGGACGGCGCCGATCCGGGCGGCGGCGCAGGCGAGCAGGGTGATGTCGAAGCTGTTCGACTTGTGGACCACCAGCCGGCGGCCCGGGCGGACCCCGGCCGCCCAGAGCCGGGAGGCGTGGTCGTCGACCAGGTCGGCGAGCTCGGCGACGGTGGCCCGCCGGCCCAGCTCGGGGGCGATGTCGAGGTCGTGGTCGAGGATCACCACGTTCGCGCCGTTCCGGACGGCGGCCCGCTCGAAGAGCGTGCCCAGTCGGATTCCCCGGTTGGCTATGCGCTGAAGGAGCACCGTTCCGCCCTCTCGGTGGGGTTGGGGGTCGCTGTGCTTTCAGGGGGGTGCAAGGGTTCTCAGGGGTTTTCCGGGATTTCTTCGCAGGGGGGGCTCGTGGTTCCTCAGCCCTTCTCGACGACCCGCTTGATCCGCTCCAGGGTGACGGCGAGGTCGGCCGCGACCTTCTCGCCCCACTCGGCGAAGAACCGGCGCTTCGCGTCCGGGTCCATCCCGGCGGTGATGCCGCGGATGCCCTCGGTGGCGGCGTCCATCCGGAAGTGGTGCACCAGCACGCTGCCGCCGTCGTCCGCGGCCGTGACGTCGAAGGCCCAGACGCTCTCCTGGGCCCGCCCCCCGCTGTCCCGCATGGCCCAGCGGAAGGTGCGTCCCGGCTCGGCCGCGACCACCTCGGCGTGGGTGAACCAGGTGCCGCGGACCACCGGCGCCCAGGCGACCACGTCCGGGCTGCGCAGGTTCTCGCCGCGGAACACCGAGCCGACCGCGGACGGTTCGCCGGACACCCAGGTGCCGCCCTGGCACTCCGGGCTCCACTCGCCGCTGCGGGTGAGGTCGCTGACCACGGAATAGACCTCGGCCGGGGCGGCGGAAATCCGGACCTCGGCCCGGGAACGGAAAAGGGGCGCGGTTTCTGCGGGGCTTTCTCCGATGTCTCCCATGGTCGGAATCCTGGGCGGCGGCGCGCGGGAGGGTCAAAGCCCGGCCGCCGGGTCCGTCAAGTCCGGCCGCGGACCTGACGGAAGAGCGAGGACCTACTTCAGTTCCAGGCCGAAGTGCAGGGCGGTGACCGCCATCCGGTGCGCGTGGTAGAAGCGGTGCGCGCCGTGGTTGGCCGTCCCCGAGTCCAGCTCGATCCGCACGCAGCCCGCCGCCCGGGCCCGCTCCCGGAGCACGCCGAGGAGGCGCCCGCCGATCCCCGCCGAGCGGGCCGGCGGCGCGGTCACCAGGTCCTCGACGAAGAACAGCCGCCCCCGGCTGGTGGTCAGCACCCGGTGGGTGGCCACCGCCAGGCAGCGGCCCCGCTCGTCGTACGCGGCGGTGAACACCAGCCCCTGGGCGTGCGCCTCGGCGGCGAAGGCGGCGAATCCCTCCGTCCCGAGCGCCGGGCGAAGCGCCCGGATCAGCGGGGCGACGTCCCGGTGCAGCGCGGGTTCGTCCGGCCCGACGTCGACGACGGTCAGCTCCATGTCCCGTTCCCCCTGGCGGTCGTGGTGACGCGAGGGCGAAGGCTACCGCTCGGCGCCGTACACCGCGAGGAAGGCGGTCACACCGTTGCCCACGACCTCGGCGATCCGCTCGGTGGGCATCGGGAGCGCGCCGTAGAAGGTGGGCTGGGCGACGGCGAGGAAGGTCAGCAGGTTGAGCATCCGGGCGGCCTCCGCCGGGTCCGGCACCACCAGCAGCCCGCGCTCGGCGAACTCGGTCATCCAGTGGGTCAGCACCCGGTGGGTCTCCCGCGGGCCGGCCTCCTGCCAGGCCTCCAGCAGCGCCGGGCGGATGTGCAGCGCCTCGGCCTCGATGGTGCGCACCAGTGCCCAGTGCTCGGCGAAGGTGGTGAGCGAGTCGACCCGCTCCAGGCCGAAGTCGACGAGGTCGGTGCGCAGGTCGACGATCTTGCGCAGATGGCGGTCGGCGATCCTGGCCTGGGTGGCGGCCACGGCGGTGGCGCCCTCCAGGACCACCGACTGGAACAGCTGTTCCTTGTCGGCGAAGTGGTTGTAGATGGTCCGCTTGGAGACGCCTGCCTCGGCGGCGATGGCGTCCACGCTGGTGCGGGTGAAGCCCTCGCGGCCGAACACGGTGCGCGCGGCGCGGGTGATCGCCACCCGCTTCTCCGGCATGCCGCGCTGGGCGGCGCCGGGGGCGGGGGCGGGGGCGGGGGCGGATCCGGCGCCGGAGACGGGGTCGGGGGCCGGGGAGGCGGGGGCGGCCGTGGCCGGCGGGGTGGTCTGGTCGGTCACGGAAAAGCCCTCCTTGCAGTGCACTACATCGTGTAGTTTACGACACAGTTGACGTGAAGCGGACTTGAAGTCCTACGCTCGACAGACGTCCGGAAGCCCCAGGAGGGAAGCGTTCCATGGCCGTTCAGCTGAACCACACGATCGTCCCGGCGCGGGACGACGAGGAGACCGCCCGCTTCCTCACCGAGGTCCTGGGCCTCGCCGCCCCGGTGCGCAGCGAGCCCTTCCTGGTCGTCCGGCTCTCCAACGACGTCGCCCTGGACGTCATGCGAGTCGGCGGACCGGTCCCCACCGGGCACTACGCCTTCCTGGTCGGCGACGAGGAGTTCGACGCCATCCTCGGCCGCGTCGAGGAGCGCGGGCTCACCTACTGGGCCGACCCGTTCCACCGTCACCCCGGCCGGGTCAACGACTGGTTCGGCGGCCGCGGCGCCTACTTCGAGGACCCGAGCGGCCACAACCTGGAGATCATGACCCGCGCCTCCGCCGACAGCCGGTGAGCCGGACTGACGGAAAGTCAACTCCCTTGATGGGGAACCTGACAGAGACCGGATGCGGACGGGATTGCTCCGCCCCCGAGCGGGTTAGCCTCCCGGCATGATCGAGACCAAGGGGCCGGTGCACCGGCCGGGAGACGCCGACTACGACGCCCGACGGACCGGCTACAACCTCGCGCTGGACCACCACCCGGCCCTGGTGGTGTCCGCCGCCGACCCGGGGGACGTCTCCGCGGCCGTCCGGTACGCCGCCGCGCAGGGCCTCGCCGTCGCCGTCCGGGCCACCGGCCACGGCATCTCCGTGCCCACCGACGGCCAGCTGGTGGTCGACACCTCCGGCCTGGACGGCGTCACCGTCGACCCGGCCGCCCGCACCGCCACCGTCCGGGCCGGCGTCCGCTGGCGCGAGGTGATCGCCGCCGCCGCCGCGCACGGCCTCGCCCCGCTCAGCGGCTCCAACCCGGACGTCGGCGCGGTCGGCTACACCCTCGGCGGCGGCATCGGCCTGCTCGGCCGCCGGCACGGCTTCGCCGCCGACCACGTGCGCCGTCTGGAGGTGGTCACCGCCGACGGCCGGCACCGCACCGCGACGCCGGACACCGAGCCCGAGCTGTTCTGGGCGCTGCGCGGCGGCAAGGACAACTTCGGGATCGTCACCGAGATGGAGATCGACCTCGTCCCCTGCACCGGCCTGTACGGCGGCGGCCTCTACTTCCCCGCCGGTTCCGCGGCCGCCGCGCTGCACGGCTGGGCGGCGTGGAGCCGGACCGTCCCCGAGGCGCTGGCCACCTCCGCCCAGCTGATCCGCTACCCCGACCTGGACGCCGTCCCCGAGCCGATCCGCGGCCGGTACGCCGCCGTCCTGCGGGTCGCCTGGAGCGGTGCGGCGGGGGAGGGCGA
Organism: Kitasatospora sp. NPDC001527; assembly: GCF_040298605.1. Lineage (NCBI taxonomy): Bacteria > Bacillati > Actinomycetota > Actinomycetes > Kitasatosporales > Streptomycetaceae > Kitasatospora > Kitasatospora sp. NPDC001527. The sequence continues at coordinate 108,243 of NZ_JBEPAM010000003.1, read as the reverse complement.
GGAGTGGGTGCGGCCGCTGCGCGCGCTCGGCACCCCGCTGCTGGACACCGTCCGGGAGCTGCCCTTCACCGAGGCCGGCACGATCCACCACGAGCCGCCGTTCGCGCACCCCGCGTACGACCGCAACAGCGCGCTGCGGGAGTTCACCCCGGCCACCGCGGACGCCGTCCTGGAGCTCGCCGGGCCGGACGCCGGCAGCCCGCTGATCGTCGAGTTCCGGCTGCAGGGCGGCGCGTACTCGCGCGAGCCGGCCGTGCCGAACGCGGTCGGCGGCCGGGACGCCGAGTACCTCGCCTTCTCCACCGCGATGATCGGCCCGGTCGGGCTGGAGGAGCTGCGCGCCGCGCACGCCGCCCTGCACGAGCGCCTGCGGCCGTGGTCCACCGGAGGGGCGCTGGCCAACTTCTTCGGCCTGGACGACGCCGGCCCGGCCACCGTGCGCACCGCCTACCCGGAGCCGGTGCACCGGCGGCTGGCGGAGCTCAAGGCGGTGTACGACCCGGGGAACCTGTTCCGGCTCAACTTCAACATCCCGCCCGCCTCCTGATTGCATGGCCTCCTGACCTGCGGCCCTGCCCGTTCGGCCGGTCCTCCGGGGCCGGCCGCCGGCGTTCCCGGCAACGGTTCGCGGCCGACGCGGGCTCTGGTGGGGCGAGGAGGTACTCATGGGAGCCAAGAAGGCCGAGCGGGACGCGGAGTTCAACGCGTTCGTGACCGGTGCCTGGCCACGGCTGATCCGCACGGCGTTCCTGCTGACCGGGGACCGCTACCTGGCGGAGGACGTGGTGCAGACCGCGCTGGAACGGACCTACGCCGCCTGGGGGCGGGTCACCCGGGCCGACGACCCGTACGCCTACGTGCGCCGGATCGTGGTCAACGAGCACGCCCGCCGCTTCCGGCGCCGCCGGGTGCCGGAACAGCTGGTCACCGCCGTGCCGGAGCGGTCCGGCCCGGACGGCTTCGCGCGGCTGGACGACCGGGCCGCCCTGCTGGAGGCACTCGGCACGCTGCCGCCCGGGCAGCGCCAGGCGGTGGTGCTGCGCTACTGGGAGGACCTGAGCGAGACCCAGGCCGCCGCCGCGATGGGCTGCTCGGTGGGCACGGTCAAGAGCCAGGCGTCGAAGGGCATCGCCAAGCTGCGCGAACTCTCCTCACTCATCACCAGGACGAGCATCGGAGATGCGGCATGAACCACGACGGGACATCCGTGGAAGCGGCGGTCGAGGGCGAGGAGGAGGTGACCCGGGCGCTGTCCGGGCTGGCGGGAACGGTGGAGACGGGACCGGCGCCGTACGCGGCGGTGCTGGCCGGCGGCCGGCGGCGGGTGGTCCGGCGGCGGGCCTCCCTGGGCGGCGCGCTGGCGCTGGCCCTGGTCGCCGTGGCGGGCGGCGTCGCGGCGGTGAACGGCGGGGTGGGGCCCGGCGGTCCGGCGGCCGGCGGCGCGGCGGTGGCGGTCTCCTCCGCCGACGTCTCGGCCGTCCTGGTCCCGGGCGCCGCCCCGGCCGGGGCCCAGGGCCCCCGCGACCCGCTCGTGCCGACCCGGATCCAGGTGCTCACGGGCACCGAGGACGGCAAGCCGTGGAGCGTCTGGGCGGCCCTGTGGCCCGCCCCGGGCAAGGAGCGGATCCACGAGCAGGCCCGGCTGATCTGGGCGGAGGACGCCGCCGCGGGCTACCCCTGGCCCGCGCCGACCGAGGAGTACGTCAACCAGTACGGGACGCCGGACGCGGACCACGTGGTCTTCTACTACGTCCTGGACGGCAAGCGGCTGGCGACGCCCGCGGAGGCCCTGATCGCCCCGCCGGGCGCCCCGGTGGGCCTCACCTACGGCGGGTCGGGGGACCGCTTCGGCAAGGTCTGGCTGGGCCGCCAGGCCAAGAACGGCGAGGCCGACCCGCTGTTCCACGTCCCCAAGGCCCAGGCCGGACTGGTGCAGCCGGACGTCGCCCGCGCCGAGGTGCGGTGGACCGACGGCGTCACCGCCGAGCCCGCCGTCCTCGCCCTGGGCGACTCCGAGGCGCGCTGGATCGCCGTCGCCAAGCGCGGCATCCCGGCCGAGCTGCGCCTCTACGCCGCCGACGGCTCGCTGATCGCCACCGACGGGAAGTGGCTGGACAGCTGACCCCCACCGGCCCGGTGACACGGAGAAGGCCCCGGAGAGTTCGCTCTCCGGGGCCTTCTCCGGCGCGGTCTCCGGGTTCGCGGGGGAGACCGGCCCGACGGCGACCCGCGGCGAGCCCGGCCGGGACCGGCAGCCGGCCGTCCGCCGTGCCGTTGGCGTCGGCGGACACGAAAACGCCCCCGAAGCGAACTGCTTCGAGGGCATCGTGCCTTTTCGGGCTCCTGTGGCCAGGGCCGGGGTCGAACCGGCGACCTTCCGCTTTTCAGGCCACGCCGGGGCAGGGGAATGCCCCGGCGTGGGCACCTCTGCCGTCCGTGGAAGGTCGCTGTCGGGCGCCGTCGTCCTGACCGGTTGGCGTCAGCGTTGGCGTCAATCGGTGGCGCGGAACGCGATCCGGCGCAGGTCAGTACGGCAGCAGGTCGCTCGTGACCAGATCGAAGCCGAACGGTTCGGGGATGTGCAGCGTCTCGCCGAACTCGATGTCCTCGCGGCGGTGGTACTTCGTACCGTCGGGCCGACTGAACAGGGTGACGGTCTTCTGCCGGGCGTCGACCAGCAGGTACAACGGGATGCCCATCAACGGGTAGTCGCGGACCTTCCCCACCCAGTCGTTCTCCGGGTTCGAGGGGGATACCAGTTCGACGGCGACGGCGGCGAGCTCGGACGGGACCTGGTTGTCGGACGTCTCCAAGGCCTCGCTCGGAAGGTAGGTCAGGTCCGGGTTACGGCTCGTACCGACCTTGGGCGACACCAGGTCGGTGTTCTCGCTCGGCAGCAGTTCGACCGGGGCGTGCCTGTCGAACTGGCGGCGGACCAGCAGCAGGTTCCGCTGGTGGATGCCCGAGGGGCTGACCATCATGACGATGGTGTCGCCCGAGATCTCCACCTTGAATCCGTCGGGCAGGCTCCGGCGGGCTTCTTCGAGGAGTGCGAAGTGCTCCGGGTTCATGCGCGGTGTCTCCTGGGGTGTGCCGGGCAACATCCTCAGAGTAGTCCGGCGCCGGGACCGACAGCGCTCCTGCACGATGCTCGCCGTGGACCCCGCTCCTCGGGCCGTTGCGGGGGCCTCGCTCGTTCCCGCAGCTGACCGCCGTGCCGTTGGCGTCAAACGGCATGAAAATGCCCCCGAAGCGAGCTGCTTCGAGGGCATCGTGCCTGGTCAGGCGATGTGGCCAGGGCCGGGGTCGAACCGGCGACCTTCCGCTTTTCAGGCGGACGCTCGTACCAACTGAGCTACCTGGCCGTACTGCACCGTCTCTTGCGAGACGAGCGATCCCGACGGGACTTGAACCCGCGACCTCCACCTTGACAGGGTGGCGAGCTAACCAACTGCTCCACGGGACCTCGGAGTGGCGAACCACTTCAGGGTCTTTCGGTCATGCACTTTACTACGGTACTGCGTGCCCCCAACGGGATTCGAACCCGTGCTACCGCCTTGAAAGGGCGGCGTCCTGGGCCACTAGACGATGAGGGCTTGCGGCCTGTCCGGCTGTTTCCAGCGTTCGGGGACGTCGAGAAGCATATGGGATGCGGGGCCGAACGCCAAAACGGGTTTCGGCCGGGCGGGCGGCGGGGGTCAGGACCAGCCCAGTTCGTCGAGCTCGTGGTCGTCGAAGCCGAAGTGGTGGGCGACCTCGTGGATGACCGTGGTGCGGACCTCCTCGACGACCTGCTCGCGGTCCTCGCACAGGCGCAGGGTCGGGCCGCGGTAGACGATGATCCGGTCCGGCAGGACGCCCGCGTACCACTCGCCGCGCTCGGTGAGCGGGGTGCCCTCGTAGAGGCCGAGCAGCTCGGGGTCGGCGGGGTCGGGCTCGTCCTCGACGAAGACGGCGACGTTGTCCATCATCGCCGCGAGCTGCGGCGGGATCCGGTCGAGCGCGTCCGCGACCAGTACCTCGAACTCTTCCCGGGTCATCTCCACCGGTTCATTGTCGGGTCTGCGGTGACGGCGTGCCAGGCGGTCGGGGGCGGTGTTTCATGGGTCTGTGGCGACCTCGGAGGACCTGGTGGCGGACGGCGCGGCGGCCGGCGCGCGGCGGCGGCGACGGCCGCCGGTGCTGCGCGGGCAGGGGCCGGCGGTGGCGGTGGTGGCCGCGGGCGGGGCGCTGGGGGCGACCGCCCGGTACGGCGCGGGCCTGGTCTGGACGACCGGGCCGTCGGCGTTCCCGTGGACGACGCTGCTGGTGAACGTGGTGGGGTGCGCCGTGATCGGGGTCTTCCTGGTGGTGGTCACCGAGGGCCGGCCGGCCCGTCCGCTGCTGCGGCCGTTCTTCGGCACCGGCGTGCTGGGCGGCTTCACGACCTTCTCGACGTACGCGGTGGACGTCCGCCGGCTGCTGGTGGAGGGGCGGCCGGGGCCGGCCGTGGCGTATCTGGGGCTCACCCTCGTGGCGGCGATGGCGGCGGTCTGGGCGGCGGCCGCGGTGACGCGCCGTCTGCTGGTGCGCGGGGCCGGGAGGCCGGTGTGACGGGTGCGGCGGAGCCCCGGCCGGGCGGTCCGGCGCTGCGGCTGACCGTGCTGGTCGGCGAGAACGACCGCTGCCGCCACCGCCCGCTGTACAGCGAGATCGTGCACCGGGCGCGGGCGGCCGGGCTGGCCGGGGCGAGCGTGTTCCGGGGGGTCGAGGGGTTCGGCGCGTCCTCGATGGTGCACACGGCGCGGCTGCTGTCGCTGAGCGAGGACCTGCCGGTGGCGGTGGTGGTCGTGGACACCGAGGAGCGGGTGCGGGCGTTCCTGCCCGAGCTGGAGGAGCTGGCGGTGGAGGGGCTGGTGACCCTGGAGCGGTGCGAGGTGGTCCGGTACGCCGGGCGCCCGGCCGGCGGCGGCGCGGCGGCGGGGGAGGGCGGGGCGTGAACTGGCTGCTGGTGGTGGCCGGCGCGGTGGTCGGCGCGCCGTTGCGGTACCTGACCGACCGGGCGGTGCAGTTCCGGCACGACTCGGTGTTCCCGTGGGGGACCTTCGTGGTGAACGTGTCCGGCTGCCTGGTCCTCGGGCTGGTGACCGGGGCGGTGGCGGCCGGGGCCGCGTCCTCGCAGGTCCAGCTGCTGCTCGGGACCGGGCTGTGCGGGGCGCTGACCACGTACTCGACCTTCTCGTACGAGACGCTGCGGCTGGCGCAGGGCGGGGCCGGGCGGTACGCGGTGGCGAACGCGGCCGGCAGCGTCGCGGCGGGCCTGGCGGCGGTGTACGCGGGCGCGGAGCTGGCCGCGGCGCTCTGGGGCTGAGCGCGGCCGGGCCGGGCGCGGCGGTCCGGTGCCCGTCCGGGTGCTTCCGGTGCCCCACCCGTGTCCGCGCGCCCCCGGCGGCCGTTGGACACCCGCAAGGGTGGCCGTGCGCGGTGGGTGGGCGGCCCGGGCGGGGCGGGTGCAGGAGAGGGACTCGGTGGCGGCGATGCGTGCGGTGCGGGTGGTGCGTGCGGTGACGGAGCGCGAAACGGCGGTGGTCCGCAGCGCGGTGCTGCGCGGCGCGGCGGTTCTGGCGGTGGCGGGGCTGGGGCTGACCGGCTGCATGTCGGTCGGGCCGGGTGCGGACGAGAAGCACGGCACGGTGCCGGTCGGCCAGGCCGGGACGCCGACCAGGCCGGGGGCGACCGCGTCGGCCTCGCCGAGCGGCGGGGCGCACCAGGGGGGTGCGGCCGGGCGCTCGGAGCCCCGGGCGGCGGGCGTGCAGGCCCAGGGCGCGTCGACCGGCGGGCTGAACGCGGCCCGCGGTGAGGCGGCCGGTGGCGCGAACGGCGCGGTGGGCGCGGGCGGCGGCAACGGGGCGGGCGGGGTGAACGGCGCGCCCACCGGCGCGGAGCCCGTGGCGGCGGAGGCCCCCGGCGAGGCCGCGCCCGGCGCGCCCGGCAGTGCGGGGGGCGCGAACGCCAGCCCCGCGCCCCGTCCGGGCACCGGGGGCGCCGCCACGGGCGGCTCGGGCGGCCCGGGCGGGGGTGCGGCGGGCGGTGGCGGTACGGGCGGCCCCGGCGGCCCCTCGGGCGGTGCCGGGTCCACCGGGGGCGGCGGTACGGGTTCCGGCGGCACGACGACGGCCGCCCCGGCGGCCAGCCCCACCGGGCGCCCCTCCTCGGAGCCCGGCCACACCACGCCCGCCCCGACCGCCACCACGGCGCCGGAGCCGACCCCCGCCCCGAGCGCCACGGTGCCCTCCAGCCCGGGGGCGCCGAGTGGCCACTGAGCGCCGATCCCCAGCCTGGCCAGCGCGTTTGCCTCCGATCCCGAGGGTCGTCTATGGTGGTAGATCGTTCGTTTGATCCATTTGACTGGCGCCCTACTCCCATCTGGCGCCCTTGGCGCGTTCCGGCGATCCGTGGCTGACCGCATAGAGGCGGTTGTGAAACAGAACCCCGGACTTTGGCGCGTGCCACTTCCGGAAGGTTTTGCATGTCTCTCGTTGACGACGCCCGCTTCGCCATGCCCGCGAGCGAGTCCGCCGCCGATGCCACCACCACCGTTCCCGCCGAGGCCGACGCCGAGCTGATCGCCGCCGTCGACGCCGTCGAGGACACCGACACCGACACCGTCGAGTCGGCCGAGTCCGTCGAGGACTCCACCGACGCCGACGAGGCCGCCGACGCCGAGCCGACCATCACGTTCGGCGACCTGGGCCTGCCGGACGAGGTCGTCCGCGCCCTCGCCAAGCGCGGCGTCACCACCCCGTTCCCGATCCAGGCCGCGACCATCCCGGACGCCCTGGCCGGCAAGGACGTGCTGGGCCGCGGGCGCACCGGCTCCGGCAAGACCCTCAGCTTCGGCCTGCCGCTGCTGACCCGCCTCGCCGACGGCGAGCGCACCCGCGCCAAGCACCCGCGCGGCCTGATCCTGGTCCCGACCCGCGAGCTGGCCATGCAGGTCGCCGACGCCCTGGAGCCGTTCGGCTCGGTCCTCGGCCAGCGCCTCAAGGTGGTCTGCGGCGGCACCTCGATGTCGAACCAGATCTACGCGCTGGAGCGCGGCGTCGACGTCCTGGTCGCCACCCCGGGCCGCCTGCGCGACCTGATCAACCGCGGCTCGGCCAAGCTGGACGACGTCCAGGTCGCCGTCCTCGACGAGGCCGACCAGATGGCCGACATGGGCTTCCTGCCCGAGGTCACCGAGATCCTCGACCAGGTGCCGGCCGGCGGCCAGCGCCTGCTGTTCTCCGCCACCCTGGAGAACGAGATCGACACCCTGGTGAAGCGCTACCTGAACAGCCCGGTCACCCACGAGGTCGACCCGTCGGCCGGCGCCGTCACCACCATGACCCACCACATCCTCGTGGTGAAGCCCAAGGACAAGGCGCCGATCACCAACGCGATCGCCGCCCGCAAGGGCCGCACGATCATCTTCGTCCGCACCCAGATGGGCGCCGACCGCGTCGCCGAGCAGCTGGTCGAGGCCGGTGTGAAGGCCGACGCGCTGCACGGCGGCATGACCCAGGGCGCCCGCACCCGGGTGCTCGGCGACTTCAAGGACGGCTACGTCAACGTCGTCGTCGCCACCGACGTCGCCGCGCGCGGCATCCACGTCGACGGCATCGACCTGGTGCTCAACGTCGACCCGGCCGGCGACCACAAGGACTACCTGCACCGCTCGGGCCGTACCGCCCGCGCCGGCCGCTCCGGCACCGTCGTCACCCTGGTGCTGCCGCACCAGCGCCGCGGCGTCTTCCGCCTGATGGAGGACGCGGGCGTCGAGGCCAGCCGCCACATCCTGGACCACGCCTTCGACGCCGAGGTGGCCCGGATCACCGGCGCCCGCTCGCTGGTCGAGGTCCAGGCGGAGAGCGCGGCCAACATCGCCGGCGCCGCCGAGCGCGAGGTCGCCGACATGACCCGCCAGCTGGAGCGCGCCCAGCGCCGCGCCGCCGAGCTGCGCGACGAGGCCGACCGCCTGACCGCGCGTGCCGCGCGCGAGCGGGCCGAGCTGGGCATCGAGGACGAGGCCCCGGCCGCCGAGGCCGAGACCGAGGGTGCCGCCGCCGACGAGGCCGCCGCCCCGGTGGCCGCCGCCGAGCCGGCCGCCCCGGTGGCCGAGGAGCGCGCGCCGTCGTACCGCGAGGCGCGCACCGAGCGCCCGTCGTTCAACCGCGACCGTGACGACCGCGGTGGCCGCTCCTTCAACCGGGACCGCGACGACCGCGGTGGCCGTTCCTTCGGCCGGGACCGTGACGACCGTGGTGGCCGCTCGTTCGGTGACCGTGACCGCGGTGGCCGTTCCTTCGGCCGGGACCGTGACGACCGTGGTGGCCGCTCGTTCGGTGACCGTGACCGCGGTGGTTTCAACCGGGACCGTGACGACCGTGGTGGCCGTTCCTTCGGTGACCGTGACCGCGGTGGTTTCAACCGGGACCGTGACGACCGTGGTGGCCGTTCCTTCGGTGACCGTGACCGCGGTGGCTTCAACCGGGACCGTGACGACCGTGGTGGCCGTTCCTTCGGTGACCGTGACCGCGGTGGCTTCAACCGGGACCGTGACGACCGCGGTGGCCGTTCCTTCGGCGACCGTCCGGCCCGTTCCTTCGGCGACCGCGACCGTTCCTTCGGCCGGGACCGTGACGAGCGCGGCGGCAGCAACAACCGTCCGTTCGCCCGCCGCGACGACCACCGCTCCGGCGGCCGTCCGCAGTCCGGTGGCTTCAACCGGGACCGTGACGACCGCGGTGGCCGCTCCGGTGGCTTCAACTCCGGCTTCAACCGCGACGACCGCAAGCCGCGTTGGAAGAACTGACGCCGCTTAGCACCTGACGCACCCGCGACGGGCCCGTTCCACTTCGGTGGGGCGGGCCCGTCGCCGTTGGCGCCGACGCTGTTGTTCTACAACCGAGAATAACCAGTGGCGCGGCGCGCCCGCCGTCGCCTACGGTCGGCGGCATGAGCAGCAGACTGCGTGATGTGGCGACGGTGAACGAGGGCATCGCCGAACGGGGGAGCTATCGCGCGACCGGGGGCGAACTCGTCGAGGTGGCCGAACAGCTGGCGGCGGCGCGGGCCGGCACGGTGTCCTACGGCCCGGCCGCGCTGGACGCCCTGGTCGCGGCGGGCGGGCCCGGTCCGACGGCGGGCCCCGTCGAGGTGACGGCCGAGGGGAGCATTCAGGCAGCCCGCCGGCTGGTCGAGGCGGGCGCCGGGACGGTCGGGGTGCTCAACTTCGCCTCCGCGCGCAACCCCGGCGGCGGCTACCTGCGCGGCGCCCGCGCCCAGGAGGAGGACCTCTGCCGCAGCGCCCTGCTGTACACCTGCCTGCTGGAGGCACCGGACTACTACGAGGCGCACCGGGCCTCCACCGACCTCCGGTACGGCCACCGGGTGATCGTCTCGCCCGGGGTGCCGGTGGTCCGGGGCGAGGACGGCGGGCTGCTGGCGCGGCCCTACGGCGTGACGTTCCTGACCTCGCCCGCGCCGAACGCGGGCCAGCTGACCCTGCGCACCCCCGGGGGCGTGGACGTCCGGGGCGTGCTCGCCGAGCGGGCCGAGCGGGTGCTCGCGACGGCGGCCCGGCACGGGGTGCGCGCGCTGGTGCTCGGGGCGTGGGGCTGCGGGGTGTTCCGCAACGACCCGGCCGAGGTCGCGGAGGCCTTCGAGTACGCGCTGGCCCGCCACGGCGCGGCCTTCGACCGGGTGGTCTTCGCGGTCTGGGACCGGACGCCGGTCTCGCCGAACCGGGCCGCCTTCGAGGCCCGGTTCGGCGGGTAGGGCCACCGCCCGGCGCGCGCGGAGCCTGTGCACGGGGGGCCTGTGCGCGGGGCCGGCGCACAGGGCCCTGTGCGCCCTGTGCGCGGGGCTCAGCCCTTGCGGGTGACCAGCACCGAGGTGAGCGCCGAGGCGGCCGTCACCACCCCGGTGACGGCGAAGACCGCCGGCCAGGCGCCGATCTTCTTCGCCAGCGGGTGCGAGCCGCCGAAGGCCGCCACGTACAGGCCGGTCAGCGCGGCCGCCGCGGGCGCGCCCGAACGCCGGTGCCACTGCGCGCCGGCGCCGGCGCCGGCCACGGCCAGCACCGCGCCGCCGAGCTGCCGCTTCCCGGTCCACCGGGCGACGCCGTAGCCGCCGACCAGACCGCCCGCCGCGGTCAGCGCGGCCGGTGCGGTGCTCGCGAGCGCGTTCGGGATCCTCGCCATCGTCGACTCCACTCCTCGGCGGATCCGGTGCGGATCCGCGGCAGGTTCTCGGGACTCCTCGGACTCCCGACGATAACCCGCCGCCTCCACGGCCCCGGAACCGCCGTCCGCCCTACCGCGTCGCCCGCCCTACCGCGTCGCCTGCTCGAAGGGCAGCGCCGGCGCGACGGCCGCGAGCCGGGCCGAGGCCTCCTCCGGCGCCAGGACCCGCTCCAGCCGCAGGTCGCCGGGGACCTGCTCGACGAACCGTCCGGCCGCCCAGCTCCGCTCGTACGGCTGCGGGTCCAGCACGAGTGTCCGCACGCCGTCCACCACCGGGATGGACTCCGGCATGCCCTCGTTCCAGATCCAGCCGCCGTCCGGCGCGACCAGGTTGAAGGCGCCGGTCGCGATGAACCGGCGCCCGTCCAGCCACCGGGTGCGGCTGAGCGCGACCACCTCCGGGTCGGGGCGGGTGCCGGGCAGGTGGCCGCCGCCGATCAGTGCCTCGGCGAGCAGCGTGTGCAGCTGGAAGTTGTCGGTCAGGCCGTCCATCCGGAGCAGGTAGCCGGTGCCGCTCGGGCGGTGCAGGACGAGCAGCGGCTCGTCGTCGAGGGTCGCGGCCAGGTACCGCAGGCCCTTGAGGTCGTGCAGTTCGGAGCGTTCGCGGTAGCGGTCGATCAGTTCGGTGAGGACGTCCGCCACCCCGTCGGCGCGGGCCGCCCGGCGCACCGCGGCGTGCGTGCAGAGCGCGAACGCGGCGCGCTGCCACAGGCCGAGCGTCCACCAGCCGGCCACCGCCCGGTGGGCGCGCCAGGGGTCCGTGCGCCCGTCTTCGACGAGCCGGGCGTGGGCCGCGCCGGGGTCGTCCCCGTCGGGGTCCGGCAGGGCGTCCCCGCCGCTCTCCGCCCACCGGTCGAGCAGCAGCAGCGCGCCGGTCAGGGCCTCGCGCAGGCCGGCGAGCACCCCGTCGGCGCAGGCCTCCGGGTCGGCGCCGCGCTCCACGCAGGCGCCGGTCATCATCGCCAGATGGGCGCGGGGGAACAGCGGGGTGTCCGGCAGCAGCGCCGCCAGCCGGGGGCCGACCGCCGCCGACTCCGCCTCCCCGGCGGGCCCGAGGTGCCCGCCCAGCCGGCGCAGCGCCGCGTCGAAGCGCTCGCCGGCGCCGTCCCCGCCGTCCGCCAGGCCGGCCACGGCGTGCTCCAGGGCGCCCACCGCCCCGGTGAGGGCGGACTGCTGACTGTCCGACGGCCCGCCGGGGCGGCCGTCCTGCGTGGAGTGAGGGTCGAACACCATTCGCCGCAGCATAGGCGCCCGCCGTCCGGGGGGCGGCTGCCGGTCCCCGGCGAGCGGTCCGTGGTGCGCGGCCCCTGGCGCTCGGTCCCCGGCGGTCGGTCCCGGGCTGTCGGTCCCGGGTGGGAGACTCGCCCGGTGACCGACCACGAGATCACCGACGGCCTCTACCGGATCCGCAACGTCGCCACCGGCCTGCTGCTGGAGGTCCCCGGCGGCAGCCGCCGCAGCGGCGTGAAGGTGCTGCTCGGAGCCGAGGACGGCTCGGACGCCCAGCTCTGGCGGCTGACCGCCGTCCACCCGGGCGGCGCGCTGTTCCACGTCGAGAACGTCGCCGGCGGCAAGCGCCTGGACGTCACCGGCGCCGCGACCGACGACGGCGTGCCCGTCCAGCAGTGGTCCGCCAACGCCTTCGGCGCCCAGGAGTGGCTGGTCGAGCACCACGTCGACGCCCCCGGCACCTGCACCCTCACCAGCTTCGTCAGCGGCAAGCCGCTCACCGCCCCCGCCGACCCCACCGCCCCGGTCCACCAGTGGGAGGACACCGACTCCCCGACCCAGTGGTGGCACCTGGAACGGCAGTAGTCCCGGGCCGCCGCTCAGCCCAGCGGGTGCCCCTCGTGCTTGAACACCGACCGGTCGTGCCAGCGCAGGAAGGCGTGGGCGCGCGGCGCGGCCGGCCGGCCGTGCGGGAGCGGCACCGGGCGGTCGCGCAGCGCCCGGACGGCCCGGCCGGCGGGGGAGTCGGTCCGGAAGTGCGGGGAGATCCGCACGGTGCGGTCCTCCGTCACGCCGAGCACGCCGAAGTCGAACAGGGCGTGGTGCAGCGAGCAGAGCGCGAAGGCGTTGGCGAGGACGTCGGGGCCGCCCTGGCTGTGCCACTGGATGTGCGCGGCCTCGACGCCGACCGGGTGGCGGCCGAGCCGGCCGTCGTACCCGCAGAACGCGCAGGCGTGGTCGAACGCCCGCAGCACGTCGGCGGCGAACCCGGCGGCCCGCACCCGCCGGCGGACCAGCCGGAAGGCCGGCTCCCGCGCCGCGCCGTCCGCCGCGGCGGTGTCCGATGCTTCGTCGTCGGCTGCTCCGCTGTCCGGCCCGGGGACGTCCAGATCGCCGACGTCCAGGTCCGGCAGGGCGACGTCCGCCTCCTCGCAGATCGCCGCCTCCAGACTGGGCGTGAAGTGCCGGTCGAGCAGCAGCCGGACGGCCACCGGCCCGGCCGACGGGTCCTCGGTGAGCAGCCGCTCGACCTCGGGCCGCAGCCGCCCCACCGCGCCCACCCGGCGCAGCGCCGCGCCGCTTCCCTGGACGTCCGCCGTGCCGAGCTCGCGCCCGGCGGCGTCGCACAGCGACCAGAGGCTCCGCTCCAGGTGGACGAACGGCATCGCCGCCCGCTGCGCGGCCGTCGCCGGGCCGACGGCCGGCCCGAAGTCGTTGATCAGCCGGCTGACCGGCTCCTCGGCCTCCGGGTACGGGACGGCGCTGGTGCCCAGCCGGGCGTGCCGGCCCAGCAGCCAGAGCAGCAGCAGCGGCTTGTGCGGGGCCCGCACCCCGCCGGTGTTCGCCTGCCGGAGCCGGCCCAGGGCGGCGAGCAGTTCCCCCCGTCTCATCGCCGCGTCCTCCGCCCTAGGCCGACAGGTTGGCCCGGAGGGCGTCGAGGTCGGCGTCGGTGGCGCCGTGGGCGTGCAGGTAGGCGGGGAGGGAGCCGTGACGGTCGTGGATCCAGGCGAAGGAGGAGGCGAGCAGTTCCGCCGAGACCGGCCGGGAGATCCGCTCGGCGCCGGTTTCGTCGGTGTACGGGGTGGGGCCGTCCAGCAGGCCCAGGCCGGTGTTGGAGAGCAGGTAGTCGGCGGTGATGTCGGCCTCGGAGGCGCCCAGCAGGGACTGGACGACGGCGATGGTGAGGCCGGTGCGGTCCTTGCCGACGGCGCAGTGGACGACGGCCGACAGGGTGCCGGGGGCGCCGAGACGGCGGATCGCGGCGACCAGCGACGGGCCGGCGGTGGCGGCCATGAACGGGTAGAGCGTGGCCTGGTCCTCCGGCCAGGGGTGCTCGGCGTCCTCCCGGTTCGCGGGCAGGGTGGGGAGGCTGAACGTCTCGTGGTCGAGGTCGTGCCGCAGGTCCGGCCAGACGTCCAGCTCGAACCGGCTGCGCAGGTCGATCACGGTGCGCAGGCCGAGGGCCTTGAGGCGCAGGGCACCCTCGGGGGCGAGCTCGTGGAGGGAGCCGGAGCGGAACAGGACGCCCCGGCGGAGCGCGCCGACGCCCCCGGCGTCACGGAAGTTGCGCACCCCGGGGATGTCGATGAAGGCGGACTGCACGTCGTCGGTCATGGCCACCACGGTATGGGCGCGGACCGCGCCAGGGGAAGGAGAGGATCCGCCTTTCCGATCTTGACCTGAAGCCGACTTCACCTCCAGGCGCCGGACGGCCTGCCCGTCACCGTCCGCCGGAGACGTCCAGGAAGGCGCCCGTGGTGTACGAGGAGGCCGGCGACAGCAGGAAGAGGATCGCCTCCGCGACCTCCTCGGGCTGCCCGCCGCGGCGCATCGGCAGGTCCGGCGCGACCCGGTCGACCCGGCCGGGCTCGCCGCCCAGGGCGTGGATGCCGGTGTGGATCAGGCCGGGGCGCACGGCGTTGACCCGGACGCCCTCGGCCGCGACCTCCAGGGCCAGCCCGCGGGTCATCGAGTCGACGGCCCCCTTGGCCGCCGCGTAGTCCACGTACTCGTTGGGCGAGCCGAGCCGGGAGGCCGCCGAGGAGACGTTGACGATGGCGCCGCCGCGCCCGCCGTGCCGGGTGGACATCCGGCGCACGGCCTGCGCGGCGCACAGGAACGGGCCGGTGATGTTGGCGGCCCAGATCCGGTTCAGCCGCTCCTCGTCGATGTCCTCCAGCCGGCCCTGCCGCTCCAGCGTGCCCGCGTTGTTCACCAGGGCGGTGAGCGGCCCGAGTTCGGCGTCGACGGTGTCGAACAGCCGGGCCACCTCGGCGCTGCGGGTGACGTCCGCGCGGACGGCGAGCGCGGTGCCGCCGCCGCCCCGGATCGCCTCCGCCACCGAGGCGGCGGCGGCCTCGTCCGCCCGGTAGTTGACGCACACCCGGTACCCGCGCCGCCCGGCCAGCAGGGCGGTGGCGGCGCCGATGCCGCGGCCGGCACCGGTGATCAGGACGACGCCGGGCTGTTCGGAACCGTTCGCGGTCGACATGCTCCGCACCCTACCCGCCCGCCGTACCCCGGCCGCCGGAAATCCGTTCGCCCCGCGCCGCCCCGCCGGGCAGACTCCCCGGGAGCGTCCGAGGAGAGGAGCCCGGCCCATGTCCGCCCGGCCCGTGTCCGTCCCGCCCGTGTCCGTCCCGCCCGTGTCCGTCCCGCCCGGCACCGTCCTGCTCTCCGGCATCGTCGGCTCGACCGCGTACGGACTGGCCCACGCCGGCTCCGACGTCGACCGGCTCGGCCTGTTCGCCGCCCCGACCGAACGCTTCCACGGCCTGCACCGCCCCGCCGAGTCGCAGGTCACCACCGCCCCGGACCGCACCCTGCACGAGGCCGCCAAGTGGTGCCGGCTGGCGCTCGGCTGCAACCCCACCGCCTCCGAGCTGGTCTGGCTGCCCGACGACCTCTACGAGGTCCGCACCCCGCTCGGCGAGGAGCTGATCGGCATCCGCCGCTCCTTCCTCAGCGCCCGGGCCGTGCGCAACGCCTACCTCGGCTACGCCACCCAGCAGTTCCGCAAGCTGCGGACCCGCGACACCTCCGACCCGGCCTCCCGGGCGAGGGCGGCCAAGCACGCCCGCCACCTGGTCCGGCTGCTCGACCAGGCCGTCCGCCTGCACGAGGCCGGCCACAACCTGGTCCGGCTGCCCGACCCGGAGCGCGTCCGCGAGCTCGGCGAGCGCATCGCCGACGACCCCGACCGCGCCGAACGCCTCCTCACCGCCGCCGCCGACCGCCTCGACCGCCCCGGCGTCCTGCCCGAGCGCCCCGACGAGCGCCCCGCCGACGCCTGGCTCCGCCGCGTGCGCACCGCCCACTGGACACCGGCCGCGTGAGCCCGACCCCACCGGGTAGGATCGCGGCGGCCCGCCGCCACCACCCCGGCCGGGCCACGGGCCGCTAGCTCAATCGGCAGAGCTGCGGACTTTTAATCCGTAGGTTCAGGGTTCGAGCCCCTGGCGGCCCACGGACGAGGGCCCGGACCGGCACAGACCGGCCCGGGCCCTTTCCGTTGCGGGCCGGGCCTGTTCGGGCCGGTGCGGGGTCGGGGCGGGAGGTCGGAGCGGGCCCCGGAGCGGGTCGGGCGGGGGCCGGGACCGCATCGGAAGCGGATCGGAAGAGTTCCGGTTGTCGCCGCGGAAGCAGGGCGGCTGGTCGGATCGATCCTGGGGGCGGTGACCGGCGGCGGGACGGCCGGCGATCGCGCCCGAGTCCGCCGGTGACCGCACAGGAGGTCCGCGTTGAACGACAAGATCCCGGGGCCGCCGGTCCCGGTGGAGGCGCAGGTCCGGGCCCGGGGCGCCACCCGGCCCGTCCATCCGCCGCCGTCGCTGCTCCCCGCGGCCGGGGACGTCCGCACGTGGGTGCTCGCCGTCGCGGGGGGTTCGCTGGCGGTGCTCCTGCTGCTGCTCGGGCTGAACGGCGGCATCTCCTTCGGCTCGGACGACGGGGGTTTCGACGACTACGACGACCCCTATGTCACGGGCGCCGGTGGCGGGTACCGCGGCGGATGGGAGGAGCCGCAGCCGGTGACGGCCTCGCGGACGGTTGCCACGCCCACCACCCGCAGCGCCTCACCCACCCGGACGCCGTCGCCCTCGCCGTCCGTTTCGCGCCTGTCGACGGCCGCGGCCACGACCTCGCCGTCCTCGTCCTGGTTCGGCTCGCTGCCGTCCGGCTCCGCGACGGCGACCGCGACCGCGAGCGCGACGGCGACCGCGAGCGCGACGGCGAGTGCGACGACCACCCGGCCCGACGCGGTGCTGCGCGACTACTTCAGGGCGGTCAACACCGGTGCGTTCCGGACCGCCTGGCAGCTCGGCGGGAGCAACCTCGCCGCCGACTACGACAGCTTCGTCGAGGGCTTCTCCGCGACCGCCTCCACCACGGTGTCCGTGCTCGCCGTCGACGGCGACGAGGTCACCGCCGCGCTGGAGGCCCACCAGACGGACGGGACGGTCCGCCACTTCCGCGGCAGCTACACCGTCGCCGACGGTGCCATCACCAGCGCCACCGTCGTCCGGACGGGATGACGACGGCCGACGACGGCCGACGACGGCAGGACCCTCCACGACAGGAGCTCTGAAGGACAGATGACGATCCATGGCGCCTCCCTCTCAGCGCCGCCGGGGCCGGCCGGGCCCACCGCTCCCCCGGGGGTGGACTCCCGCAGCCGGGCCACCCGGCTGCTCGCGGCGGGCACCTACCTCGATCCGGACTACCGCAGCGCGGTCATCAGGGAACTGCTGACCAACCGGGCCCGGGCGGTGGCCCCCTCGTTCGGCTACGACGCCGTGCCGGTGCTCGCGCACGCCCTCGCGGCACGCGCGCTGCAGCGCAACTCCTGGGTGTACATCGGGGTCGGAGCCGCCCTCCTGGCCGTGCTCGCCTTCACCGGTGTGCTCGGGGCCCTCTCCCTGCTGGTGCTCGGCTTCTGGCTGTTCTGGTCGGCCGACTACCTGCGCCGGGTGGCCACCCTGCACACCCTGGTCACCCGGCTCAAGAAGGCCGGGCCGGGCGGGGGCTTCGACGGCGGTCGCCCGGCGGTCGGCCTCCTCGACGACGACCTCGTCGAGAAGATCGACCGCGAGCAGTCGGCCCGGGACGGCGTCGCCTACTTCGGGGGCTACCGGCCGTTCGTCGGAGCGGGGTCCCGGCTGCACCGGTGGTCGAACGCGCAACTGCTGCTCGGGGCCCCGGAGGAGGGCGACGACGCGGCGGACCTCATCGCCCGGCTCACCGGCCGGGCGGCTCCGGACGCGGCCGACGGGCCGTCCGCCCCGGTGGTGACCAGGCGCCGGCCCGTCATCCCCTTCGACGCCGCGGAGCTGGCCGCGTTCGTCCAGCACCACATCACCGCCGAACTGCGCGACGCCGCACGGGAGTCCGAGCGGATCGCGACGCTCACCGTCGAACGCCACCGGTACGCCCGGGCGGTCACCGTGCACGACCGGTCGGCGGGGGAGGGCTGGAGCCCGCTGCCCGCGATCGGCGACGACGGGGACGAGCACTGGGCGGAGGGCTACGGCGCGGCGCGCGAGTACCTGTGCGCCCGGATCGGCTCCTGGGAGGAGGAGGTGGTCACCTCGGTGTTCGTGGGCTTCGACGTCCGCGGGAACACCCTGCACACCGAGTTCCACAGCCATGTGCTCACCCCGGTGGTCTCCGAGTTCCACCTGGTCGACCGGCTGCCGGAGCGGCTGGACGGACGGCTGCTGCGGCAGGCCGCCTGGGACTCCCTGCGGCACGTGGCGGGCCGGGCCTGGAGGATCCTGCTGCCCCTGGGCCTCCTGTCGCGGGGCCTCGCGCGCATGCGGCGGCACTACCAGGAGGGCCGGCGCTACGAGGTCGAGCTCGTCGGGGTCGCGGACCGCAGCGAGTTCGGCCTCGGCCGCTACGCGACGCTCGCGGTGAACCGCGGCGCGCGCACCAGCATCCGGGAGCTGGCCTGCAGCGACACCTACCACCACTACTTCCAGCAGTCGGACGCCGAGAAGTACACCCGGATCGTGGAGCGCCGGCTGCTGCACCTCGTCGAGCGCTTCCTGCGCGAGCACCAGGTCGACCTGGCCGACCACCGGCGCAACCAGACCACCGTCCTGGCCGGCAACCACTTCGGCACCGGTGACGTCGACTTCTCGCAGAACAAGCAGGTCAACAACTGATCCCCCGGACCACGGACAAGGACATCCGACCCATGACGGACCATGAAGCGGGCCGCGGCGGAGCCGTCTTCGGCAACCACTTCGGCAACGGGAACATCGACTTCTCCACCGGCAAGACCGTCAACCGCGGGGACGGCGGGCCGGCCGCCGGGCGGCGCGCGGACACGGCGCCGCCGAGCGCGGCCGAGCGCGGCCGCAACGTCTTCGTGGTCCACGGCCGCGACGAGCAGGTGCGGCGCAAGGCGTTCGGGCTGCTGCGCGGCCTGGGACTGAACCCCCTGGAGTGGGAGCACCTGGTCGGGACGACCGGGACGGCCTCCCCGTTCATCGGCGAGGTGGTGGCCCACGCGCCGTCGGTGGCCGGCGCCGCCCTCGTCCTGCTCACCCCGGACGACGTCGCCCGGCTGCACGACGACCTGAAGGGGCCGGCCGAGCCGCTGCACGAGCGGGAGGCCGCCGGGCAGCCGCGCCAGAACGTGCTGATCGAGCTGGGCATGGTGCTGATGGCCTTTCCCGATCGGACGGTGATCCTCGAGTTCGGGGACATCCGGCCGGCCTCCGACCTGGCGGGCCGCAACGTGATCCGGTTCAGCGCGGAGGCGGACCTCAACATCGTGCTGCGGAAGGTCGCGCAGCGGCTCAGGGTGGCGGGCTGCCCGGTGGACGACAGCGGCCACGACTGGCTGGACACCGAGCCGTTCCGGGACCTCGGGGCCTACCGCCGCCGGGGCTGACCCCGGGACGAACGGACCAACGGACCCAACGGACCAACGGGCCAACGGGCCAACGGCCCGGCCTCGGTGGCACACCGCGGCCGGGCCGCCGCCGTCACCGCTCGCTCAGACCCGCGGCCATGCTCCGCAGGAACGCCCGGACCTCCGGCATGGAGACGTTCGCGAGGTCCGCCGGGCGCAGCACGACCCGCAGCTCCCGGCAGACCGCGCCCTCCCGGGAGCGGGCGATGAACGACATCAGGATCAGCCGCAGCAGGCTGTCCTGGTCCAGGTAGTCCATCCGGGCGAGCCCCGACCCCACCAGCGGCATCGCCACGGAGCCCGTCCTGGCCCGCCGGTCGACGGCGTCCCAGAGCCGGTTGAGGCTGAACCAGAGGTCCTCGACGCCGGAGGACGCCACCAGGTCGCGGCCGAGCCGGCTGTAGGCGGTGGCGAAGACCAGCCGCGACGGGGGGCCGAGAACGGCCACGGTGCCGAGCGGGTACCGGTCGAGCTTGCCGAGCGGCTTGTCCGCCCGGAGCTCACGGGACTGCGGGGCCACCGCGGCCAGGGCGTCGGCGAGTTCGGCGTCCAGCCGGTCCGGGTCCCCGTCGTAGCGCCGCCGCAGCAGCTGGGCCTGCACACTGCCCCCGTCGATCAGGCGCCCGTCCGCCGGGGCGGTGTCGAAGGTGTCGCAGAAGCCGACGACGAGGTGACCTGGGGCGGTGAAGAGGTCGCCGCCCTCCACCACCACGGTCATGTCGGGCCGCCGGAACTCCTGGCGCACCACCGGGACCGGACGCGCCCGCACCGCGCCCCAGAGCACGCAGGCCCCGGCCGCGCCGGCGGTCACCCAGCCGGGCGCGGGCAGTCCGTGCGGGAAGAGCGGCCCGGCGAGCTGGCCCGCCACCGCCACGCCACCGAAGGCGGCCGCGGTGTTCCGCAGGAAGGCGGCCGCCGTTCGCCGGGACACCGGCGAACGGCCCGGAAACCGACCGCTCATCCGACACGTCCTTCATCAACGTTCCAGCGCGGCACACCGGTTGCTATCCTGCTCGGTGCCTTGAGCGAGGCGGCTCCTGGCCGGGGACGAGGCGGGTGGGGGGTCCGATGGCTGGTGTCCGCGTGAGCGTGCTGGGGCCTGTGCGGGTGGAGTCCGACGGGGTTCCGGTGCGCCTGACGCCGCTGACCAGGCGATTGCTGGTCCGGCTGGTGGCCGCGGACGGTGAGGCGGTGCCGGTCCGCCAACTGCGCCGGGACGTCTGGGGCCGGCAGGCCGACCTCCCGGGCCAGGGCGCGCGGGGCCGCAACGAGGTGCAGAAGCGGGTGTTCGAACTGCGGCGCGCGATCGGCGGGGGCGACCAGCTCGCCGGCGCACGGGTCCTGCGCACCGAGCAGCTCTCGACGCCCAGGGGGTCGGAGACCGCCTACCGGCTGAGCCTCTCGGCGGCGGAGCTGGACTGCGCCCGGTTCACCGAGCTGGTCAACGAGTCCTTCCAGGTCGGACCGGCGATGGCCGCGTGGCGGCTGGAGGAGGCGCTGGGCATGGTCCGCGGCCGGCCGCTGGCCGAGGCCTCCGGCGAGGACTTCGCCGAACCGCTGATCCGCCGGCTGACCGGTCTGCAGGACACCGCCCGCCGGGAGCTGATCTCCTGCCGGGTCAGGCTCGGCCGGCCCGAACTCGCGCTGCCGGTCGCCGAGGCGGCGGTGCGGGAGCGTCCGGACGACCCGTCCTGGGCCTCCGAGCTCGGCCTGCTGCGCACCAGGCTGCGGGGCCGCTGGGACGACGAGCTGCTGCGCATCGCGCTGCCCGACCGGGCGGTCGAGGTCGTGGTGGTGTGCGGGGACCTGTTCGAGCAGGAGGACGCCAATCTGGTGGCGGGCTTCACCGACACCTTCGACACCGAGATCGACCAGGACGTGGTGATCAGCCGCTCCAGCATCCAGGGGCAGCTCGTGGAGCGGCTCTTCGGCGGCCGCGGCGAGCTGCTGGACGCCGAGCTGGAGCGGGCCCTGCGGTCCGTGCCGGTGGTCGAGCGCGAGCGCAGCCGGGACAAGCCCCACGGGCGCCGGCTGCGGTATCCGATCGGGACGACGGTGGCGGTGCCGCACGGGCGCCGGCAGGTCTTCGCCACCGCGTACTCGCGGCTGGGCAACGACATGGTGGCCAGGTCGCGTCCGGAGTACCTCGCGCTGGCCCTCGAACGGCTCTGGGAGGCGGTGGCCCTGCACGGGCGGTACCGTCCGGTCGCGGTGCCGATGCTCGGCTCCGGCCTCGCGCGGATCGTGGACCTGGACCGCGGGCGGCTCGCCAAGCTGATCGTGGAGTCCTTCGTCCGGGCCTGTCTGGGCGGCACTCCGGTCGCGCCCGAGCTGCGGATCGTGGTGCACCCGGACGACCTGCGCCGCACCGACCTGCTGGAGCTGGAGCGCTTCCTCCAGGAGGCACCGTACGGGTGCGGGTGACGGACCGGCCGGGCGGCTTCCGGCGGGTCGTGGCCGGCGCCTCCGCATGCGTCCCTCCCGTGGTGGTGGCGGGCGGGAGCGGACCGCGCCGTCCCCCGCACGGGGCCGTCCGCTCCCGGAGGACAGCACACCAGTCCGGCCGCTTCCGGGGAAAGGCGCCGGGGCTTCCGGCCCGCTTCCGATCCGGCCCGCTTCCGATCAGGGACGCGCGGGTGGTGCCCCCACCCGCCCCCCGGCGGGCGGGGGTGGTCAGAGGGCGGGGGCGAGGCGGCCGGCGGTGAGGGTGAGGACGTCGTCGACGGCGGCGAGGGCGGCGTGGTCGTGGGTGACCAGGAGGGTGGTGCGGCCGCGGGTGGCGTCCAGGACGTCGGCGAGGACGGCGGCGGCGGTGTCCGGGTCGAGGCCCTCGGTGGGTTCGTCGAGGACGAGCACCGGCGGGTCGGCGAGCAGGGCGCGGGCCAGCAGCAGGCGCCGGCGCTGGCCGCCGGACACGGTGGCGCCGTCCCCGCCGAGCATGGTCTCCCAGCCGTCGGGGAGCGACTCGATCCAGTCCAGCAGCCGGGCCCGGCGGGCGGCCTCGCGCAGGTCCTCGTCGGCGGCGTCGGGGCGGGCCAGGCGCAGGTTGGCCCGGATCGTGGTGTGGAAGACGTGGGCGTCCTGGGTCACGCCGGTGATCACCCGGCGGACGTCGGCGCCCGCGCAGTCGCGCAGTTCGCGGCCGCCGACCCGGATGCTGCCGCTCTCGTACGGGACGAACCGCATCAGCGCCGCGATCAGCGTGGACTTGCCGGAGCCGCTGGCGCCGACCAGGGCGACCCGGCGGCCGGGCGGCAGGCGCAGGCTGACGCCGTCGAGGGCGGCGGGGCCGTCGGGGCGGTGACGCACCCGCAGGTCGGTGATCTCGACGCCCAGCGGGCCGGCGGCGGGGAGCGGGAGCGGGTCGGCCGGGTCGGTGACCGGGGGCGGGGTGTCCATGAGGTCGGCGAGCCGGCGGGCGCGGGCCCAGACGCCGGCGAGCCGGCGGGCGGCGGCGGGCAGGCCGGCCAGGGCGTCGAAGGAGACCAGGGCGAGCACCGCGAGGACGGCGGGCAGCCGGCCGTCGGCGTGGGCGCGCAGGCCGAGCCAGGTGGTGCCGACCGTGGCGGCGGCCTGGAACAGCAGGACCACGCCGGAGGCGAGCGAGGTGGTCAGCGCCGCGCGGCGCTCCAGGGCGGCGATCCGGGCGGTGGCGTCCGCGGCCCGCCGGTGGGCGCGGTCGCGGGCGCCGTACGCGGCGAGGTCGGCCGCGCCCTCGGTCAGGTCGACGGTGAGCGCCGCGAGTTCGGCGCGCGCGGCCTTCTCCGCGTGCCCGGTGCGCCGGGACAGCGCGAGCACCAGGGCGGGCACCAGCAGGCCGGCCGCGGCGAGCAGCACGCCGATCAGCAGCCCGGCGGCGGGCAGCAGCGCCAGGGCGGTTCCGGTGGCGGCCGCCGCGACCAGGGCCGCCGCGGTGACCGGGAAGAGGACGCGCAGCAGCAGGTCCTGGGCGGCGTCGACGTCGTCGACCAGGCGGATCAGCAGGTCGCCGCCGCGCAGCGCCGGGGTGCCGGCCGGGGCGAGCGGGACGAGCGCCTCGTAGACCCGGGCGCGGAAGCCGGCGACGGCGCGCAGCACGCCGTCGTGGCCGAGCAGGCGGTCGGCGTAGCGCAGGGTGCCGCGGCCGAGGGCGAGGGCGCGCACGGCGACGATCGCGACGGCGACGGCGGAGATCGGCGGCTGTTCGGCGGCGCGGGTGATCAGCCAGGCGGCGGTGGCCATCAGGGCGGCGCCGCTGAGCTCGCTGCCGGCGGCGGCGAGGACGGCGGGCAGCAGCCGGCGCCAGTACGGCAGGAGGTGGCGCAGCAGGCGGACGGTGGGGCGGGAAGCCGGTGCGGCGGTCATGAGCGCACCAGCCCTTCGGCGGCCGGGCCGGGGCCGGCCGGGGCCGGAGCGATCGGGGCGGGCCCGGCCGGGTCGAGGACGCCGGCCCGGACGGTGACGATCCGGTCGGCGTGCGGCAGCAGGCTCCGGCGGTGGGCGACCACGATCGCGGTGCGTCCGCGCATGAGGTCGGCGGTGGCCCTGGTCACGGCGGCCTCGCTCTCCGGGTCGAGGTGGGCGGTCGGTTCGTCGAGCAGCAGGACGGGGGCGTCCTTGAGGAAGGCGCGGGCCAGGGCTATGCGCTGGCGCTGCCCGGCCGACAGCCCGGCGCCGTGCTCGCCGAGCGGGGTGTCGTAGCCCTGCGGGAGCGCCTCGGTGAAGCCGTCGGCGCAGGCGGCCCGGGCGGCGGCGCGGACCTCGGCGTCGGTCGCGTCGGGGCGCCCGAGGCGGATGTTGTCGGCGACGGTCGCGGCGAACAGGTGCGGGCGCTGCGGCACCCAGGCGACCCGGGCGAGCCAGGCGTCGGGATCGAGCGCGGCGAGGTCGGTGCCGTCGACCAGGACCCGGCCCGCGCCGGGCGCGGTGAAGCCGAGGAACAGCGCGAGGAGGGTGGACTTGCCGGCGCCGCTCGGGCCCACCAGGGCGAGGTGCTCGCCGGGGTGGACGGTGAGCGAGACGCCGTCGAGGGCCGGTGCGGCGCGGTCGGGGTGGTGGACGCTCACGCCGTCCAGGCGAAGCCGCGCGGTCCCGAGGCCGGGGACGGGGGACGGCGCGGGGCGCGCGGCGGGCTCCTCCTCGTCCAGGACGGCGAAGACCCGCTCGGCCACCGCGAGGCCCTCGGCGCTGTCGTGAAAGGCCGCGCCCGCCGCGCGCAGCGGCAGGTAGGCCTCGGGGGCGAGGAAGAGCACCACCAGGGCGGTGCGCAGGTCCAGTTCGCCGGCCAGCAGCCGCAGCCCGACCGGGACGGCGACCAGCGCCACCGACAGGGTGGCGACGGTCTCCAGGACGAGGGAGGAGAGGAAGGCCACCCGCAGGGTCCGCATGGTGGCCCGCCGGTGGGCGTCGGCCATCTCCCGCACCACGCCGCTCTGGTGGTGCTCGCGGCCGAAGGCGCGCAGCGTGGGCAGTCCGGCGAGGACGTCCAGGAAGTGGCCGCCGAGCCGGGCGAGCAGCCGCCACTGCCGGGCGGTGCGGCGGGCGGTGTGCATCCCGACGAGCGCGCCGAACACCGGGATCAGCGGGAGCGTGATCACGATGATCAGCGCGGAGGTCCAGTCGGTCCACCACAGCCACCCGACGACCACGGGCGGGACGGCGGCGGTGGCGGCCATGGTGGGCAGGTAGCCGGTGAGGTACGGGTCGAGGGCGTCCAGGCCGCGGGTGAGCAGGGTGGCCGTCTCGCCGTGCCGCCGGGCGGCCAGCCGGCGCGGGCCGGTGTGCCGGAGGCGGGCGGTGAGGCGCTCGCGCAGGGCGCGCTTGGCCTCGGCGGCGGCGCGCTGGGCGAGGGCGCCGCGGGCCCAGGCGAGCAGGGCGCGCAGGGCGAGGACGGTGGCGAGGGCGGCGAGGGCGCCGGCCCCCGGGCTCCGCCCGGCGAAGCCGTCCGCGAGCAGGCCGGCCAGCAGGCCGGCCTGGCCGACGACGAGCCCGGCGCCCAGCAGGGCGAGCGCGGTCGCGGTGGTCAGGTGGTGTCGCACTACCGGGAGTTCGCGCCGCAGGCGGCGTTCGGCCGGCTTCATCCCGTGCTCCCTCCCGGGTCGTCCCCGGCGTGCGGGGCGGATCGCTTCCGCGGCCCGGTGCGGACGGCTTCCGCGACCCGGGTCGGGCCGGTCGGGTGGCCGTCGGGCCGCGGAAGCCGGCTGAGGCCGTCGGCCGGTGGCGCCGGGGGGCGGCCGGCCGACGGCGGGCGGTCAGAAGTAGCTGGGGTGGCGCCGGCCGGTGCGGCCGCGGAACGCCCACCAGCTCCAGGCCTGGTAGATCAGGATCAGCGGGACGACCAGCACGCCGAAGCCGATCAGCAGCTTCAGGGTGGCCTCGTCGGCGACGGCCTCGTCGACGGTGATCCCGGCCCCGGAGTCCGCGGTCAGCAGGTACGGGTACTGGCCGGCCCCGATCAGCGGCACCGGCAGCGCGGTCGCGGCGCAGGTGGCGGCGAACGCCGGGGCGCCGCGGCCGCGGGTGAGGAACCACCAGCCGGCGCCGAGGGCGGCGGCGACGAGCGCGAACAGCACCGCCGAGGTGGCCGTCCTGGTCATCGAGGCGCCCGCCCCGAACAGCGAGAGCACCAGGGCGAGGGCGCTCGCGGCGCCCGCCGCGGCGATCAGGGTGGCGCCCACCCGCCGTGCGGCGGCGGCGGGTTCGGGTTCGGATCGGATCGCGATGAAGGCCGCGCCGTGCCCGGCGAAGAGCAGAGCGGTGGCCACGCCGCAGGTCAGCGGGAACGGCGCGAGGACGTCCCCGATCCCGAGGTGGAAGGAGCCGTCCGCGCGGCGGGGCACGCCGTGCAGCAGCAGGCCGACCACGAGGCCCCAGCCGACGGCGGGCAGCGCGCCGCCGAACACCACCAGGGCGTTCCAGACGCGCAGTGCCCGGGCGCCGCGGGAGCGGCCGCGCAGCTGGACCGCGGCGTTGCCGACCACCAGGCCGGCCAGGATCGCCACGATCAGCGGGTAGAGGCCGGAGAGCAGGCTGCCCTCCAGGTGCGGGAAGGCGCCGAACATCACGCCGGCGAAGGCGACCAGCCACACCTCGTTGCCGAGGAAGAACGGGGCGATCGCGTCCAGCGCGGCGTTGCGCCCTCCCGGGCCCCGGTCCTGTTCCGGTGCCGCGGCGGTGGAGCCGAGGAACGGGGAGAGCATCTGCGCGCCGTAGTCGTAGCCGCCGAGCACGAAGTAGCCGGCGAGCAGCAGGCCGAGCAGGGCCAGCCAGAGGGTCTCCAGGCTCATGTCGCCCAACCTTCCGTCACGTCAGGGGAGTTCATCTCGGTGCGGGATCCGTCGCCGGGCTCAGAAGACCGGGACCGGCTGCTTCTCGTCGGCGCCGCCCGCACCGGGCAGGTCGTCGCCGAGCGGATCGCCGGCGCCGAGTTGGGCGCCGTCCGGGCCGCGCCGGGCGAAGCGGGTGATCAGCGTCCAGTTGGTCACCGCGAGGGCGACGAAGACGGCGGTGAACACCGCGCAGGACACCGCCAGGGATCCCCGGCCGACGTGGGAGAGCGCGTCGTCGACGGTCAGCTCGCCGTAGACCAGCCACGGCTGGCGGCCGATCTCGCGCACCACCCAGCCGCCGACGGAGGCGATGAAGGGCAGCGGGATGATCGCGGTCATCAGGTAGGCGAGCCAGCGCCGGCGCACCAGCAGGTCCTTCAGCAGCAGGAAGACGGCGATGAACGTGATGGTCGAGACGGTGTTGCCGAGGATCGTCATCAGGTCCATCGAGTTCTTCACCCAGCCCTGCCAGGGCACGTAGTCCCCGGGCCCGTACTGGGCGACCAGCCGCGCCTGCTCCTCGGCGACGCCGCCGCCGTCGAGGAGGGCGGCCTTCATCGGCTGGGTCCGCTCGATCACCGGGACCTGCAGGTTGCCGACGATGATGACGAAGAACGAGGACAGCATGCTCACCCAGACGCCCAGCCGCAGCGAGCCGCGGAACAGCGCGGTCTCCCGGGTGCCCTTGGCGAAGTGCCAGGCGCTGATGCCGGCGACGAAGATGCCGCCGGTGGTGAGCGCGGCCAGCGCGACGTGGCCGAGGGCCACCAGGGCGTTGGCGTTGGTCAGCAGCGCGCCGAAGTCGGTCAGGTAGGCGGCGCCGTCGCGCACCTCGTAGCCGACCGGGTGCTGGAGGAAGCCGTTGGCGATCAGGATCCAGAACGCCGAGGCGTACGCGGTGAGCGCGACCAGCCAGATCAGCGCGACGTGCACGCCGCGGCGCATCCGGCCCCAGCCGAAGATCCACATGCCGAGGAAGGTGGACTCGGCGAAGAAGGCGATCAGGGTCTCCAGCGCCAGCGGGGCGCCGAAGACGTTGCCGGCGAACTTGCTCAGTCCGCTCCAGCTGAGGCCGAACTGGAACTCCATGACGAGGCCGGTGACGATGCCGACCGCGTAGTTGATGACGTAGAGCTGGCCCCAGAAGCGGGTCATCCGCTCGCGCACCGCCCGGGTGGCCGGGTCCCGGGTGTACGCGGCCCGGGTGTGCATGAACGCGACCAGGGGGACCAGCCCCATGGTGAGGATGACGAAGAGCCAGTGCACGCTGGTGGTGGCCGCGAACTGGAGTCGGGCCAGATCCGCAGCGCTCATGATGCGACCTTCCTGGGGGGCGGTGGGCCTCCGGGGCGGCGGACGGATGAGGAGGACGGGAAGCGGAGGAGGGGGACGGGGTCCCCGCCTCGCGTGTGCGGGTGGCGGGCAGCGGCGCTGCCCGCCACCCGCGGCGACGAACCCCACCGAGGACGTTAGGCGAGGATTGCTTATGCGTTCCAAGACCGGTTTTGCTATGTGCGGATAACCCGTCAGGCATCAGCAGAGGTGAACCGTGGATTTGCTGCAACTGCGCCACTTCCAGGCCGTCGCCCGTTTCGAGCACATCAGCCGCGCCGCCGAGGAGCTGAACGTCGCCCAGCCCTCGCTCAGCCGCACCATCGCCCGGCTGGAGGCCGAGCTGGGCACCCCGCTCTTCGACCGGCTGGGCCGGCGGATCCGGCTCAACCAGTACGGCGCGGTGTTCCTGCGCCACGTCGACCGCGCGCTGAGCGAGCTCGACGACGGGCGACGGGCGCTGCGGGAGGCCCGGGAGACCGGCCTCGGCCGGGTCGGCGTGGCCTCCGAGACGCTGCTGACCGTCACCCATCTGATGGGCGGCTTCCGGACCGCCTTCCCGGGCGCCGAGGTGCGGCTGTTCCAGTCCAACGTCGAGGAGATGGACCGCCAGCTGCGCGCCGGGGAGGTCGACTTCTGCGTCGCCTCGCAGCCGCTGGCCGGACCGGACCTGGAGGCCGTCGAACTGCTCCGCGAGGAGGTGCTGCTGGCCGTGCCGCGCGGGCACTGGCTGGACGGCCGGGAGAGCGTGACCATCGCCGAGATCGCCGACGAACCGTTCGTCACCACCCGCCGCGGCCACTGGCAACGCGCCCTGCTGGACCGGCTGTTCGCGACCGAGGGGCTCACCCCGCGGCTGTCCTGCGAGGGGGACGAGCCGGGCGCCAGTCAGGACATGATCAGCAGCGGGCTCGGTATCGGCCTCATCCCGGCGATGTCCCGGCTGGCCGGCACCGACACCCATGTCCCGGTGGCCTGGGTGCACGTGGAGGCCGCGAACTGCTACCGGGTGCTCACCCTGGTCTGGAACCGGGCCTCCTACCACTCCGAGGCGGCCCGCCGGTTCCGGGAATTCACCATCAGCAGGCCGCTGATGACGCACCGTCGGCCGGATCCCAGGGTGTTCCGCGGGCGGGCCTGAGCGTGCCCGGGGCGCGGATGATCGATCCTGGCGCGCCCCTGGGTCCTTTGCTACGCTCGAACGCGCTGCCGTGTTCCCGACCGAGGGCGTCGCGTGTCCGAACGGTCGGTAGGAGAAGGCGGGTTGGCGGGGGAGACGCCCTCTGAGCCACCCACCGGCAGCCGTCCTGCCACCCCTTCGTCACGTGACCGGTGCCCGCGTTTCCGGCGCGCCTCGCGCACGCCCGGGCACCATCGAGGAGTCCCGTCATGCCCAAGATCACCTACGTCGCCGTCGACACGACGGAGCGCACCATCGACGTCCCGGTCGGCACCAGCGTCATGCGCGGTGCCGTCTTCAATGACGTGGACGGCATCGTCGCCCAGTGCGGCGGCAACCTCCAGTGCGCCACCTGCCACGTCTACGTCGACGAGTCGACGCTCGACAAGCCGGAGCCGATCCGGGAGGACGAGGACGACATGCTGGACTTCACCGCCTGCGAGCGCCGGCCCAACAGCCGGCTCAGCTGCCAGCTCACGGTGACCGAGGCCCTGGACGGCCTGATCGTCCACCTCCCCGAGCGGCAGAGGTGATGGCCTACGCCACCGGCCCCGCGTCGGAGCGTCCCGGGCCCGGCCACCCCGCGTCGGTGGTCGTCGTCGGAGCCGGCCAGGGCGGCTACCAGACGGCCGCCTCGCTGCGCGAACGCGGCTACCGGGGAAGGCTGGTGCTGATCGACGACGAGGACGAACTCCCCTACGAGAGACCTCCGTTGTCCAAGGCCTACCTGCACGGGGAGGCGGACGAGACCCAGCTGTGGCTGCGGCCGGTGAGCTACTACGCGCGCCGGTCGATCGAGCTGGTCGCGGGCTCGGTGACGGCGCTCGACCCGGACGCCCGCACGGTCCGGCTCGCCGACGGCTCGGTGTACGGCTACGACCACCTGGTGCTGGCCACCGGGGCCACCCCGCGCACGCTCGCCGTGCCGGGGGCCGGGCTGGACGGCGTGCACACGCTGCGCACCGCCCGGGACGCCGCCGCCCTGCGGTCCTCGCTCGGCGCCGCCCGGCACGCGGTGGTGGTGGGCGCCGGGTTCATCGGCCTGGAGTTCGCCGCCGCCGCGCGGCGGGCCGGCTGCGAGGTGACGGTGGTCGAGGCCCTGGACCGCCCGCTCGCCCGGGCGGTCTCGGCCCGTACCGCCGAGCACTTCACCCGGCTGCACCGCCGTGAGGGCACCCGGCTGCTGTTCGGCCGGGGGGTCGCCGCCCTGCACGGCGACGAGTACGGCCGGGTCGCGGTGGTGGAACTGGCCGACGGCGACAGCCTGGAGGCCGACCTGGTGCTGGCCGGCATCGGCGTGGTCCCGCGCACCGGTCTCGCGGCCGAGGCCGGGCTGCGGGTGAGCGGCGGCATCGTCGTCGACTCCCGGCTGCTGACCGGTGACCCGCACATCTCGGCGATCGGCGACTGCGCGGCGTTCCCCCAGGTGCGCTCGGGCAACCTGCTGCGGCTGGAGTCGGTGCAGAACGCCGTCGGCCACGCCGAGGCGGTGGCCGCCCGGCTGACCGGCACGGCCGGCGGCTACCGCGAACTGCCGTGGTTCTGGAGCGACCAGTTCGCCACCACCGTGCAGATCGCCGGCCTGAACGAGGGCCACGACACCGAGGTGGTGCTCGGCGACGACCCGGACGCCTTCTCGGTGCTGCTGTTCCGCGCCGGTGAACTGCAGGCGGTGGAGTCGGTGAACCGCCCGGCCGACCACCTGGCGGCCCGGCGGCTCCTTGACCGAGGCGTGGTGCTGGATCCGGTCGATGCCACCGCCCCCGGTTTCACCCTCCGCGGCCACCTGGCGAGCCACCGCGGCGGCACCGAGGTACCGGTGGGCTGACCGGCCAGGACCTTGCCCGCGGGCCGGCGCCCGCCCCGCCGCACCGCGGGGCGGGCGCCGGACAACGGGAATACCGGATTCCGAACACCACCGGCCCCACGCCTTTCAAAGGTGAAGCAGAAGAACAAACGTCATTTAATGCCGGACGGTTTTCGGCCACCCCCGGGCCGGTGTTCCGGCGATCGAACCTTCACAGTTAGTTCATAGGTGGCTGTTGCGGAAGCATCTGCCGGTGAGGCAGGATTCAACAAGATCGCTTGCTTGCTCATTCACTCACCCGAATAACAAACAGGGGATACCACCGTGCCCGAATCCGCCAGCCCGCAGGGATTCACCGGCGAGGCCGCGCTGCGCCGCCTCAACCGGGCCACCGTCGAGCGGTACATGCACACCCTCGGCCAGGACCGGCTGCGCCGGCACGAGCTGTTCACCGAGGACGGCGTCGGCGGCCTGTGGACCACCGACACCGGCTCCCCGGTGGCCACCCGCGGCCGGGACCGCCTGGGCGAGCACGCCGTCTGGTCGCTGAAGTGCTTCCCGGACTGGGAGTGGTACAACATCGAGATCTTCGAGACCCAGGACCCGAACCGTTTCTGGGTGGAGTGCGACGGCCGCGGGAAGATCCTCTTCGGTGACTACCCGGACGGTTGGTACGAGAACCACTTCATCCATTCCTTCGAAATGGAGAACGGGCTGATAAAGCTGCAGCGGGAGTTCATGAACCCGTTCCGGCAGCTGCGCGCGCTCGGGATTCCGGTGCCGGAGATCAAGCGCACCGGAATACCCACCTGACAATTCCAGAGAACCACCGCCGGATCGGAGTGCGTCGTGGAAGACGTCATACGGGAGATTCGCATCCGCGGGGCTTTGCATCAACCCGAATGGAGCGACCTCCTCCAGGTCAGCCGGGTGGGCGAGGCGCTGGCCTCGCGTCCCGCCCTGGTCCAGCCGGACGAGCTGGCGACCTTGCGCGCCCTGCTGGGAAAAGTGGCGGCCGGCGAAGCGCTGGTGCTCCAGTCGGGGGACTGTGCCGAGGATCCTCAGGAATGTACACGTCAACATGTGGCGCGAAAGACCGCGCTGCTCGACCTGCTCGCCGGGACGCTCGGTCTGCGAACCGGTCAGCCCGTCATCCGCGCGGGCCGTATCGCGGGACAGTTCGCCAAGCCCCGCTCCA
Source organism: Kitasatospora sp. NPDC001527 (assembly GCF_040298605.1). Classification (NCBI taxonomy): domain Bacteria; kingdom Bacillati; phylum Actinomycetota; class Actinomycetes; order Kitasatosporales; family Streptomycetaceae; genus Kitasatospora; species Kitasatospora sp. NPDC001527. The sequence continues at coordinate 76,285 of NZ_JBEPAM010000003.1, read as the reverse complement.
GGCCCACCGAAGTCGTCGACGGGATCGAACTCCCGGTCTTCCGGGGGCACATGGTGAACGGGCCGGAGCCGGACCCGGAGGCCCGCCGGCCCGACCCGCTGCGCATCCTCACCGGCTACATGGCGGCCGGTGACATCGTCGAGCACCTCGGCTGGCGCGACCGCGCGGCCGGCCGCGACGTGGTCGAGCCCCTGGTGTGGACCAGCCACGAGGCGCTGCTGCTCGACTACGAGACGCCGATGCTGCGCGTCGACGACAAGGGCCGGCTGTTCCTCGGCTCGACCCACTGGCCGTGGATCGGCGAGCGCACCCGCCAGGTCGAGGGCGCCCACGTGGCCCTGCTCGCCCAGGTCGCCAACCCGGTGGCCTGCAAGGTCGGCCCCACCGTGGAACCGGACGAGCTGCTCGCCCTCTGCGAGAAGCTCGACCCCTGGCGCGACCCCGGCCGCCTCACCCTGATCGCCCGGATGGGCGCCGAGGCCGTCGCGGACCGCCTGCCGAAACTCGTCGACGCCGTCCGCGGCGCCGGCCACCCCGTGGTCTGGCTCAGCGACCCCGTGCACGGCAACACCTTCGCGGCCCCCGGGGGACTCAAGACCCGCCTGGTGGAGACCGTCGCGCTGGAGGTCGCCCGGTTCGTCGAGGCGGTGCGCGGCGCCGGCGGCGTGGCCGGCGGACTGCACCTGGAGACCACCCCGGACGACGTCACCGAGTGCGCGTCCACCGAGGCCGACCTCGGCTCCGTCGGCGAGCGCTACACCTCCCGCTGCGACCCCCGCCTCAACCCGGGCCAGGCCGTCGCCGTGGTGTCCTCCTGGACCGCCTGACCCGGTCCGCCGCACCACGGCCCCCCATGACCGCGGCACCACGCCGCCCCGCTCCGCGCCCCACACCCACCCTCGCACCAGGCAGAGAACCGGAGCCATGACCGGCATACCCCCCATCCCGTCGTACCCCTTACCGGCCGAGGGCGACCTGCCGCCGGCCGTCGTGTCCTGGACCGCCGAGCCGCACCGCGCGGTCCTGCTCGTCCACGACATGCAGCGCTACTTCCTCGCCCCGATCCCGGAGAGCACCCGCGACCAGCTGGTGCGCAACGCGGCGCGGCTGCGCGACCGCTGCGCCGCCCGGGGCATCCCGGTCGCCTACACCGCCCAGCCGGGCGGCATGACCGACGAACAGCGCGGGCTCCTCAAGGACTTCTGGGGCCCGGGCATGCGCCCCGCCCCGGAGGACCGCCAGGTGGTGGACGCCCTGGCGCCCGCCGAGCAGGACTGGCTGCTCACCAAGTGGCGCTACAGCGCGTTCTTCCGCACCGACCTGCTGCGGCGGATGCGCGACGCCGGCCGCGACCAGCTCGTGCTCTGCGGCGTCTACGCCCACGTGGGCGTGCTGGCCACCGCCGTCGAGGCCTTCACCAACGACATCCAGGTGTTCTTCGTCGCGGACGCCACCGCCGACTTCTCGCCGGAGTACCACCGCTCGGCGCTCACCTACGCCGCCGAGCGCTGCGCCCGGGTCACCACCGTCGAGGGGCTGTTCGCATGACGGTCGGCCTGTCCGGGGCCCCCGGTCACGAGAGCGGCCCCGACCTGCTCCACGAGGTGCTGGCGGGCCGTGCGGAGGCCTTCGCCCTGCTGCACCGGCCGGGCACCGCTGCCGCCGGCGCCGACGGCGGCGGCCCGGTGGTGGAGGTGCTGACCGGCTCGGTCGCCCTGCCCGCCGCGCTGGCGGACATCCCGCTGCCCCCGGCCCCGCGGCCGGGCAGCGGAGAGCGGCACGAGGTGCTCGTGGTGGTGCCCTACCGGCAGCTCGCCGAGCGCGGTTTCGAGGCCGCCGACGACGGGACGCCGCTGGTGGCGATGACCGTCACCGGCCAGCAGCGGGTGCCGCTCGCCCAGGCGCTGGTCCGGCTGCCGGACGTGCCGACGCCGCTGGCCGGCGGCGCGTTCGACGTCGGCGACGAGGCGTACGGCGAGGTGGTGCGCCGGATCGTCGAGGAGACGATCGGCACCGGCGAGGGGGCGAACTTCGTCATCCGCCGCACCTTCGTCGCCGACATCACCGACTACGGGCCGCTCAGCGCGCCCGCGCTGTTCCGCCGGCTGCTGGAGCGGGAGACCGGCGCCTACTGGACCTTCCTGGTCCACACCGGCGGCCGCACCCTGGTCGGCGCCTCGCCGGAACGGCACGTCAGCCTCCGGGGCGGCACGGCGGTGATGAACCCGATCAGCGGCACCTACCGCTACCCGCCGTCCGGGCCGACCCTGTCGGGGGTGCTGGAGTTCCTCGGCGACCGCAAGGAGACCGACGAGCTGTACATGGTGCTCGACGAGGAGCTCAAGATGATGGGCCGGATCTGCGGGACGGGCGGCCGGGTGGTCGGCCCGTACCTCAAGGAGATGGCCCGGGTCGCGCACACCGAGTACCTCATCGAGGGCCGCACCGACCGCGACGTGCGGGACATCCTGCGGGAGACGATGTTCGCCCCCACCGTGACGGGCAGCCCGGTGGAGAGCGCCTGCCGGATCATCCACCGGTACGAGCCGGGCGGCCGCGGCTACTACAGCGGCGTCGCCGCGCTGATCGGCCGGGACGCGGCGGGGGAGCGGGTGATGGACTCCGCGATCCTCATCCGCACCGCGGACATCACCCCGCGGGGGCGGATCGGCATCGGGGTGGGCGCCACCATCGTGCGGCACTCCGACCCGGCCTCGGAGGCGGCCGAGACCAGGGCCAAGGCGGCCGGGCTGGTCGCCGCACTCGACGGGGACGTACGGAATCGTTTCGCCGACCATCCGAGCGTGCTCCGCGCCCTGGAGTCGCGCAACGACTCGATCGCCGGCTTCTGGCTCGCCGACACCGAGGCCCGTGCCTCGGCCCCGCCCGGACTCGCCGGGCGCAGCGTCCTGGTGGTCGACGCGGAGGACACCTTCACCTCGATGATCGACCAGGAGCTGCGCTCCCTGGGCCTGCGCGTCACGGTCCGCCGGTTCGACGAGGAGTACGCCTTCGAGGGCCACGACCTGGTGGTGCTGGGCCCCGGGCCGGGCGACCCGCGGGAGGCCGCGCACCCCAGGATGCGCCACCTGCGCGGCGCGGTCGACACGCTGCTGGCGGAGCGCCGGCCGTTCCTCGCGGTCTGCCTCAGCCACCAGGTGCTCGGGCTGCGGCTCGGGCTGCCGATCCGCCGCCGGACGGTGCCCAACCAGGGCGTGCAGAAGGAGATCGACCTCTTCGGCTCGCCCGAACGGGTCGGCTTCTACAACACCTTCGCCCTGGTGAGCCCGGCGGACGAGTTCGCCGCGGACGGCCTCGGGCCGGTCCGGGTCAGCCGGGAGGCGGCCACCGGCGAGGTGCACGCGCTGCGCGGGCCCGGCTTCGCCTCGCTCCAGTTCCACCCCGAGTCGGTCCTGACCCGGGAGGGGCCGCGGATCGTGGCCACCGCCCTGTCCGGACTGCTCGGCCCGGCGCGGGTCCCCGACCCGGCCTGACCCGCCCGCGAGACCGCCGGGCCGGCGCTCCCCCCCGTACGCGCCGGCCCGGCTCCCCCCTGCCCGCCGCGCGCCGTGCCGTGCCCGGCCGGCGCGGCGCCGCACCCGCATTCCCAACGACGAGTGGGAGGACCCATGCACCAGTACGTCGTCGTCGACGCCTTCGCGCGCCGGCCGCTCACCGGCAACCCGGTGGCCGTTTTCTTCGGGGCCGACGACCTGTCGGCCGACCAGATGCAGCGCATCGCCCGGGAGATGAACCTCTCGGAGACCACCTTCGTCCTCACCCCCCGGCAGGGCGGGGACCACCTTGTGCGGATCTTCACCCCGGTGAACGAACTGCCCTTCGCGGGGCACCCGTTGCTCGGCACGGCGATCGCCCTGGGCGAGCGCACCGAGGCCGCCGCGCTGCGGATCGAGACCGCGATGGGCGTCATCCCGTTCGAGCTGGAGCGGGAGGGCGGGCGGACCGTCGCGACCAGCATGCGCCAGCCGGTGCCGGTCTGGGAGCCCTTCGACCGGACCGAGGAGCTGCTGTGGGCGCTGGGCGTCAGCGGGTCCACGCTCCCGGTGGAGATCTACCGCAACGGTCCGCGGCACGTCCTGGTCGGCTTCGAGAGCGTCGAGGCGCTGTCCAAGGTGGACCCGGACCACCGCGCGCTGGCCCGGTTCCCGGACATGGCGACCAACTGCATCGCCGGTTCCGGGACGGTCTGGCGCAACCGGATGTTCTCGCCCGCCTACGGGGTGGTGGAGGACGCCGCGACCGGCTCCGCCGCCGGCCCGATCGCCATCCACGTGGCCCGCCACGGTCTCGGTGCCTACGGGCAGCGCATCGAGATCACCCAGGGCGTCGAGATCGGCCGTCCCTCGCCGATGGGCGCCCTGGTGCACGGCGAGGGCGACCGCGTCGACAGCGTCGAGGTCTCGGGCCACGGGGTCGTCACCATCGAAGGAGTCCTGCATGTCTGACCGGCCGAGGCGTTCCGAGTCGCTGACCGGGACGGTCGCGATCGACTTCCCGGAGTTCCGCACCCCGCCGGCCGAGCCGATGGGCCTGCTGAACTCCTGGCTGGCCGCCGCGGCCGGGCACGGGGTGCGGGAGCCGCGCGCGCTCGCCCTCGCCACCGCCGACGCCCGGGGCCGCAGTTCGTCCCGGATCCTGGTGATCAACCGGATCACCGAGCGGGGGATCGTCTTCGCCACCCACGCCGGCAGCCGCAAGGGCCGGGAGCTGGCGGAGAACCCCTGGGCGTCCGGCGTCCTGTACTGGCGGGAGACCAGCCAGCAGATCGTCCTGGCCGGGCCGGTGCGGCGGCTGCCGGACGCCACCGCCGAGGAGCTGTGGGCCGCCCGGGCGGTGTTCACCCACCCGATGACCACGGTCTCCCGGCAGAGCGCGCCGGTGGAGGACCTCGACCACTTCGAGGAGATCCGCGCCAAGGCCCTGGAGCTCGGCCGCCCGGGGCAGCCGCTGCCCCGGCCCGCCTCCTACACCGCCTTCGAACTGGTGCCGGACGTCCTGGAGTTCTGGGCCGACGGCACCGACCGGCTGCACGAGCGGCTGTGCTACGACCGCACCGCCGACGGCTGGGCGATCAGCCGGCTCCAGCCCTGATCCCCGCGCGGCCGCCGGCCGCGCCGACCCGCCCCACGCTCCCGGAGATGTCATGACCTCGCCACAGATCTTCACCGACCACCACGACCTGCGCGCCCGCAACCGCCGGGCCGTCGAGCGGTACCTGGAGACCGGACCGCAGGCCCGGCTGCGCCGCTACACCCTCTACACCGAGGACGGCACCGCCGCCCTCTTCTACACCGACATCGGCCGGCCCATCGTGGTCACCGGCCGCGAGAAGCTGAAGCGCCACAACGAGCTCTCGCTCCAGGTCCTGCCCGACTGGCAGTGGTCCGGCGTCCGCCTCTACGAGACCCAGGACCCGGACCTGATCATGGTCGAGTGCGACGGCGAGGGCACCATCCGCTTCCCCGGCTATCCCGAGGGCCGCTACCGCAACCACTTCATCCACGGCTTCACACTGCGCGACGGCCTCATCGCCGCCAGCCGCGAGTACACCAACCCGATCGAGCACATGAAGTCGCTCGGCATCGAGACCCCGCACATCCGGCGGGACTGGATTCCCACCGACTGACCGGCCGGCCAAGGGAATCCGGGTGTCGCACGCACGCACCAAGGAGATTCGATGGAGTTCCACCCGTGTCCCCGGAACCACGCAGGGGCGGTCCCCGCCGCCGCCGGTTCCGTCCTCTGCGCCCCGTGCATCGGACAGCTGGAACGCACCCTGCGGGCGCTTCCGGAGCTGCACCGGGAGTGCCTGCACCACATCCAGTCGCAGCCCCGGCGGCGCAACCCGACCAAGGTGTCGGGCAGCCGCCGCCGGGACCGGCTGAACCCGGCGGCGATCGACGCCCGCAACGACATCGTGGCGATCCTGGAGTCCTGGTCGCGCTTCGCCGCCGAACGGCTCGGCACCGCCGCGGTGGTTCGCTCCGTGCCGCACCTGGCGAGGTTCCTCGGCCGCCACCTGGACTGGCTCGCCGCGCAGCCGCCGGCCGCCGAGTTCGCCGACGAGATCGAGGACCTGCGGGTCGGACTGCTCGACGCGATCGACCCCGAGGAGGCCGTCCGCCCCGCACCCGCCCGGGACTGCGTGGTGGACGGCTGCCCGGGCACGATCGACGCCTCACCGCAGCACCACACCGGAGGACGGACCAGTATCGGCTGCTCGTCCGGACACTCATGGGGGATACGCGAATGGCTCACGCTCCGGCATCTCATGGACCAGCGGCGCAGGGCGGCGGTCTGAGCCGCCCGCCCCGCCACCGGCTGGTGCCGACGAACGTCGCCGCGCTCGCCGCGGGCGTCTCGGAGGCGACCATCCGCAAGTGGGTCAGCCGGGGGAAGATCACCCGCTACGGCACGCCGGGCCGCTCGGAGTTCGACATCGAGGAACTCACCGCGATCGCCCTGCGCCGGCAGGCCTGAGGCGGCCGCCGGCCGCTGACCGACGACCCCGCGGATCCGCTGCCGGGCGGGCGGCAACACCGCCCGTCAACGGATCCGCGGGTGCTCCGTGCGGAGACTAGACCCCGACCTTCTCCGTCGCGTCGCCGCGTTCCAGGTGGACGTGGGCGCGCATCAGCTCGCCCGGGTTGGTCTGCGCCGCGAGCAGCGAGAGCTCGCCGCACAGCACGGTCGCCGCCGCGATGACGGCCAGCCGGCGGGCGTTCTCGCCGGGTTCGCGCTCGGCCCGGCAGCCGAGCCGCTCCAGGTTGCTCTCCACGAAGGCGAGCCCCTTGCCGTTGCCCACCGTGCCGACGATCAGGTTCGGCAGGGTGCAGGCGAAGTACAGGTCCCCGTCGCGGTCCTCGGCCATCACCACGCCCTGCGAGCCCTCGACGATGTTGGCCGCGTCCTGGCCGGTGGCCAGGTAGAAGCCGAGCAGCATGTTCGCGAAGTGGGCGTTGGCCGAGCGGATGCCGCCGGCCAGCAGGGTGCCCAGCAGGTTCTTGCGGACGTTCAGCCGGGCCACCCGCGCCGCCGTGGTGCGCAGCACCCCGGTGACCACCTCGCGCGGCACCAGCAGCTCGGTGACGACGTTCTTGCCGCGCCCCAGGATGCCGTTGACGGCGGTCGCCTTCTTGTCCGTGCAGTAGTTGCCCGAGATCGAGCCGTAGGAGATCCCCGGGACGGTCCGCAGCAGGTGCTGCAGCAGCGCGTCGGAGGCGAGCGTCGCCATGTTGTGCCCGGAGGCGTCGCCGGTGGTGAACTCGAACCGGACGAACAGCAGGTCGGCGTTGATCTCGTGCCGCACGCCGACGAGTTCGGCGAACCGGCTGCAGCCGCGCACCACCTCCTTCAGCTCCTCGAAGCGTGCCCCGATGCTGCGGGCGGCGGCCAGCGCGGTCTGCGCATCGGTCGCCTCGACCAGCACCGAGCGGGTCATCCGCTCGTCCACCAGGGTCGCGACGATGCCGCGCTCGGCGAGCATGGAGACCTTCGCGCCCCGGCCCACCGAGGGCCACAGCGGGGACTCGTAGGTGGCCAGCGGGACGTGCGTCTCGGTGGTGGCGACGTTGCCCGAGATGCGCACCGGTCCCACCCAGCGCATCGGGACGCCGGCGACGGCGTGCTGGTCGGTCATCGGGTGCCTCCGGTGAGGTCGTCGGCCGTGGCGGCGGAGCGCCGGGCGAACCGCGCGGTGTCGATGCCGCGGTCGGCGCAGAACTCGCGCAGGGAGCCCTGGATCAGCAGGTCGCGGCGGGTGAGGTCGGCCGGCGTGGCCGCGCCGAGCATGGTCATCAGCGCCGCCAACTGGTCGAGCCAGGTGGCGATCCGGGCGATCAGCGCGTCCACGCCCTCGTCCATCAGGGTGCGCAGGAAGGTGCCGGACGCCCCGACGGCCCGGGCGCCGAGCGCCAGCGCGCGGGCCACGTCGAGCGGGTGGCGCACGCCGCCGGAGGCCAGCACGGGCAGGTCCACGCCCTGCGCGTCCAGCAGGCAGGCGGCGGTGGACAGGCCCCAGCCCTCCAGGAAGGTGTAGTCGCGCAGGTCGCGCCGGCCGTTCTCGATCCGGGCGAAGTCGGTGCCGCCGCGGCCGCCGAGGTCGGCCACCCGCACGCCCAGCTCGCGCAGCGTCAGGACGCTCTCCCGGCTGAGTCCGAAGCCGACCTCCTTGACGATGACCGGGACGTCCACGCCGGCCGCGATCTCGCCGATCCGCGGCACCCAGGCGGAGAACGAGCGGTCGCCCTCCGGCATGACCGTCTCCTGGACGGTGTTGACGTGGATCTGCAGGGCGTCGGCCCGCAGCAGGTCGACGGCGCGCCGGGCGTTCTCCACCGAGGCGGTGGCGTTGATGTTGGCCAGCACGAAGCCGTCCGGGTTCTCCTCGCGCAGCACGCTGAAGGTGCCGGCGCAGGACTCGTCCTTGAAGTACGCGCTCATCGAGCCGGAGGCGATCGGCACGCCGGTCTGCCGGGCCGCGATCGCGAGGTCGCGGTTGATCCGGCCGGTCATCTCGCTGCCGCCGGTCATCGCGTTGACGTACAGCGGGACCGGCCAGGAGAGGCCGGCGAAGCCGGTGGCCAGGGACACCTGGGGCCGGTCGATCCCGGCCAGGGCGTGGTGGACGAACGTCACCTCGTCGAACTGGTTACGCCCGATGTGGCCGTGCTGCTGCTCGACCGCGAGCCGGACGTGGTCGTCCTTGCGCTGAGAGATCATTCCTCGTTCCCTTCCGGGGCGGGTCGCAGGCCCAGGGGTCGCACCCCGGCCGCGGCCCACCGCTCCCGTAGCTGGTCGATGGACGGCGGTGCCGAGGCGGGCCCGTGGCCCGCGGTGTCCAACAGGGCGATGCCGCAGTCGCCGCCGCCCGCGCCCGAGGGCTTGGCCGCGCCGCCCACGGCCTCGGCGGCGTCGCACAGGGCCGTCAGGGCGGGGGTGAAGACGCCGAGCCCGAGCGCGTCGTCGAGCCGGGCCAGCTCCCGCCGGGCGCGCCGGATCTGCTCCAGCAGGCCCGGCCGGTCGCCGTGTTCGATCGCCTCGGCGGCGGCCCGGACGCACTCCCCGGCGGCGGCCGAGTACCGCCGGTGGGCGGGGGTGCCGTGAGGGCCGCGCCGCCGCAGCCCGGCCACCAGGTCGGCGGTGGAGGCCGGGGTGCCGGTCCAGCCGACCTCCAGGGCCAGGCCGGGGACCGGCGGCAGCCGGCGCACCGCGAAGCCCGGCCAGGGCGCCGCCAGCGCCTCGGCCACGCCTCGGCGGCGGGCGAGTTCGAGCACGGCGGTCCGGTCGGGCGACCGGTAGGCGATCCAGCCGCCCCAGGTGGCCGCGGCGAGGTCGCCGCCGGAGCCCCCGGGGTCGAGCCCGGCCGAGGCCAACAGGGCCAGCCGGTACCGCTGTTCGGCCGGGAGCGACAGGCCGGCGTACGCGGCCACCGCCGCGACGGTGGCCACGGTCACCGCGCCGCTCGACCCGAGGCCGAGCTTGACGCCGTTCTCGTGCAGCCGGCTGCCGACCGAGACGTCCACCTCGGGGGCCGGGCGGCCGTGTTCGGCCAGCAGCCGGGCGACCGTCTCGACCGCGGCGACGACACGGGCCAGCTCGCGGCGGGCCCGCGCCGGGTCCGCCGCGCCGACCGGGTCGAGCCGGCCGCCGCGCCACCGCCAGCGCACCGGTGCGGCGGTGAGGTCGGAGGAGAGCACCACCTCGGGGCCGGCGGCGGGTTCGGTGACGGTGACGGTGAGCCGGCGGTCCACCGCGACCAGGATCGCCGGGCCGCCCGGCTCCACCACCGCGTACTCGCCCGCGACGAACAGCTTGCCCGGCGCGCTGCGCACCACCGGCGGGCGGCCGCCGGTCATGCGTCCGGCCAGGTGCCGGTGCCCGTGCGCGCGTCCGGGCCCAGCAGCCGGGCGCCCGGCCCCGGGCCGGCGACGTGCACCGCGCCGGTGCCGACCGCCCCGCGCACCAGCGCGGCCACCCGCCCGGCGTCCGCGCCCCGGCAGAGCACCTTGACGTTCGGCCCGGCGTCCATCGTCGCGTACGCCGTCACCCCGGCGCGGCGCAGCTCCAGTACGGCGTCCAGCACGGTCAGCGTGGCCGCCGACAGGTAGCGCACCGCGGGCCGGGCCGCCAGCATCGTGGCGTGCATCCCGAGCGCGTTGCGCTCGGCGATCTCGCCCACCGCGTCGAGGTCGGCCCGGCGCAGCGCCTCCCGCATCTCGGTCAGGTCGGCCTGGCTGGAGGCGGCCCAGGGCCGGTACAGCGGCGAGGTCTCGACGGTGCGGCGCATCGCCTCCCGGCTGGACACCGCCTTGGGCCCGGCGTCGACCACCGCCACCACCAGCGCCGGGTCCAGCGCGCGCACCGGTACCGGCAGCGGCTCGGCGTAGGAGCCGAGGTCGGGGTCCGGGCCGTGGCCGGGCCGCCCCGCGTACCAGAGCGCGAAGCCGCCGAAGACCGACCGCGCGGCCGAGCCGGAGCCGCGCCGGGCCAGCCGGGACAGCCCGGTGGCGTCCAGGCCCAGCCCGTACGCGGCGCCGGCGGCGGTGGCCAGCGCGGCGAACCCGCTGGCGGAGGAGGCCAGTCCGGCGCCGGTGGGCACGGTGTTCCTGGTCTCCACGACGGCCCGCAGCGGCAGCGCGGCGCGCTCGCGGACCAGGTCCAGGAAGGCGGTCACCCGGCGCCGCGGCTCGCCCGTCAGGGGCACCCCGTCGAGGGTGACCGTGTCCTGCCCGGCGTCGGGGGCGAGCCGGACCCGGGTGGTGGTCGGGAAGACGTCCAGGGTCAGCGAGAGGCTGTCGGTCCACGGCAGCACCAGCCGCTCGTCCCGCTTGCCCCAGTACTTGACCAGCGCGATGTTCGGGTGCGCGACGGCGGTGGCGTCCCCGGCGGCGGGCGGGTGGCCGGGCACGGTGACCGGCTGCTCAGCGTCCATGGCCGGCCTGCTTCCCCAGCGGCACGGACCAGGTCCGCACGGCGCCGGCCGCCAGCAGCCGGGCGGTGACCCCGGCCGCCCGCTCCGCGCGGGCCAGCGCGATCACGCAGCCGCCCATCCCGCCGCCGGTGATCTTGGCGCCGAGGGCGCCGCCGGCGAGCGCGGCCCCGACCATCGCGTCGATCCGGTCGGTGCTCAGGCCGCCCGCGCGCAGCAGTCCGTGGTACTCGGTGAGCTGCGCGCCGAGCTCCTCCGGCCGGCCCTCGGCGAGCGCCAGCCGGGCCGTGCCGGTCAGTTCGGTGGCCCGGGACACGAAGGCCTCCCGGCTGCCCGGGCGCTCCTCGAAGCCGCGGCGCAGCAGCTCGACGGCGTCCCTGGTGCGGCCCGCGACGCCGCTGTCCGCGACGATGAACAGGCCCTCGCAGCCGATCGCCGGCTCCTCGGCCCGGCCGGCCCGGAACAGCAGCGGGGCCGTCGCGCCGACGGCCGCCGCGTCGACGCCGCTGGCCCGTCCGTGTGCCACCTTCTCGGCCGTCTGCACCAGGTCGAAGGCCAGCTGCGGCGTCACCTCGCGCCCGAAGAGGTCGGCCAGCGCGTGGACCACGGCCCGCGCGCAGGCCGCGCTGGAGCCGAGCCCGCGGCCGAGCGGGATCGCGCAGTCGATGATCACGTCGAGGCGCGGGGTGTCGGGCAGGCCCATGACGGCCCGGAACCCGGCGGTCAGCCGGCGCAGTCCGTCGGAGGCCCGGGCGGCCTTCGGCCGTTCCCCGTCGCCGGTGACGGTGAGGGAGAAGCCGTCGGGGCCGGCGGGCGACCGCGCGGAGAACCCGGCGGTGGCCGTGACGGTCAGCTGCGGGAGCGGGAGGGCGAGCGCCGGGGCCCCGTAGACCACCGCGTGCTCGCCCAGCACGATGGCCTTGGCCCGGGCCCGGCCGGTGCCGACCGGCCGGCTGCCGCGCCGCTCCGGCAGCCCCCCGGCTGCGGCGGGTGGGGACAACGAACTCAGCTCCCCGTGTCGTTTCTGCATGGAGATCGCTCATCCAGGGTTCGCGGAAGGAAGGGGTCCGGTGGCGGGCCCTTCGCCGTCCCGGCGCGGGCCCGCCACCGCCGGCGCGTCCTACTTCTCGGCGACCAGCATCTTCTCGACCGGCCGGCGCCACTGGTAGTACGACTGGATCTTGTGGTACTCGCCCTTGGGCGTGACCGTGACGCCGTAGACGAAGTTGCGGCCCTCGGTGCTGTACGGGGCGTCCTTCACCAGCCGCACGATCTGCGGGGCGACGGTGACCGGCAGCGTCAGCGGCTCGGGCGTCATCACCGAGTAGGTGATCCGGGAGACCTCCGGGGCGTCCCAGCTCAGGGTGGCGTACATGACGAACGCCTTCTCGTTGAAGGCCAGCAGCTCGTCGCTGGGCGCGGGCAGGCCGAGGTCGCCGAGCATCGCGCGCACGCCCTCGGGAGCGAAGGTCTCCCGCGGCACCCGGCCGGAGGCGCCGCCGCCGAAGTAGAGGTTGACCGTCCGGCTGCCGTAGTCGATGCCGACCGTGCTGACGATGCCGGACAGTCCGTAGCGGTCGAAGACGTCGAGGTGGGCGGCGATGCTCGGCGGCGCGGAGGGCAGCGCCATCACCTCGCGGACCGTCAGCAGCCGCTCGACGGTGGGGAAGGACCAGGCCTTGGTGAACCCGGCGCGGACCCCGAAGTCCACGCCGCAGCTGTCGATCGGCAGCTCGCCGTGCACCTCGGCCAGCAGCCGGCCGACGGGGTGGTCGGTCGGCTCGGTCAGGCCGTTCGCCAGCGCGACGGCGTACGGGTCGAGGCCCCGGGGGAGCATGGTGAAGCGGCAGTCGAGGTCATCGGCGCCGCGCGGGCTGTTCTGCACCCGGAAGGAGATCACCGCCTCCTCCAGCACGTCCTGGTAGGCGGTCAGGACCGGCTGGACCGTCCCGCGTTCGAAGGGCACGTCCACCACGCGGGCGGTGCCCTCGATGGCCGCGTAGAACTTCTCCAGGAAGGCGTTCTCCGACATTCTTCCTCCAGCTGTCCGGTCGTGGCGTGCGTGTGCGGATGGCGTGGCGCGTCGCGGGTCGTGCGCGGGAGCGGATGTGCGGGGCGCGGCGCGTGCGCGGTCGTTCCCCCGTGCACGCCGCGGCTCGGGCGGGTGACGGGCTACCGAAGGGGGAACCGGTACGCGTGTCGGCCGCGGACCTGGTCCGACCTGCGCGGACCGGCGGCTTCGACACTCAACCCCCGCTCCCGGAACGGGTTTTGGGCAGGGTGGGCGTGCAGGAATAGTGACACGTGTCCGGCGGCGGGCCAAGCCCCCCGGAAAAGTGGCCCGGGTCACACCCGCCCGCGGCGCCCCGCGAACCGGCCCGCCGGCCCGTCCGCGGCCTTGTCCGCCGGTCCGTATTCGGCCGCACCGGACGGCCCGGTCTGGCATGATGTCCACGGTGTCGGGGTGCTAGCTCAATGGGTAGAGCAGCGGACTTTTAATCCGTAGGTTCAGGGTTCGAGCCCCTGGCGCCCCACCGACACGAAGGCCCGGGCCGGACCACCTCCGCCCCGGGCCTTCGCCGTTCCCGGAACGCCCGTTCGGCGCGGAACGATTCAGCTGGATCATCGGTTTGTATGATCCGAAGCGGATCTGTTGGGGGACGACGGGTCCACTGCGAGGGCCGTGGGGGAGGGTGTTCCGGGGGCGTTCGTCGGTTATTGCGACCGTCGTACGTGCAACCCCGGGCAGGCCTCGGCCGTCTCTCTGTGTGCAACGCGTCCGGACGTAGGGGGGCGCGGGGTCCGGCGGTGAAAGGTACACGCATGTCAGGTCAGCGGCGGAGCGAGGGTCCGTCCCGCGGTGACGACGCGCCCGGTGCGCCCGCGGCCGACGGCGCGAACACCGCCGCGGTGCCCCCACCGCGGCCGGGCGGCCGGGCCGAGGCCCGCCGGGCCGCCCAGGGCAGGGCGGGCGGTACCCAGGGCCCGCCGCCCCCGGCGGCGCCCGTCGGCCGGGCCGCGGCCAGGGCGGCGGCGCGCAAGCCCAAGTGGGGCGCCAAGAAGATCGTCGCCTGGTCCGCCGCCGGTGTGCTGGTCCTGCTGGCGGGTACCGGCGGGCTTATCTACTACAAGCTGAACGGCAACATCAAGTCCTTCGACCCGGACGCGATAGCCACCGACCGCCCGCCGGAGGCGCAGGCCGACGCGGACGGCAACAAGCCGGTCAACGTGCTGCTGATCGGCTCCGACAGCCGGGGCAAGAACAACTCCGACCTCGGCGGTGGCGAGGACGGCGGCGCCCGCTCGGACACCACGATCCTGCTGCACGTCTACGCCGACCACAAGCACGCCGTCGGCATCTCCATCCCGCGCAACGCGAAGGTGGCCATCCCGCCGTGCAAGCTGCCCAGCGGCAAGTGGACCAAGGGGGAGGCCAGTCAGCTCTTCAACGCGGCCTTCTCCACCGGCGGGAGCGATGACGGCAACCCCGCCTGCACCCAGAACACCGTGGAGAAGCTCACCGGCATCCGGGTCGACCACACCATCGTGATCGACTTCCAGGGCTTCGCGGCGATGACCAAGGCGGTCGACGGCGTCGACATCTGCCTGCCGGAGGACATCCACGAGAAGGACCTCAACGACAAGCTGCCCGCGAAGGGCGCGGTGGTGCTGAAGAAGGGCCCGCAGAAGGTGCAGGGCCAGCAGGCGCTGGACTACGTCCGGCTGCGGCACGGCATCGGCGACGGCTCCGACATCGGACGGATGAAGCGCCAGCAGGCCTTCATCAGCTCGCTGGCCTCCAAGATCAAGAAGCAGGGCCTCAGCCCGACCAACCTGCTGCCGCTGGCCGATGCCGCGACCAAGTCGCTGACCGTCGACCCCGGCCTCGACAGCGCCGACAAGCTGATGTCCTTCGGCCTGTCGCTGCGCAACATCGACCTGCACGACCTCAAGTTCATCACCCTGCCCTGGCGTTTCCGCACCCAGGACAAGGACCTCGACATCGTCCAGGCAGACGCCCAGAAGCTCTTCGACACCCTCAAGGCCGATCGCACCATCGACGGCCAGAACGCCACCGGTGAGCAGCCCCCGGAGACCGCCGCGCCGACCGGTCCGGCCGCGCCGGCCACCACCGCCGCGACGACGCCCGCCTCCCCGTTCGCGACCGACACCGCCAACAAGAGCATCAGGGTGTCCGTCTACACCGGCACCACGGCTGTCGGCATGGCCGGCAAGGCGGCCGAGCAGCTCAAGGCGGCCAAGTTCACCGCCACCGCGGTGGGCCGGGCGGACAACACCAAGTACACGACCACGATGGTCCAGTACGGCTCGGGGCAGAAGGCGAACGCCGAGAAGGTCGCCGCGGTGTTCCCCGGCGCGATCGTCGAGCCCGGCACCTCGCCGGGCGTCACGGTGATCGTCGGCAAGGACTTCGCGGCGGCCAACGGCGCGGCGGGCGCCGCCGGCAGCGCCTCGGCGGCCCCGTCCACCCCGGCCACGCCCGCCCCGCTGCCCACCACGGTCACCGCCGACGCCCGTTCGGCCGACGACAACATCTGCGACAACACCACCTACGGTTCCGGGGGCTGAGGGCCGGGCTTCCCGGGGCGCGCCGCTCCCGGGCCCGTGCCATGGTGGGCCTGTCGGACAGCCCGGGGGGCAGGCCCGAAAGGCGGAACCATGGCCGAGATCGCCCTGGAGCTCGACATCGCCGCCCCGCGCGCCGTCGTGCTGGCCGCGCTGACCACCCACGACGGGCTGACCTCCTGGTGGACCACCGGGGTGGAACGGGAGGACGACGTGCTGCTGTTCGACGTCCCCGGCGCCCCCGAGCCGTACCGGCTGCGGCCCGGCTCCGCCGGCCCGGACCGGGTGGTGTGGACGAACGCCGGGGCCTTCCCCCCGCACTGGGCCGGCACCTGGATCAGCTGGGACCTCGCCGACCCGCCCGAGGACCACGCCGGGCCCGGCCACCGCACCCGGCTGCTGCTGCGGCACGGCGGCTGGCAGCCCGGCAGCGAGGAGGGGGTGCCGCTGGTGGCCGGCACCTGGGCGCAGCTGCTCGTCCGGCTCAAGGACTACGCGCAGAGCGGCAAGGCGCAGCCGCTCTTCACCCGGGGAGGCCACCACCACGCGCCGTGACCGCCCGCGCGTCGGCCGGTGACCGCCCGGCGGACGGCGACCCGCCGGGACGCCGTCCGGTGGCGGGATCGCGGGGGCGCGGCGATCGTGGGCGGTGGAGGTGTACGGCCGTCGGCCGCGCGCCGGACGGTCCGCGCACCCGGCCGCCCACCCGGCGGAGGACCATCGCTTGGAGGCCCAGGAAATGCCCGTAGTCACCGCACCGTACAAGCCCGGCACGCCCTGCTGGGTGGACCTGATGGCGAGCGACCAGCAGGCCGCGCTCGACTTCTACCGCGACCTGTTCGGCTGGCAGGGCGAGGTCGGCCCGCCCGAGTTCGGCGGCTACGCCGTGTGCTCGCTGAACGGCAAGCCGGTCGCCGGGATCATGGCACGCTCCGCCCCGGGTGGGCAGCCGCTGCCCCCGGTCACCTGGACCACCTACCTCGCCACGGACGACGCCGACGCCTCCGCGCGGGCCGTCACCGATGCCGGCGGCACGATCGTCTACCCGGTGATGGAGGTCGGGCAGACCGGCCGGATGCTGGTCGCCGCGGACCCGACCGGCGCGGTGTTCGGCGTCTGGCAGAAGCTGGACTTCAACGGCGCGGGCATCGTCAACGAGCCCGGCGCGCTGGTCTGGAACGAGCTCAACACCACCGACACCGCCGCGGCCGGCCGGTTCTACCAGCAGGCCTTCGGCCTGCGCCCGGGGACCATCCAGGGCATGGACGGGTTCTACTCGCTCAACGTCGGCGACCACACGGTGGGCGGCATGCAGCCGGTCGCCGAGTACCTGGCGCCCGGCACGCCCTCGCACTGGATGGCCTACTTCTCCGTCGACGACACCGACTCCACCGTGGACGCCCTGGTCAAGGCGGGCGGCTCGGTGATCCAGCCGCCGTTCGACATGCAGGCCGGGCGGATGGCGGTGGTGCGCGACCCGCAGGGCGCGGTCTTCGCGGTCACCTCCACCCCGGACTCCCCGTAGGGTCCGTCCTCCCGCGACGAGCCGCCCGTTCCCGCGACGCGCCGCCGGGAATGGGCGGCACGGCGCGCGCGGAGGGGAGAGACTGCACCCATGCTGGGGCTACCGGACGACATCCGCGCTTTCCTCTTCGACCTCGACGGGGTGCTCACCCAGACCGCCACGGTGCACGCCGCGGCCTGGAAGGACACCTTCGACGCCTTCCTGCGGGCCGAAGCCGCCCGCACCGGCGGGCCGTTCACCCCGTTCGACGCCGTCGCCGACTACGACGCCCACGTGGACGGGCGGCCGAGACTCGACGGCACCCGCGCCTTCCTGCACAGCCGGGGCATCGACCTGCCCGAGGGCACCGACGCGGACCCGCCGGGCGCCCGCACCGTGCACGGCGTCAGCCGCGCCAAGAACGACACCGTGCTGCGGATGATCCGCGAGCAGGGCGTCGCCCCGTACGACGGCTCGGTCGCCTACGTGCGCCGGCTGCGGGCGCTCGGCCTGCCCACCGCCGTCGTCTCGTCCAGCGCCAACTGCCGGGACGTGCTGCGCGCGGCGGGCATCGAGGGCTTCTTCGACGTGATCGTGGACGGCGTGGTGGCCAAGCGCGAGGGGCTGCCGGGCAAGCCGGCGCCGGACACCTACCTGGCCGCCGCCCGGGCGCTGGGCGTCGAGCCCGCGCACGCGGCCGTGTTCGAGGACGCGCTGGCCGGGGTCGCCTCCGGCCGGGCGGGCGGCTTCGGCGCGGTGGTCGGCGTGGACCGCACCGGCCAGGGGGCCGAACTGCGCCGCGACGGGGCCACCGTGGTCGTCCGCGACCTCGCCGAGCTGATCCCCGACCACCCCGATCACCCCGACCGGCCCGAGGAGGCGTCGGCATGACCGGCCAGGAACAGCCCTTCGTCGTCGACCCGTGGCAGGTCGCCGAGAACGGCCTGGACCTCACCTCGATGGCCCGCGCCGAGTCCGTCTTCGCGCTCTCCAACGGCCACATCGGCCTGCGCGCCAACCTCGACGAGGGCGAGCCGCACGGCCTGCCCGGCACCTACCTCAACGGCGTCTTCGAACTGCGCCCGCTGCCCTACGGCGAGGGCGGCTACGGCTACCCGGAGTCCAGCCAGAGCGTCATCAACGTGACCAACGGCAAGATCATCCGGCTGCTGGTGGACGACGAGCCCTTCGACCTGCGCTACGGCGAACTGATCGGCCACCGCCGCTGGCTGGACTTCCGCGAGGGCCTGCTGCGGCGCTCCGCCGAGTGGACCTCCCCGGCCGGGCGGACCATCAAGGTCGACTCCACCCGGCTGGTCTCGCTCACCCAACGGGCCGTCGCCGCCGTCGAGTACACCGTCGAGGCGGTGGACGGCCCGGTGCGGATCGTGCTGCAGAGCGAGCTGGTCGCCAACGAGCAGCTGCCCGGCGGCCCCGAGGGCGACCCGCGGGCCGCCGCCGTGCTGGAGGCCCCGCTGCTCGCCGAGGCGCACCACGCGGGCGGGACGAAGGGCGTGCTGGTCCACCGCACCCGCTACAGCGGCATCCGGGTCGCGGCCGGGATGGACCACGTGATCGAGGGCCCGGAGCGGCTGGACACCGTCGCCGAGTCGGAGGCCGACCACTGCCGGATCACCGTCACCACGGTGCTGCACCCCGGCGAGCGGCTGCGGCTGGTGAAGTTCATCGCCTACGGCTGGTCGGCGACCCGCTCGCTGCCGGCCGTCCGGGACCAGGTGGAGGCCGCGCTGACCGCCGCCCGGTACACCGGCTGGGACGGCCTGATCGCCGAACAGCTGGACTTCCTCAAGGAGTTCTGGGAGACCAGCGACATCGAGATCGAGGGCGACGTCGAACTCCAGCAGGCCGTCCGGTTCGCCGTCTTCCACGTGCTCCAGGCGGGCGCCCGCAGCGAGGAACGCGCCATCCCCGCCAAGGGGTTGACCGGACCCGGCTACGACGGGCACAGCTTCTGGGACACCGAGACCTTCGTGCTGCCGGTGCTCACCTACTGCCTGCCGGCCGCCGTCAACCAGGCGCTGCGCTGGCGGCACACCACCCTCCCGCTGGCCCGCGACCGGGCGGTCCAACTCGGCCTGGCCGGCGCGGTGTTCCCCTGGCGCACGATCCGCGGCGAGGAGTGCTCCGGCTACTGGCCGGCCGGCACCGCCGCCTTCCACATCGGCGCGGACATCGCGGCCGCCGCCGCCCGCTACGTCCGGGCCACCGGGGACGCCGAGTTCGAGCGCGAGTACGGCCTGGAGCTGCTGGTCGAGACCGCCCGGATGTGGCGCTCGCTGGGGCACCACGACGCCACCGGCCGGTTCCGCATCGAGGGCGTCACCGGTCCGGACGAGTACAGCGCCGTCGCGGACAACAACGTCTACACCAACCTCATGGCGCAGTCGAACCTGCGCGCCGCCGCCGAGTCCGCCGCCCGGCACCCGCGGGAGGCCGCGCTGCTTGGCGTCGACACCGAGGAGACCGCCGCCTGGCGGGACGCCGCCGCCGCGATGTTCATCCCGTACGACGAGAACCTCGGCGTCCATCCGCAGGCCGACGGCTTCACCGACCACCAGGTCTGGGACTTCGAGAACACCCCGCCGGAGAACTACCCGCTGCTGCTGCACTATCCGTACTTCGACCTGTACCGCAAGCAGGTGGTCAAGCAGGCCGACCTGGTGCTCGCCATGCAGGTCCGCGGCGACGCCTTCACCGACGATCAGAAGGTCCGCAACTTCGCCTACTACGAGCGGCTGACCGTCCGCGACTCCTCGCTCTCCGCGTGCACCCAGGCGGTGATCGCCGCCGAGGTGGGGCAGCTCGACCTCGCGTACGACTACACCGCCGAGGCCGCCCTGATGGACCTGCACGACCTCGGCGGCAACACCCGCGACGGTCTGCACATGGCCTCGCTCGCCGGGGCCTGCATCGCCCTGGTGGCCGGCTTCGGCGGGCTGCGCGACCACGGCGAGGTGCTCTGGTTCCGGCCCCGGCTGCCCAGCGGGCTGATGCGGCTCAGCTTCTCGCTGCTGGTGCGCGGGCAGCTGCTGGGGGTGCGGATCGACCACGACGAGACCACGTACACGCTGCGCCGCGGCGAGGTGATCCACCTGCGGCACGACGGCGAGACGGTCCAGGTGAAGGCGGGCCGCCCGGTCTCGCTGCCCACCACCACCCCGCCCGCCCAGGAGCGCTGCGGCCAGCCCCCCGGCCGCGAACCGGCCCGCCGCCAGGCCCAGTCCGGGCTCTCCGCCGGCCGGATCACCTCCGGCCCGGACCACCTCGCCGCCGAGTAGCCGCCCGCCCCGGCCACCGCGCCCCCTCCCCGGCCGCCCCCCTCACCCGTCCGGCCCACCCCGGGTGCGGGGGGCCCGGCGGCGGCGCACGGTGCTGGTGTCGTGCGTCCCCGGCGTGAGGAGATCCCCCGTGGTGAGTGTGGCCGAGCAGATGGTCGCGGTGCTCCGCCAGGCCGGGGTGGAGCGGGTCTACGGCGTGGTCGGCGACAGCCTCAACCCCGTCGTGGACGCGATCCGCCGGACGGAGGGCATCGGCTGGGTGCACGTGCGCAACGAGGAGGCCGGCGCCTTCGCGGCCGCCGCCGAGGCCGAGCTGACCGGCCGCCTCGCGGTCTGCGCCGGCTCCTGCGGTCCCGGCAACACCCACCTGATCCAGGGCCTCTACGACGCCCAGCGCAGCGGCGTCCCGGTCCTCGCCCTCGCCTCGCACATCCCCTCCGGCCAGATCGGCACCGGCTTCTTCCAGGAGACCCACCCCGAACGGGTGTTCACCGACTGCAGCGGCTGGTGCGAGATGCTCTCCACGCCCGGCCAGCTGCCCCGGCTGCTGCGGGTCGCGATCCAGCACGCGCTCGGCGCCCGCGGCGTCTCCGTGCTGGCCTTCCCCGGAGACGTCGCCGCGCTCTCCGCGGCCGGCCCGACCGGCACCAGCCACTTCCTCACCGAGCAGGCCGTCGCCGCCCCGCCCTGGTCCCAGGTGCAGGAACTCGGGCGCGCGCTCAACGCCGCTCGCCGGGTCGCGCTGTTCTGCGGTGCGGGCGTGCGGGCGGCGCACGCCGAGGTGATGGAGGTCGCGGCGGCCCTGCACGCGCCGGTCGGGCACTCCCTGCGCGGCAAGGAGTGGATCCAGTACGACAACCCGTACGACGTCGGCATGAGCGGGCTGCTCGGCTACGGCGCCTGCCACGAGGCGCTGCACTCCGCCGACCTCGTCCTGCTGCTCGGCACCGACTTCCCCTACGACTCCTTCCTGCCCCAGGCCCGCACCGTCCAGGTGGACCACGACGCCACCCGGCTCGGCCGCCGCACCGCCCTCGACCTCGCGGTGCACGGCGACGTCTCCGCCACCCTGCGGGCCGTGCTGCCGCTGCTGGAGCAGAAGACCGACCGCTCCTTCCTCGACGACATGCTGCGCCGCCACTGCCGCGCCCTGGAGGGCGTGATCGGCGCCTACACCCGGGACATCGAGAAGCACCTGCCGATCCACCCCGAGTACGTGGCCTCGGTGCTGGACGAGGTGGCCGCCGACGACGCGGTGTTCACCGTCGACACCGGCATGAACAACGTCTGGGCCGCCCGGTACCTGCAGCCCAACGGGCGCCGCCGGGTGATCGGCTCCTTCCTGCACGGCTCGATGGCCAACGCGCTGCCGCACGCGATCGGCGCCCAACTCGCTTTCCCCGGGCGGCAGGTGGTGGCGATGGCGGGCGACGGCGGGCTGTCGATGCTGCTCGGCGAGCTGCTGACGGTGGCCAAGCACCGGCTGCCGGTGAAGACGGTGGTCTTCAACAACGGCGCGCTCGGCATGATCAAGCTGGAGATGCTGGTCTCCGGCTACCCGGAGTCGGAGATCGACAACGGTGACGTCGACTACGCCGGGATCGCCCGGGCGATGGGCATCCCGGCCAAGCGGGTCACCGAGCCGGCCCGGGTGCGGGAGGTGCTGGCCGAGGCGCTGGAGCGGCCGGGCCCTGCCCTGGTGGACGTGGTCACCGACCCGAACGCGCTGTCCATCCCGCCGCACATCACCGCCGCCCAGCTGAAGGGTTTCGCGCTGGCCGCCGGCCGGACGGTGCTCTCCGGCGGCGTGGGCCGGATGATCGACCTGGCACGGTCCAACCTCAGGAACATTCCCCGCCCGTAGCGGCCCGACACCCGCCCTTGCCTGTGGGGCAAAAAAATTGCCCACCCGGCACGTGAGGTGTCCACTGGACACATGACCACCAGCCCAGCCGGTCCGTCCGAGGCTCCCGCCGTCCCCGCCGCCGCCGTTCCCGTCGGCGACCAGGAGACGCAGGAGGTGGCCGGCCTCGCCGCCAGGCTGCGCGAGCACCGGCTCAGCAGCCGCCTCACCCTGGAGGTCGCCGCCGCCCGGGTCGGTCTCTCCCCAGCCTACTTGTCCCGACTGGAGACCGGACGCCGGCAGCCCTCACTGCCCGTCCTGCTCGGCCTCGCCCGCGCCTACGGCACCTCCGTGTCCGGCCTGCTCGGCGAGACCTTCACCGAGCCGGACCCGGTGGTGCGCGGCGGCGCGATCGAACCGGGCCGGGCCGGCGGCTGGGGCTACCGGCGGGCCGGCGCCCCCGGCCGGGCGATGCAGGCGCTGCGGGTGCACGTCCCCCCGGGCGTGCAGGACGCCGTCGTCCGCGTCCACCCCGGCGAGGAGTGGCTCTACGTCCTCCAGGGGCGGCTGAAGCTGACCCTCGGCGACCGCGTCCACATTCTGGAGGAGGGCGACTCCGCCCACTTCGACTCGCTCACCCCGCACTGCATCGCCGCCGACTCCTCGTCCGGGGTCGAACTGCTCTTCATGCACACCCTGCTGCAGAGCCCCGGCGGCGAACTCTGCCTCGGCGGCGGCCCCGCCGCCCCGCACCACTGACCCGATGTCAGGAAACCCGGAGGAGACCCCGATGGCCGAGACCGCCGCCACCCCCGCCCCGAGCGCCGTGCCCACCCCGGACACCAACGCGGAGGGTGCCCCGAAGACCATAGACGCCGGCAAGTGGGCCAACCGCCGCGTCTACCACCGCCTGGTGATCTACACCGCCGGGGGCCACCTCTTCGCCGGCTTCATCATCCTCCTGTTCGAACTGGGCAGCCGCAAGTAGCGGACCTCAGAGGCCCGTTCAGCACGTGAGCCGCGTTTCCAGGCCCCCGCCCCGACCCCCGGGCCGCCCCCGGCCGCCGGGGCCCCGCCCCGGACGGCCCCGGCTCGCCCCTCAGGCCGTGCGCAGCACCTCGCACAGGGCGTCCAGGGCGGCCGGGAAGGCGTGGTCGGGCGGCGTGGCGTAGCCGACCACCAGGGCCGGCGCGGCGTCGGGGGCCGCGTTCCGCCCGGCGAGGTACCAGCCGAGGCCGGTGAGGACCAGGCCCGCGGCGCGGGCGCGGTCCATCAGCTCCGCCTCCGGCAGGGAGCCGGGCGGCAGCTCCAGGACGGCGTGCAGTCCGGCGGCGATCCCGGTGACCCGCACCCGCGGGGCCCGTTCGGCGAGCGCCGCGACCAGCAGGTCCCGGCGGCGGCGGTAGTGCAGCCGACAGCGCCGCACGTGCCGGTCGTACCGGCCCGAGGTGATGAGCTCGGCGAAGGTGAGCTGGTCGGTCACCGGGCTCATGGTGTCCGCCGCCTCCTTGAGCGCGGCGACCGGTTCGACCAGTTCGTCGGGCAGCGCCAGCCAGGCCAGCCGCAGTCCGGGCGCCAGGCTCTTGGCGGCCGTCCCGCCGTACACCACCCGGTCCGGGTCGAGCGCCTGCATCGCGCCGAGCGGCTGCCGGTCGTAGCGGAACTCGCCGTCGTAGTCGTCCTCGATCACGTACCCGTCGTGCCCGCGGGCCCAGCGGACGGCGGCCGCCCGGCGGTCGGCGGCCAGCGCGGCGCCCGTCGGGAACTGGTGCGCCGGGGTGAGCAGCACCGCCCCCAGCCGCCCGCCGGCGCCCTCCCCGGCGCCCTCCCCGGCGCCCGACAGCTCCGCCAGCAGGTCCGTGCGCGCCCCGGAGCAGTCCAGCGGCAGCGGCGCGAGGCCGAGCCCGGCCGCCCGCAGGGTGTCCCGCTGCGGCGGCAGCCCGTACCCCTCGACGGCGATCCGCCCCGCGCCGCGCCCGCGCAGCGCGGCGGCCAGCAGGCCGAGGCCCTGGCCGAAGCCGGAGCAGATCAGCAGCCGGTCCGGGTCGGTGCGCACGCCCCGCACCCGGGCCAGGTAGCCGGCGAGCGCCCGCCGCAGCTCGATCCGCCCCAGCGGCGAGCCGTAGTCGAAGGCCTCGTGCGGGGCCACGGCCAGCGCCCGGCGGGCACTGGCCAGCCAGGCGGAGCGCGGGAACAGCGAGAGGTCCGGGCGCCCGGCGAGCAGGTCGTGCCGCCCGGTGGGGCGCCGCCCGGCCCGCACCTCGACCGGCCGGGCGGCGGGCCGGGGCGCGGCGCGTTCGGCGACCGTCGTCCCGGAGCCCCGCCGCGAGCTGAGCCAGCCCTCGGCGGTCAGTTGCCCGTACGCCTCCACCACGGTGTTCCGGGCGATCCCGAGGTCCTCGCCGAGCGCCCGGGAGGACGGCAGCCGGGTGTCGGGCGCGAGCCGCCCGTCCTGGACGGCCTCGCGCAGCGCGTCCTCCAGTGCCGCGCGCAGCCCGGCCCCGGCGGCGCGCCGTTCGCCGAGGTCGAGGTGCAGGTCGCCGCCGAACGCGGTCCAGGGGGCGGTGCCGCGGGCGGTGCGCGGAGGGCTGCGGTGGGGGCTCGGAGCGGGGCCGGGGGGCGTTCGGGGGCGGCTCATGGCGGGATTATCGCCGCAACCCCCGCGGCTCCCGGATGTCCGGTACATTGCGCCGGACGCGCGATCGCGATGGGGGTGGCGAACATGGCGTACCGGTACGGGAGTTCGGCGGTCCCGCAGCGAAGGCGGCGGCCCGGTGGCGGTGGCTGTCTGAGCGCCTTCTTCATGCTGCTCTTCTTCGTGGCCCTGGGCTACCCGCTCGCCCTGCCGGTCCTGATGCCCGCTCTCCTGGAGGCGCAGACCCCGCCGCAGCACGTCACGTCCGGGCAGGTGGCGATCCTGGTCGGCATCGCGTACGCGGTGGCGCTGCTGCTGGACCGGCAGGCCGGCCGGGCCCGCCGGGTCGCCCTGTGGGTGGTGCCCGCCCGCGCGGCCGGGCTGACCGCGGCCTCGTCGGCGGCCGCCCACCTGGTCGGCGCCCACCTCGTGCCGAAGGTCTTCGGCGGCCAGGATCCGGCCGCCGCGAACGGTGCCGCCCTGCAGTGCGTCGTGGTCGGCGCGCTCGCCTGGGCGTGGCGGACGCGCGTCCGGTCCTGGGCCGGCGACCCGTCGCCGCGGGTGCGGACGGCCTCGCGCCCGGTCCGCGGCGGCACCGCCCCGCGCACCGCCACCGTCGCCCGTCCGGCGGCGGGGGAGGTGTGGGTGGCGATGGTGCCCTTCCGGGACCGCGCGGAGGCGGCGCGGCACTACTGCGTGGTGGTGGGCGCCCGGGCCGGGTACGCGGAGGTCCTGCAGATCACCAGCAAGGACAAGGAGCACCGGGCCGACTACATCCGGATGGAGAACGAGGGCTGGGACCGCACCGGCAAACCGTCCTGGGTCGAGATCGGCATGACGCCGCGCCGGGTGCCGTACGAGAGCTTCCTCTCCGACCACCCGCAGGGCCCCTGCCCGCCGCGGACCTGGCAGGAGATCCAGCGCCGGCAGACCGCCCTCGGCCCCGCCCGGCCGCCCCGCCCGCCCCGGCCGCGCCCCTCCGGCGGCCCGGCCCCGTCCTCCTCACCGCGCGGCCCCCGCCGTCCCTGACGGCCGGGCGGCGGCCCTCCGGCGGCCCGTCCGGTGATCCGCCGGGCGCGGGCCGCCAGCGCCGGCGTCACGCGGACCGGTTAACGTCCGTCAGGGAAGCGACGGATGCCGACGCGAGGATGTGACAGGTGGACGGGGAAGACTTTCTGGCCGAGCGCTTCGAACAGCACCGGCCCCATCTGCGGGCGGTCGCCTACCGGATGCTCGGCTCGCTCAGCGAGGCCGAGGACGCCGTCCAGGAGACGTGGTTCAAGCTGAGCCGCTCGGACGTCAGCGAGGTCGCCAACCTGGGCGGCTGGCTGACCACCGTGACCGGCCGGGTCTGCCTGGACCTGCTGCGCTCGCGCGTCGCCCGGCGCGAGGACCCTCTGCAGGACCAGGACGGCCGGGAGGTCCGGCTGCCCGACCCGATCATCGGCGCGGCCCGGGCCGTCGACCCGGAGCAGGAGATCCTGACCGCCGACTCGGTCGGCATCGCGCTGATGATCGTGCTGGAGACGCTGGCCCCGGCGGAGCGCCTGGCGTTCGTGCTGCACGACCTGTTCTCGGTGCCGTTCGACGAGATCGCCCCGATCCTCGGCCGCACCTCCGCCTCCACCCGCCAGCTCGCCAGCCGGGCCCGGCGCCGCGTCCAGGGGGCCGCCCCCGCGCCGGACGCCGACCTGGCGCTGCGCCGCGAGGTGGTGGAGGCCTTCCTGGCCGCCGCCCGGCGCGGGGACTTCGACGCGCTGCTCGCCGTCCTCGACCCGGACGTGGTGGCCCGCTCCGACGGCGGCGCCCTGCGCCCGGCCACCTTCCGGCGCGGCGCGGCCCAGGTGGCGGCCGGGGCGAGCCTGTTCGGCGCGCAGTTCGCCGGGGAGTCCCGCCTGGTGCTGGTCAACGGCGAACCGGCGGTGGCCGCCTTCGCCGACGGCCGCCCGGTCTCGCTCGCGGTGTTCACCGTGCGCGGCGGCCGGGTCGTCGAGCTGGACATCTTCACCGACCCGGAGCGCCTGGAGCGCCTCGGGCTCTCGGCGGACTGACGCCCCGCCAGGCCCGGCGCGGCGCCGCCCGGGGGAGACCCTCACCCCCGGGCGGCGCCCCGCGACAGCACCGCCGCCCGCACCCCGTCCCGCCCCGGTCCGCCGACCATGCCGGGTTTCCCCGCCCCGGCGGAACCCGGAAGGATGTCGAAAAAAATCTTTCCGGCGGATGTCGAGACCCGGCTGGGCGGCTCCGACCGAAGGTGAGAGCGCGCCGCACGGGGCACGCGGGACGGGAGGACACCCGAGATGAAGTACCTCGTCACGATCTACGGCAACCAGGCCAAGTGGGACGCGTTCCCGGCCGAGGAGTGGCCCGCGGCGATCGCCAAGCAGGAGGCGTTCAACACCAAGTACCGCGAGACCGGCGAACTCATCGGCGCCTACGGCCTCGCCGACGCGGCCGCCGCCCAGCTGGTCCGCCGCTCCGAGGGCCTGCCGGTCGTCACCGACGGTCCGTACCTGGAGACGAAGGAGTACATCGCCAGCTTCTACCTGCTGGACTGCGAGAGCCTGGAGCGCGCCCAGCGGATCGCCGCCGACATGCCGTTCGCGGACGTCGAGCCGGTGGAGCTGTGGCCGGTCCTGCACGAGTCCCCGGCGAACGCGGCGGACGTGTGAGCGTCGACCGGCTGCCGGATCCGGGCGGGTTCGAGGGCCTGCTGCGCGACCTCGCGCCGCAGGCCCTCGGGGCGCTGGTGCGCCGGTACGGGCGCGGGCAGTTCGACGCCTGCGAGGACGCCGTGCAGGAGGCGCTGCTGGCGGCCGCCACCCAGTGGCCGGCCGAGGGGGTGCCGGAGAACCCGCGGGGCTGGCTGGTGACGGTCGCCGGGCGGCGGCTGACCGACGCCGTGCGCAGCGAGGCGGCCCGCCGGCGCCGCGAGGACGCGCTCGCGCTGGCCACGCCGCAGTCCGCGCTGCTCAGCCCCGGGCCGGACGCCGCGGACGCCTCCGGCCGGGACGACTCCCTGCACCTGCTGTTCCTCTGCTGCCACCCGGACCTGTCCGCACCCAGCCGGATCGCCCTCACCCTGCGGTCCGTCGGCGGCCTCGGCACGGCGCAGATCGCGGCGGCGTTCCTGGTACCGGAAGCGACGATGGCGCAGCGGATCAGCCGCGCCAAGCAGACCGTGCGGGCGTCCGGACTGCCCGACGGTCCGTTCTCCGGGCGCCTGGCCGAGGTCCGCCAGGTCCTCTACCTGATCTTCAACGAGGGCTACACGGCGAGCACCGGCGACGACCTCACCGTGCCCGAACTGTCCACCGAGGCGATCCGGCTGACCCGGCTGCTCCTGAGCCTCGTGCCGGACGACGCCGAGACGGCCGGGCTGCTCGCCCTCATGCTGCTCACCGACGCCCGCCGTCCGGCGCGCACCGGGCCGGGCGGGGAGCTGGTGACGCTGGCGGAGCAGGACCGCTCGCTGTGGGACGCGTCGCTGATCGAGGAGGGCGTGGCCCTGATCACCCGGACCCTGCCGCACGGCCGGCCCGGGCCGTACCAGCTCCAGGCGGCGATCGCGGCCGTCCACGACGAGGCGCCGGACGCGGAGTCGACGGACTGGCCGCAGATCCTGGGCCTCTACGGCCTGCTGGCCCGGTACGGCGAGAACCCGTTCATCACCCTCAACCGCGCGGTGGCGCTGGCGATGGTCAGGGGCCCGGAGGCCGGTCTCGCCGCCCTGGCACCGCTGGAGGCGGACAAGCGGTTCGCCCGCCACCACCGCCTCTTCGCCACCCGGGCCCACCTGCTGGAGCTCCTCGGCGACCCGGCGGCCGCCGAGGTCTACCGCGAGGCCGCCCGCCGGGCCACCAGCGCCCCGGAACGCCGGCACCTGACCGAGCGGGCCCGCCGCCTGGAGGCCGGCGTGCCCGACGACAACACCGGAGGAAGCACATGACCCAGCTCCTGAAGGTCCAGAACTTCAACGTGTCGAGCGACGGCATCGCCGCCGGCGAGGACCAGAGCCTGGAGCGGCCGTTCGGTCTCGACCACGCGGAGCGGCTGTTCTCCTGGGCCGGGGCGACGGCCAGCTGGCCGATGCGCACCGACCCCGGGGGCAGCCGGGGTCTGGACGACCACCTCACCCGGGACTACGCCCGCAACATCGGCGCCGAGATCATGGGCCGCAACAAGTTCGGTCCGCAGCGCGGCCCCTGGCAGGACCACGCGTGGCAGGGCTGGTGGGGGGACCGGCCCCCGTTCCGCACCCCGGTGTTCGTGATGACCCACCACGGGCGTCCGTCGATCACCCTCTCCGACACCACGTTCCACTTCGTCTCCGGCGACCCGGCCACCGTCCTGCGGCAGGCCCGCGAGGCCGCCCGGGGCAAGGACGTCCGTCTGGGCGGCGGGGTCACCACCATCCGCGAGTTCCTCGACGCCGACCTCGTCGACACGATGCACGTGGCGGTCTCCCCGCTGAAGCTCGGTTCCGGGCTGAAGCTGTGGGAATCCCCGGACGAGCTGCGCGACCGCTTCCACCTGGACGTCGTCCCCAGCCCGAGCGGCGTGACACACCACCTGTTCTGGCGGAAGTGACCTTCCGGCGGACGCGACCGACCACCCGACCGGCCCCGGGGGACCGCCGCGTCTCCCGGGGCCGCCCGCCGTTCCCGGAGACCGACGCATGATCGAACACACCATCGTCCGCGACGACGTGAGCCTCGTCTGCCACGACTGGGGCGGCGACGGTCCGCCGCTGGTGCTCCTGCACGGCCTCGCGGGGCACCTGGGGGAGTGGGACGCCCTCGCCCGCCGCCTGAGCCCCCACCGGCGGGTCGTCGCCGTCGACCAGCGCGGCCACGGCGCGAGCACCCGCCGCCCCGCGGACGTCTCCCGCGCCGCCCACGTCGCCGATGTCGCCGCCGTGATCGACCGGTTGGGCACCGGCCCGGTCACCCTGCTCGGCCAGTCCTACGGCGGCCACGCCGCGATGCTGACCGCCGCCGCCCACCCCGGCCTGGTCGAGGCGCTGGTGATGGTGGAAGCCGGCCCCGGCCGTACGACCCCCGAGGCGGTGGACGGGATCGGAGCCTGGTTCGCCTCCTGGCCCACCCCGTTCGCCACCCGGGAGGCCGCCGCGGAGTTCCTCGGCGGCGGCCCCGTCGGCGCGGGCTGGGCGGCCGGGCTGGAGGAGCGGGAGGACGGCTGGCACCCCCGCTTCGCGGCGGACGTGATGCTCGCGTCCCTCCGGGAGAACACCCACCGCTCCTGGTGGCCCGAGTGGAGCCGGATCACCTGCCCCACCCTGGTCGTCCTCGCCCGGTCCACGATCGTCGAGGCGGAGGATCTGGAACGGATGCTCCACCACCGCCCCGACACCACGGCGGTCAGCATCCCCGGCACCACCCACGACCTCCACCTCGAACGCCCGGAGGCGCTGGCCGCGCTGCTCGACGCCTGCCTCCACGACCTGCCGAGGACCTGACCGCCCGCCCCGGGGGGCCTGCCGTCCACCGACCGGTGGACGGCGGGTTCCACCGGGCAGGCGTGTCGCGGGCCGGGGCCGGTTGCGCAGGATCGCGGGTATGAATCAACTCCCCGTGCGGATGGCCCGCTGGAGCGCCCGGCACGCCCGGACCGCCATCGCCGGCTGGTTCGCCTTCGTCGTCCTCTGCCTCGGCGTCGGCGTGGCCGCCGGCACCCGTGAGGCCACCACCGAGGACTACCGGGTCGGCGAGGCCGGGCGTGCCGAGGCGATCGCCGCCGAAGGGGGCCTGGAGCGCCGGCCCGTGGAACACGTCGTCATCCGCTCCGCCGCCGGGCGACTGGACGCGGCCGCGGCGGCCGCGGCGGCCCGGGACGTCGCCGCGCGCATGCGGGCACTGCCCGGGGTGGCCGGGGTCGCGGAGCCCGTCGGGTCACCGGACGGCGAGGCCGTCCGGGTCTCCGTGGTGCTGAAGGGGCCCGAGCTCGAAGGACGGAAGAACGTCGTCCCGCTCCTGGAACAGACCGCGAAGGCGCAGGAGGCCCACCCGGGACTGATCGTGGAGGAGACCGGCTCGCCCTCCGTCAGCAAGGGCGTCAACGAGCAGCGCGGGAAGGACCTCGCGCTCTCCGAGCGCATCACCCTGCCGGTGACGCTCGTGACGCTGCTGCTCGTCTTCGGCTCGGTGGTGACGGCCTGCGTGCCGCTGCTGCTGGCGCTCTCCTCGATCGCCGCCGCCCTGGGCCTGTCCATGCTGGTCTCGCACCTCGTCCCCGACGCCGGGGTCGGGACCAACATGATCCTGCTCATCGGCCTCGCGGTGGGCGTCGACTACACCCTCTTCCACCTGGAGCGCGAACGCGAGGAACGGGCCCGCGGCGGCGGGCGGCTCGCGCCGGAGGCCCTGGTGGAGCTGGCGGCCGCCACCGCGGGGCGGGCCGTCCTCGTCTCCGGTCTCGCCGTGATCGTCTCCACCGCCACCCTCTACCTGGCCTCGGACGTCATCTTCTCCTCGCTGGCGACGGGCACCATCCTGGTCGTGGCGGTCGCCGTGGCGAGTTCGCTGACCGTGCTGCCCGCCCTGCTGGTGACGATCGGCCGCCGCGCCGAGCGCCGCGCCGGGCGCCGCGCCGGACGCAGGGCGTCGAGGTACCGCTTCGGGCGCCGCACGGCGGACGGCCCCGGCCGGGTGGTCGCCGCCCTGCTCCGGCCCGCGCAGCGGCACCCCGCGCTCACCCTCTGCCTCTCGGCCCTCCTCATGCTCGGCCTGGCGGCGCCCGCCCTCGGCCTGAAACTCGTCGACCCCGGCAAGGACACCTTCTCCCGCGACATCCCCGCGATGCGGGTCCACGACCGGCTCACCGCCGCCTTCCCCGAGCTCCTGACCCGGCACGAGGTCGTCACCCGCGCCGCCCCCGACCGGGCCGCCGAGGTGAAGCGGGCCCTGACCGACCTCGGCCGGCGGGCGCAGGCCGACCCGCTGTTCGCCGCCGGCGCCGAACCGGTGCTGCGCACCTCCGCCGACGGCCGGATCGCCGTCCTGGAGCTGGCCGTCCCGTTCCCCGCCTCCTCGACCGAGGCGATCACCTCCCTCGACCACCTCCGGCGGGTCCATCTGCCCGCCACCGTCGGCTCGTTGGCGGGAACGCGGAGCGCGGTGAGCGGGGACGTGGCGCGGGGCCGTGACTACGTGGCACACGAGCGCTCGACGCTGCCGCTGGTCGTCGGCCTGCTGCTGCTGGCCACCTTCCTGATGACCCTCTGGGCGTTCCGCTCGCCGGTCCTCGGGCTGCTCGGCGTCGTCCTCAACCTGCTGTCCGCGGCGGCCTCGCTGGGCATGCTGGTCGCGGTCTTCCAGGGGACGTGGGCCGAGGGCCTGCTCGCCTTCGACTCGCTGGGCGCGATCGCCTCCCGGGTGCCGCTGTTCCTCTTCGTGATCCTGTTCGGCCTGTCGATGGACTACCAGGTGTTCGTGGTCAGCCGGATCCAGGAGTTCGTCCGCGCCGGGACGCCGGCCCGCGAGGCGGTCCTCGCGGGGATCGGCCGGTCGGCCCGGGTGGTCACCAGCGCGGCGGTCGTGATGGTGACGGTGTTCGGGGCCTTCGTCGCCCTGCACCTCACCGAGATGAAGCAGATGGGCTTCTGTCTGGCCGTGGCCGTGCTGCTGGACGCCGTGGTCGTCCGGCTCATGGTGCTGCCCTCGGCCCTGCTGCTGCTCCGCGACACGGCCTGGTGGCCGCCGAAGCGCCCCCGCCCCCGGCCGCGCCCCCGGCGGGCGATCGTAGGCTGACCGTCATGACGCGTCTCCCGCAGTCCGACGACCGGTTCCGGTTACGCGCGCTCCGCCGGTGGTACGTGGCCGGGTGGGTCGTCCTGGGGATCTTCCCCCCGGTCGTCTCCGTGCTCGACGACGCGGGCGCCACCGCGTACTGGTCGATCGGGCTGTCGGCGGCGCTGGCCCTCTGCTACGCGGGCGTCTCGGCCCGCCCCGGGCGTCCGGTGCTGCGGCCGCAGGCCTTCCTGGGCGTGCTCGTGGCCGCGATGGGGGCACTGGCGCTCGTCCGCGGCGACGGCGCGGCGCTGTTCATCGTCTCGCTCCCCCAGTTCTGGCTGCTCGCCGGGAGCCCGCGCCGGGCGATCGCCCTCAGCGCCCTCGCCGCGGCGGCCACCGTGACCGGCATCGTCCGTCACCAGGCCTGGGACGCCCAGGAGTTCGCCGCGGGCAACGTCGTCTTCACCGTGATCGGCTGGCTGGCGGGCGTGCTCGTCGGGCTCGGGGTGGTCCGGATCGTCGAGCAGAGCGACGAGCGCGCCGGCCGGCTGGGCGCCGAACTGGAGGCCGCCCGGCTGCGGTTGGCCGAGGCGCACCGGCTGCAGGGCGCCACCGAGGAGCGCGAGCGGCTCGCCCGGGAGATCCACGACACCCTGGCGCAGGGGTTCGCCTCCATCATCGTGCTGGCGGAGGCGGCCGCCGCCGGCCTCGGCACCGACCCCGGGCGGGCGGCCCGGCACCTGCTCTCGATCGAGCAGACCGCCCGGGAGAACCTCGCCGAGGCA
Organism: Kitasatospora sp. NPDC001527; assembly: GCF_040298605.1. Classification (NCBI taxonomy): domain Bacteria; kingdom Bacillati; phylum Actinomycetota; class Actinomycetes; order Kitasatosporales; family Streptomycetaceae; genus Kitasatospora; species Kitasatospora sp. NPDC001527. The sequence goes on along the minus strand of NZ_JBEPAM010000003.1, from coordinate 42,930 downwards.
CGGGTGCTGGTGGGGTCGGCCCCGCAGAGCGGGCTCGCGCCCGGCTCGATCGCCGCGACCCTGCGCCGGACCCTGGACCGGTTCACCGAGGACACCGGGCTTCCCGTGACGGCGGAGCTGGCGGACGTCGTGTGCGACCGGCCGACCCGGATCGCGCTCCTGCGCTGCACCCAGGAGTCGCTGGCCAACATCCGCAAGCACGCGGCCGCCTCCCAGGTGGCGGTCGTCCTCGCGCCGGGCGCCTCCGGCGTCGAACTGGAGATCACCGACGACGGAAAGGGGTTCGTGGTGCGGGACTCCCGCGGCTTCGGACTCAACGGCATGCGCCGACGGCTCGCCGAACTCGGCGGCGAGCTCACCGTGACCAGCTCCGTCGGCGACGGCACCCGTGTGCTCGCCGCCCTCCCCGCCGACGGACGGGGGTGACGGCGTGCGACCCGGTACGGGAAGGGTCCGGACCGTCGTGGTCGACGACCACACCGTGATGCGCGCCGGGCTGGTCGCCCTGCTGGCCGCGGAGCCCACCGTCGAGGTCGTCGGCGAGGCCGGCGACGGCCGCGCGGCCGTCGACCTCGTCGCCCGCCTGCGGCCCGAGGTGGCCCTGCTCGACCTGCGGATGCCGGTCCTCGACGGGGCGAGCGCTACCGCCGAGATCACCGCCGCCGGTTCGGCCACCCGCGTGCTGATCCTGACCACCTACGACACCGACGAGGAGATCGAGCGCGCGGTCGAGGCCGGGGCCATCGGCTACCTGCTCAAGGACACCACCCGCGAACGGCTCGTCGACGCCATCCACTCGGCGGCCAGGGGCGAGACCGTGCTGGCCCCGCGGATCGCCGAACGCCTGGTCGCCCGGATGCGCCGCCCCGCCCCCGTCACGCTGACCGCCCGCGAGACCGAGGTGCTGAGCGCCGTCGCCGACGGCCTGTCCAACGTGGAGATCGGCCGCCGCCTCGTCATCACCGAGGCCACCGTGAAGACCCACCTGCTGCGGATCTTCGCCAAACTCGACGTCGGCGACCGCACCCACGCCGTCGTCACCGCCCTCGACCGAGGCCTTCTGGACCGCCGCTAGCGCCCGCCGCCGCCGTCTTGTGGGCGGCGCCCTCGGCGACCGGGGCCGGCTACCAGCCCTGGAGCTCCACCCGCCGCCAGCCCTCGCAGCCGTCCGGCTCGGCGGGAACGGCGGCGAAGTCGTAGCGGACGCTCCCGGGCGCGAGGGCCAGCAGCGAGATCGAGGACGAGCCCCAGATCCGGCCGTCCCCGAACTCGCGCCGCTGGATGAGGGCGGCGGGGTCGTCGAGGGCCAGCCCGTCGCCGGTGACGATCGGCAGCCAGCCGCCCCACGCCTCCCTGGCCGTCGAGGTGTCCGCCCGGGGCCGCGGCCGGGGCTCGGCGGCGAAGCGGGCCCGGAAGTGGGCGGCGCGGGCGGCCATCAGGGCGCGGATCCGCTCGGAGGTGGTGCGGCTCTCGGCCAGCCCCTCCGGCCCGTCGTTGAGGACGACGCTCAGGCCGGTCGGCAGCTCCAGTTCGGTGAGCCGGCCGCCGCTGCCGCCCCAGCTCAGCACCCGCGCGCCGTCGGGCCGGACGATCACCAGGTGGAAGGGGTCGTAGCGGTCGAGGTCGAGGTCCGCGACCCGGCCGCCCCGGACGGCCAGCAGCGGCAGCTCGCCGCGCGACAGCCGCCCGCCCTCCGCCGCCGGGGTGCCGAAACCGTTCAGCAGGCACGCGGCCACCGGCCCCGCACCGCCCGGCTCCACCGCGAGCCACGTCCCGCCCGCGACCAGGTCCAGCCCGCCGACGGCCGAGGGCTGCGCGGGCCAGTGCCGGCCGGGCGGCGCCCACCGCCGTCCGGCGTACTCGTCCCGCACCGACAGCAGCAGCACCGGCACCGCGGCCGCCGGTTCGATGCTCACGAACGCCGTACACACGTCCCGTCCCCCTGCCCTCGTCCGCACCACCCTCCCCGCGATCCTCGCACGCCCGTTCGTGAACCGGCAGTGACACGGTCGTCATCACGAGCTACTGGCGCCCGGGTCTGTTGAGCCGTACCGTTCTCGTGATCTCTGTCGCGCAAATCACTTGTTCACAATGTGGCTACCGGTGCCTCTGCGGGGCCCAGAGAGGAGTCAGGCGTGCTACTCGACTTCAGGGTCTCCAATCACCGTTCATTGAAGGACGAGCAGGATCTGGACCTTCGGGCGGTGTACCGCAAGGACGAGAAGTCGGTCAGAGTCGCCGCGATCTACGGCGCCAACGCCTCCGGCAAGTCCAACGTGCTGCACGCTCTGCGGTTCATGCACGACACCGTGACCGACCAGGACACCGCCTGGAGGGCATCCGGCGGCGAGCGCCAGCAGCCGTTCCTGCTCGACTCCGAGTCGAAGCGGCGCCCGTCGAACTACGCGGTCGACATCCTCGTCGACGGCGTCCGCTACTCCTACGGTTTCGGGGTCAGCGGCGACCTCATCGTCGACGAGTGGCTTTTCTCCTACCCGAAGGGGAGAAAGGTCGTGCTGTTCGACAGGAGCGGCGGAAAGTACCGGACGGGACGCACCCTGAATTCGCCGAAGATCCAGTTGTTGCAGGACCTCACACCGGACGACGGCCTCTTCCTTCTCTACGCGGCCCGCGCGAAGATCGAGGCTCCGCAGGCGGTCTACGACTGGTTCCACCAGTCGCTCTGGTTCACCTCGGACGAGCGGACGAACGTGCGCCTGATGCGCAGCCGGACGCTGCGGATGCTCGGTGACCCGGAGAACTCCGAGCGGATCCAACGCCTGATAAAGGCTGCTGATTTCGGGATCTCGCGGATCGAGCGGCGGGTGAACGACGTGGTGTTCGAGCGGGTTCCCGTCGAGGATCTGGCCGAACCCAATTCGGTGCGCATCAAGACCGACCAGGACGTGACCCGGGTGCTCTACACCGGCGACGAACCGCCGGTCATCCCCGCGGAACTCCTGAGCCGGCCGCGAAGCATCCTCTTCGAACACGCTGGCGCGGAAGTGGCGAAACTCCCCTTCGAGGAGGAGTCCCGCGGCACCCGTGCGTGGTTCGAGGCCGCAGGCTACGTCCTCGCAGCACTGGACCACGGCTGGACCCTGGTGGTCGACGAGCTCGACACCAGCCTTCACCCGCTCCTGCTCGCCCAGCTCGTCCGACTGTTCCAGGGGCCTGGGACGAATCCGGAGGGTGCTCAGCTCGTCTTCACCACGCACGACAGCTCGTTGCTCGGCCGCCACGGGGGAGAGGAACTGCTCCGGCGTGACGAGATCTGGTTGGTGGAGAAGAACGAGCTCGGAGAGTCGCTCCTCTTCCCGCTGACGGACTTCAAGCCCCGGGACGGACTCAACTGGGAGCGGCGGTACCTCGGAGGATCGATCGGGGCCGTGCCGTTCGTGCTCTCCGACGAGCTGGCCGAGGCGGCTGTTCCCGCGGGGAAGGGTGCCGATGAGTAGCTTTCGGACGTCGATTCCGGCCAGTCGGAGGGCTCGGGAGAGACGCCGCGTCCAGCAGCGGATCCTGGTGTTGTGCGGTGCGGCGCAGACCGAGAAGCAGTACTTCGAGGGGTTGCGGAACGAGCGCCGCAAGTCGAACATCGTCGTCAAGGTGCGGGTGGAGACCAGTGATCCCCTGAACGTGGTGCGGGCCGCGGTCAAGCACAGGAACGCCGATCGGGACGTCTTCGACGACTACTGGGTGGTCCTGGACAAGGACGAGTTCGACATCGACCAGGCCATCGGGCTCGCGGAGAAGGAGGGAATCCTCGTCGCGCTGTCGACACCGTGCTTCGAGTACTGGCTGTTGCTGCACTTCTGCGACCACAACGCGCACCTCTCCGCCTACCGCCAAGTCGTCCCGCTGCTCAAGAAGCACGTGGGCGACTACGACAAGAAGTCCATCGACTTCAAGGCCTACAGCGGGCGAGTGGAGGACGCCGTCCAGCGGGCCGGCAAGCGCTGGTCCGTCTGCGGGGGCCAACACCGCAACCCGTCGACCAGCGTTCACGAACTTGTGCGGCACATGATCTGATCGGGTGGCGGGCGACGGACCGGCGTCCGGCCCGGTCGAAGTGGCGCAGGATTTTCGCGTGTGAACGGACCGGGACGGTGGGCCGCGGGCTCCCTAGGCTGGCGGGCATGACGATCACGAACGACAGCACCGACGCCCCCGTGCCCGCCCCGGCGCAGCGGATCTCGCTGCCCGACCTCGCTCCCGAGTACTACAAGGCGATGTTCGCCGTGGAGCGCGCCGCCCGGCAGGGTGTGGACCCGGTGCTCGCGGAGCTGGTCAAGGTGCACGCGTCGATGATCAACGGCTGCGCGTTCTGCATCGACATGCACTCCACCGACGCGCTGAAGCACGGCGAGCAGAACCACCGGCTGCTCGCCCTCCCCGCCTGGCGCGAGACCTCGTGGTTCACCGCCAGGGAGCGCGCCGCGCTCGCGCTGACCGAGTCGGTCACGCTGCTCACCCAGGGCCATGTGCCGGACGCCGTCTACGACGAGGCCGCCGCCCACTTCGAGCCGGCCGAGCTGGCGCAGCTGATCGCGCTGATCATCACCATCAACGCCTGGAACCGGATCGGCGTGACCTCCCGGCTCAGCCCGGCCGCGGCGAAGTGAGGGGCGGGGCGATGTCGACGGAGCAGCGGGAGAAGGCCCGCCGTCTGCGTGAACTCCACCGCCCCGGGGCGCCGTTGGTGCTCGCCAACGTCTGGGACGCGGTGGGCGCCCGGCTGGTCGCGGCCGCCGGGGCGCCGGCCGTCGCCACGGCGAGCGCCAGCGTCAGCTGGGCGCTCGGCAGCGCCGACGGGGACGCCGCCGACCGGGAGGCGGTGCTGGCGCAGACCGCACTGGTGGTCCGCGCGGCCGGGCCGCTGCCGGTCACCGCGGACCTGGAGAGCGGGTTCGCCGACACCGCCGCCGGCGTCGGCGGGACGGTCGCCGCGCTGCTCGCCACCGGCGCGGTGGGCGTCAACCTGGAGGACGGCGACCGGCCCGCGGCCGAGACGGCCGAGCGGATCGCGGCGGCCCGGGCGGCGGCGGACGCGGCCGGCGTGCCGCTGTTCGTGAACGGCCGCACCGACGTCTTCCTGCGGCGGATCGGCGCGCCGCAGGGGCGGTTGGAGGAGGCGGTGGAGCGCCTGCGGGCCTATGTCGCGGCGGGCGCGGACGGCGTCTTCGTGCCGGGGGTGGCCGACCCGGCGGTGATCGCCGCGCTGGTCGAGGCCGTCCCCGCGCCGCTGAACGTGCTGGCCGGGCCGGGTTCGCCGTCCGTGCCGGAGCTGGCGGCGCTGGGCGTGGCCCGGGTCAGCCTGGGGCCGGGCCTGGCGAAGGCGGCCTACGCGGCGGTGCGCCGCGCCGCCGAGGAGGTGTACGCGCACGGCACGTACACCGCGCTCGACGGCGGGCTGGACTACCGGGAGGTGCAGGGGCTGTACCTCACGGAGTGAGCGAGTCGACCGTGCCCACGGCGTGGTCGAGCAGGTTCCCGCGGGCGCAGTGACTGGGCCCGGCGGCGTGGCTGCCGAGCGCGGGGACGACCGCCACCTCCTGCAGACAGGTCGCGGCGGCGCTGAAGTCCCAGCCGTTCGCGCCGGAACCGGGCGCCGGCGCGGACTCAGCAGACCCAGCGAACGCGGGCGCCGGCGCGAGGGCCAGCGCCAGCGCGGCCAGCCCGAGCGCGCGGGGCCGCCGCACGCCGGTCACAGACCGTGCCCGATCTGGCCGCTGAGGCCCGGGTGGGTCATCTGGTCGTTGCCGATGGCCTCGATCTCGGTGGCGGCCTTGCCGACCAGCGGCAGGTCCTTCGCCTCGTGGATGACGAGGTCGGCGGGGGAGAGGGTGAGCCCGTTGGACAGGCCGCCCAGCGCGTCCGGGGAGTTCGCGACGGAGGTGGCGGCGGACGCGGCGGGCACGGCGGCGGCGAGACCGGCCAGGGTGAGGGCGGCCAGGGTGGCGAGTTTCTTCATGAACCCCCCAACGACCCGGGCCGCCCTCGGTCACCGCGCGTCAGACGGTCACCCGGAGCGTCCGCACGCTGTTGCTGACGAACGACCCGATCGGCTCAGGCGCGGGTCCGTCCGCGAGCGCCAGCGCGGGGTAGCGCTCGAACAGCAGCCGCAGCGCCGTCTCCGCCTCCAGCCGGGCGAGCCCGGAGCCGAGGCAGAAGTGCGGCCCGTGCCCGAAGGAGAGGTGCCGGTTCGGCTGCCGGGTGACGTCGAAGCGGTCCGCGTCCGGGTAGTGGGCGCCGTCGCGCCCGGCGGCCGCGTACGAGGCGAGCAGCGCCTCGCCGCGCCGGATCACCGCGTCGCCGACCGGGATGTCCTCGGTCGCGTAGCGCAGCGGGAACTGGCCGACCGGCGAGTCGTGGCGCAGCGTCTCCTCGACGACCGCCGACCACGGCACCGTGCCGTCCAGCACCAGCCGCAGCTGCCCGGGGTGGGCGAGCAGGGCGCGGACGGCGTTGGTGATGAGGTTGAGCGTGGTCTCGTGGCCGGCCACCAGCATCAGCAGCAGGGTGCCGACCAGCTCGCTCTCGCTGAGCCGGTCCTCGTCCGCGCGGGCGGCGATGAGGTCGGTGGTGAGGTCGTCGCCGGGCTCGGCCCGCTTGGCGGCGACCACCGAGGCGAGCAGCGCGAACAGCGAGCGCTGCGCGGCGACGGCGGCCTCGGGGGTGGCGGAGCTGGAGACCAGGGTGTCGGAGAGCTCGTGCAGCTCGTCCTGCTGCCGGGGCGGCAGGCCGAGCAACTCGCCTATCACCTGCATCGGCAGCGGGTAGGCGAAGTGCTCGCGCAGGTCGAAGCCCTCCGCGGCGGCCTCCAGCCCGGCGATCCGGTCGAGCAGCGCGGTGGCGCGGGCCTCGATCGCGGGCTGCAGCGCGGCGACCCGGCGCGGCGTGAACGCCTGGGTGACCAGGCCGCGCAGCCGCCGGTGGTCCTCGCCGTCGGCGGTGATCATGCCGGGCACGGTGACGAAGGTGGTCAGCGGCCAGCCCTCTGGCAGCCGCCCCTCCCGGAACGTCGTCCACAGCTGCGGGTCCTTGCCGACGCGCGGGTCGGCGAGCAGCTGCTGCAGGGTGTCGTGGTGGGTTACTGCCCAGACCACCACCCCGCCAGGGAGCTCCACCAGGACCGCCGGGCCGGCTTCCCGGAGCCGGGCGTTCTCCCCGTGCTGGTCGCGTCCGAGGGCGTCGAGCCGGACGGGCCCGGGCCGGCCGGCCCCGGCTCCGACGGCGCCTCCACCGGGCCCGGCGGGTTCGGCGTGACGGTCGTGTCCTGGTCTTCCGGCAGCTGCGGCGGTGTCCATGCGGAGGGCCTCTCGGGCGCGGGCGGGCGGGGCGGGGTGAAGGCGCTGTACAGCACCGGCAGGCTGGCCAGGGCACGCGACCAGGGCGACGGCCGCCAGGCCAGCTCGTGGGCCGGCACGGCCAGCTGGAGGTCCGGCAGCCGGTGCAGCAGCGTCTCGACGGCGGTCTCGACGATGATCCGCGCCGGGTGCTGGGCCGGACAGACGTGCTTGCCCGCGCCCCACGCCAGGTGCGCCCGGTTGCCGCCGAGACCGGCGTGGCCGAGCGCGCCGGGGCCCTGGGCGGCCGGGTCCGCGTTGGCCGCCGCCAGGCCGAGCACCAGCATGTCGCCCCGGCTGATGTACTGGCCGCCGAGCACGGTGTCGCCGGTGGCCCAGCGGCCGGGGAAGTTCTGCGTCGGCGGGTCGCGCCAGAGCACCTCCTCCAGCGCGTCGGCGACGGTCAGCCGGCCGCCGGTGAGGGTGGCCCGGAACCGGCGGTCGGTGAGCAGCAGCCGCAGCGTGTTGCCGGTCCAGCAGATGGTGGTCTCGTTTCCGGCGACCATCATCACCACCAGGTGGTGCACCGCCTCCTCGTCGGTCAGCGCGGCCGGGTGGGCCAGCAGCCAGGAGGTGAGGTCGGCGCTGGGGGTGGCGCGGCGGCGCTGCACCAGGTCGACCAGAACCGCCTGGAACTCCTGGTTGGCGCGCACCGACTCGGCGCCGCTGTCGGCGATGTGGCTGATCAGCCGGATGAGGTGCGGACCGGCGTCGGCGGGCAGGCCGAGCAGCTGGGTGAAGACCAGCAGCGGCAGCCGGCGGGCGTACTGGGCGACCAGGTCGGCGGTGCCGTCCGGGCCCCAGCTGTCGATCAGCGCGTTGGCGGCGGTCTCGGTGGTCCCGCGCAGCTGCCGGTGGTCGATCCGGGCGAGCGTGTCGGCCACGGCGGCGCGCAGCCGCTGGTGCTCGGCGCCGTCCAGGTTGAGCAGCGTGGGGCGCCAGGAGGTCATCGGCTGCAGCCGCGAGTCGGCGGCCAGCCGGCCCTCGGCGGGCACCCGCCAGCGGCGCGAGTCCTTGGAGAACAGCGCCTCGTTGCGGGTGAGTTCGAGCAGCTCGGGGTAGCCGAGGACGAGCCAGGCCTCGACGCCGGGCTCCAGCTCGATCGGCGCCACCGGGCCGTACTGCTCGCGCAGCCGGGCGTACAGGCCGTGCGGGTCGTCGGCGACGGCGGCGCCGTACAGCGGGGTGAGCGGCACCCCGACGGGCAGTCCGCCGGGCAGCGTGCCGCGGTGGGTCGCGGCGCCGCCCGCGTGGGCGGGGCATCCCGGCGGCGGGACGGCGGCCGTGCCGGCGGGCTCGGGAACGGTCATCGCTGCAGCTCCAGGACGGCGGTGCGGTGCAGGTGGTCGACGAAGTCGATCAGCAGGTCGTACGCCGCCCGGCGGTCCCGCGCGTCGCAGTACAGGATCGGCGCCCCGGGCAGCAGGTCCAGCGCGGAGCGCAGCTCCTCCTCCGGGTAGCTCGGCGCGTCCGGGAAGGTGTTGACCGCCACCGCGAACGGGATCCGCTGCTCCTCCAGCCGGCCGAGCACGTCGAAGCTCTCGTCCGGGCGGCGCAGGTCGACCATGGCGATCGCGCCGAGCGCCCCGCGCGACAGGTCGTCCCAGAGCGGCCAGAACCGCTGCTGGCCGGGCGTGCCGAACAGGTACAGCGCGAGCCGCCGGTTGAGCGTGATCCGGCCGAAGTCCAGCGCCACCGTGGTGGTGGTCTTGCCGGGGCGCCCGGTGAGGTCGTCCACGCCGGCGCTCGCGGCCGTCATGGTCTCCTCGGTGCGCAGCGGGGTGATCTCGCTGAGCGAGCCGACCAGCGTGGTCTTGCCGACCCCGAACGGGCCGGTGACCAGGATCTTCACCGCGCCCTGGACGGACGGCGGCAGGTAGTGCGGGTCGGCGGGCGGGACGGACGGCGCGGCGGCCACCGGGCCGGCGAGCGGGTCAGCGGAGTTGGCGGAGGCCAACGAGCACCTCTTCCAGGAGAGTGGTGGGCAGGCGCTCGGCCTGCGGGACGGGCGGGAGCACCTGGACGGCGCCGAGGTCCCAGAGGTCGCCGACCAGCACCTTGACGACGCCGAGCGGCAGCCCCAGGTGGGCCGCCACCTCGGCGATCGACAGCAGGCTGCGGCAGAGGTCGACGATCCGCTGGTGCTCACGGTTGAGCAGCGCGTCCTCGGGCAGCTCGGGCCGGTCCGGTAACGCGCTGACCAGGCTCTCGATCGCCAGCTCGGGGCGGGTGGAGCGGCTGCGGCCGCCGGTGATGACGTAGGGGCGGACCGGGCCGCCGCTCACCGGTGACCCCCCGCCGCGAGGTCGGCGCGCGGCGGGCTGGTGAGGTGGGTGCCGATCCGCTCGACGAGGACCTGCATCTGGTAGGCGACCAGGCCGGCGTCGACGGCCTCGCCGGTCACCACGGCCAGGTGGGCGCCGGCGCCGGCGGCGACGATGAAGAGGTAGCCGCCGCCGTACTCGATGATGATCTGCCGGGTGGCGCTGTGGTGGCCGCCGAAGCCCTGGGCGACGCCGCGGGCCAGCGACTGCAGGCCGGAGCAGGCGGCGGCGAGCCGTTCGGCGTCCTCGCGGACGATGTTCTCGCTGCGCCCGATCTCCAGGCCGTCGTTGGACACCACGACGGCGTGCTGGACCTCGGGGACGTTGATGATGTCGGCGAGCAGCCAGCCGAGGTCAGGGGTGGTGGTCATGGAACTCTCCGGAGCGCTGGGGAAGCTGGGGGGAAGCGGGAAGGGAAGGGTCGTGCGGGGCCGGGGCCGGGGAGTGTCCCGGGGGAGGGAACCCGTCCCGGTCCTGGCCGAACGGGCCGCGGGGGAGGGCCCGGTCCTGCTGCGCCGCCGGGTCCTGCGACGCCGCCTGGTCCTGGTACGGGGTCCGGGGCCGGTACGCCGTCTGGGCCTGGGAGTTGGCCCGGGCGGCCGAGCGGCCGCTGGCGGTACCGGCCTGGAACATCGCCATGAACGCCTGCGCCTGCTGCGCCGAGCGGTACGGCGGGGCCGGCGGCGGGGCGGAGGCGGCGGTGGCCGCGTGCCGGGTGGCGGCGCGGCCGCGCCGGTGGCTCCGGCGGGGCAGCGGCGGCGGGGTGGTGCCGGGCTCCGGCACCTCGCCCGCCGGAGGGCCGCCCGCCGGGGTCGCGGCGGACGGTGCGGCCGGGGGCTGCCCGATCGGGGGCTGCCCGGCCGGCGGCTGCCCGATCGGCGGGTACCCGGGAGAGGGGTACGCGGGCGGGTAGCCGGGGGCGGACGCGGGGTCGTACGGGGCGGCCGAGCCCTGGCCGGGCCGCACGGGCGCGGCTCCGTACCCGGTGCCGCGGCCCGTCCCGCCCGACGGCGGGGCGCCGCGGCGCTGGCCGCCCCCGAACACCGCGTCGTCCATGCCCAGGCCGGGCACGGTCGGCGGCAGCGGTTCGGTGAGCAGCGCGTTCGGCAGCAGCACCACGACCCGCACCCCGCCGTACGGCGAGGGCGCGGAGCTGAGGGTGACCCGGAACCCGTACTGCTCGGCGAGCCGGCCGACCGCCGCCAGGCCGAGCTGCGGCACCTCGCCGAGCCGGGAGATCTCCACCGTGGAGCCGCCGGCCAGGGCGGCGGAGGCCTTGGCCACGGCCTGCTCGGGCATGCCGACGCCGCCGTCGTCGATCTCGATGACGGCGCCGTTGTGCACGGGCATCAGGGTGACGAACACCTGGGTGCTGGGCGGGGAGTAGCGGGTGGCGTTGTCCAGCAGTTCGGCCACGGCGTGGATCAGCGCCTCGGCGGCCGCGCCGACCACCGCGGTCTCGATCCGGCTGCGGATCATCACCCGCTGGAAGGGCAGGATGCGCGACTGGGCGCCGCGCACGACGTCCTCCAGCGAGACCGGCTCCGGCCAGTGGCGGCCGGCCCGGGCGCCGCAGAGCACGGCCAGCGTCTGGGCGAGCCGGGCCTGTTGGGCGGCGGCGTGGTCGGCCTTGAGCAGGCCCTCCAGCAGGGCCGGGTCGTCGTGGGTGCGCTCCATCTCGTCCAGCAGGGCCTGCTGGTCGTGCGCCATCACCAGGATCCGGCGGGCGACGCTGAGGAAGGCCCGCTGGGTGGAGGCGGTGAGCTCCTGCTCGTGCTGGACGGCGGCCAGTTCGGCGTTGCGGCGGGACAGTTCGGCGGCGAGCCGGTCCCGGAGCCCGGCGATCTCGCGCTGCTGTTCGGAGACCCGGCGGCGCTGGGTGGCGGCGACCGCGCGGTAGCGGGCGGCGGCCACGAGGGCGAGGACGGCGAGCACGCCTGTTGCCGTTGCGCACCACTGAGTCATCGTCACGCGGCGAATTCTAGGGTGATGATCCTACGAAGGTGTGACCGGATCTCGCCAAGTGACCGGATCTCGTCTATATCCTGTCAATACCGCGCCAATCCGCACGGCTTCGGACTCGACCGGACGCTCCGTGGACCCCCGATCGGTGTCCCATCAGCCCCACTGGTGCACAGCTGACAACCGGTGCAACAGCAGCAACGCGACGTCGTCCGGCCGCGAACGCCGTTCGGTGACGTTCAGGGTGAGCAGATCGGCCAGTCTCTCCAGGGCCGGGCCGGGCTCCAGCCACACCGGACCGGCGTTGCGGGCCCACAGCTCCAGTCCGCCGAGCATCCGCTGCACCGACTCGTCGTAGTCCTCCTCGCGGTCCTCCACCAGGCCGTCGGTGTAGGCCAGCAGCGTCTCGCCGGGCGTCAGGTGCTCCACCGCCAGCGGGTACGGCCGGTCCGGGGCGACGCCCAGCGGCGGGCCGCCCGGCAGATCCAGCTCCACCGCCCGGGCGTCCTCGGTGACCCGCACCGGGGCCGGATGCCCGGCGCGGGCGGCCCGCAGCGTGCCGTCGGCCGGGTCCAGGGTGAGGTAGAGGCAGGTGGCGAACAGCTCGGTGTCCATCTCGGCGAGCAGCCGGCTGGTCCGGGCCAGCGTGGCGGCGGGATCGTGCCCGTCGGTCGCGTACGCGCGCAGCCCGCTGCGCAGCTGGCCCATCACCGCCGTGGCCTCGGCGTTGTGGCCCTGGACGTCGCCGATCACCAGGCCGATCCGGCCGCCGGGCAGCCGCAGCAGGTCGTACCAGTCGCCGCCGATCTGCATGCCCTCGGTGCTCGGCAGGTAGCGGGCGGCGCTGGCGATCCCGGGCAGCCGGGGCAGGGTGCGCGGCAGCATCGCGCGTTGCAGTTCGGTGGCCCGGTGGTGGTGGGTGTCGTAGAGGCGGGCCCGTTCCAGGGACTGCGCGAGGATGCCCGCGAAGGCGGAGTAGAGGGTGCGGTCCTCGCGGCTGAAGACCCGCTCGGTGGCGAAGGTGATCAGACAGGAGCCGACCTGCCGGCCGGAGGCGACCAGCGGGAGCACCGCCCACGCGGCCGGGGCGAGCGGTCCCCCCGTGCCGGCCGGCGCCGGCCGCCCGGGCCCGCGGTCCCGTCCACGCCCCCGTCCGCGCCGGGCCGGCTCGCTGAACAGCGGGGTCGAACGGGCCAGCGCGCGCTGCATCACGCCCTCCGACAGGTCGGCCAGCCGGGTCAGCTCGGTGCGCCGGGGGCCGCCGTAGACGGTGTGCGCGACGGGCAGCAGCCGGCCCTCGTCGACCAGGTCCAGCACGATGCCGGCCGCCCCGAAGGCGGGCCGGGCGACGTCGGTCACGGCCGTGGTGACGTCCCGGACGGTGACCGCCCGGGACAGCGCCCGGGTGAGCGCCAGCAGCAGCGCCGACCGGGCCCCGGCGGCGGACGCCCCGGCCGCCGCCCCGTCGGCGTTCGCCCCGGCGTTCCTCCCGGCGGCCCCGGTGCGCGCGCGGCGTCCGCCCCAGCGGCCGGCGGGCGGGCGCTCCTCGGGGGAGCGGCCGTGGTCGAGGTCGGCGATCAGCCCGGAGATCCGTACCGGGCGGCGGTGCACGTCCAGCATGACCTCGCCGGTCTCCTCGATCCGGGTCACCCCGCCGCCCCGGTGCGGCACCCGGTAGCGGATCCGGTACGGGCCGCCGGTGGAGAGCGCCTCGGCGAGCGCGGCCTGGACGTCCGGCAGGTCCTCGGGGTGGACGACCAGGTCGAGGTCGGGCGCGGGGGCGGGCCCGCCGTCCGGTGGCGCGGGGCGGCCGACCAGCCGCAGCGCCTGGGCGTCCCAGTGGGTCTCGCCGGTGACCAGGTCGCGCTCGAAGGCGCCGTGCCCGGCGGCGCGGACGGCGAGCGAGAGCAGCGGGTGGGCCGTGCCGGCGGCCGGGTCGCCGTCGGCGCGGGGCCCGGGGCGCACCCCGTGCGGCGCGGCGCCCCCGGTGCGCGGCGCCGTGAGCGCTCCGGCGTGCTCCAGCAGGTAGGCCAGCCGGTGCGCGCAGGCGTCCGCCAGGGTCTCCAGCACGTCCAGGTCGCGCTGCGGGACGGCGCCCCGGTGGGCGAGCGCGAGGGCGAGCACGCCGATCGGCTGCTCGTCGACCACCATCGGCAGGGTGATGACGGCGACCATCCCGGTGCCCATCCCGGCGTTCCGGTTCGGGTAGTCGACGCTGGTGCGTTCGGGGCTCAGCAGATAGGGGCGGCGCAGCTTCAGGGCCATCGCGGCGGGCAGCTCACTGGCCGGGTCGACCACGCTGTAGCGCTCGTGCGCCCAGTCGGGCAGGCCGTGCGAGGCGGAGAGCCGGAGCATTCCGGCGCCGTCCAGCAGATAGAGGGCCGAGCCCTCGCCGGTGATCCAGCCCGGGCCCTCGGCGAGCACGGTGCCGAGCAGTTCGGCGGCGCTGGTGCAGCCGAGCAATAAGCGGACGCAGCGCATGGCACTGCGCGCGGTGGGGCTGCTGCGCGGGTCCACGGGACGGCCGGCCTCTCCGGTTCCTTATGGGGCAGTTAATTCTTAATACCTTATTTCTTAAGCGGGTGAGGCGTGGGGAGAACGGCGGGTCCCGGGGCGCCCGAGTTTCCGGGGACGCCCGGTGTGCGGAGACCCCCGCCGGGTCCGGTACCCTTCTCCGTACGACGTCCGCCGCCAGGCGGGCCGGACGGTACGGGGCTATAGCTCAGACGGTTAGAGCGCTTCCCTGATAAGGAAGAGGCCACAGGTTCAAGTCCTGTTAGCCCCACACCACACCGAAGGGCCCGGAGCATCCCGCTCCGGGCCCTTCGGCGTTCCCCGCTCCCCGCGGTTACCGGGCCTCCCCGGGCCGCCGCTCAGGGGCGCGGCCAGTCGCGCAGGCCGGCGGTCAGCACGGTGATCATGCGGTCCTGGGTCCGCCCGAGGTCCTCGGCGAGCTGGAAGGCGCCGCCGGTCGACAGCGCGGCGAAGCCGTGGGCCAGCGAGCGGAAGGTGCGGGCGGCGTGGATCGCCTCGGACCCCTCCAGTCCGTACCCGCGCAGCACCGCGACGATCACCCCGACCAGCCGGCCGGCCGCCTCGGTCAGGTCCTGGTCCGGCTGCGGCGCCTGCGGCAGGGCCGCGTAGCGGTGCGGGCGCTCGGTGGCGTACGCGTGGTACGCCCGCAGGACGGCGGCGACCGCGGCGTCCCCGCTGCGGCCGAGCGCCGCCTCGGCGAGCCGGTCGGCCAGCTCCTCGGTCACCCGGACGGCCACCAGCCGGCGCAGCTCGGCCAGGCCGCCGCTGACGTGCTTGTACAGCGAGGGGGTGGCGACCCCGGCGCGGGCGGCCACGGCGGCCAGGGTGAGGGCCTCGGGGCCCTGCTCGTCGATGAGGGCGAGGGCGTGGCCGACGACCTGCTCGGGGGTCAGTCCGACTCGGGGCATGCGGTTCTCCTGGCTGGGTGCGGTGCGGTGCGGTGCGGGACGGGATCGGGCGGGTCGGGACGGCGGGACGGGCGCGGGGCGGGGGCGGCGGCGCTCAGGCCAGGCCGGCGAGGAAGGACAGCAGGGCGTCGGCCGTGGCCCGCGGGTGGTCGGCCATCGGGTAGTGTCCCGCCCCCTCGATCATCACCTTGCGCGCGTTCAGCGCGGCGGCCTGCCGGTCGGCGACCAGCTCCGGCTTCCCGAAGTCGGGATCCTTCGAGCCCATCACGACCAGCGCCGGGCAGCGCACGGCGGCGGTCCAGCCGGTGGGCGCCGAGTCGCCGCGCACGTAGCCGCGGGTGGCGGTCCTGCGGCCGGGGGTGCGCATCGCGGCGACCAGCGCGGCCACGTACTCCTCGTGGTCGGCCGGCTTGGGGCCCGGGTAGGCCATCCTGCGGTGGTAGAGGCCCCAGAACGCGGGCGAGCGCACCAGCAGCGCGCCCATCGCGCCGACCGCCAGGCGCTGCAGGGCGCCCGCCGGCACGTTCTCGACGAAGGCGTCGATCAGGACGATCCCGGCGACCCGCTCGGGGGCGTCCCCGGCGGCCCTGACGACGCTGGCGCCGGTGTAGGAACTGCCCGCCAGCACGGCCCGCTCGATGCCCAGGTGGTCCAGCAGGGCGAGGACGTCACCGGCGATCGCGGCGGGGGAGTAGTCGTCCCAGAGGATCGAGGACTCGCCGAAGCCGCGCAGGTCCATGGTGATCACCCGGCGGCCGGCGGCGGCCAGCAGCGGGCGCAGGTGCCGGTACGCGGCCCGACTGTCGAGCATCCCGGGGAGCAGGACGACCGGGGCGCCCTCGCCGCGCCCGGTGTCGTCGAAGGCGATCCGGCCGCCGGGCAGGTCGAGGTGGCGGGTGACGGGAGCGGTGGTGCCGTTCATGGGGAGCCTCCTGGGGCGGGACCGTCGGCGGAGCGCCGATAGCCATAAAGCTAAGGCTAATAGCCTTAGCCGTCAAGCTATCGGCGCGTCCGGCACGACCGGCCCGCCCGCGGGGCGGCTCAGACGCCCTCGACCTTGAACGGGTCGTGCTCGGTCAGCAGCTTGTCCAGCCGCGCCTGGTCGACCCGGGTCACCAGCTCGGTGGTCTCCTGCCGGTCCCGGACCACCTTGGACAGGGTGAACGTGGAGGTGATCGTGTAGAGCAGGCCGAGGGCGAGGAACGCCCGGGTCCAGGGCTCCACCGGGAGGAAGGCGATCCCGATGCCGAGGGCGGCGGCGGAGAGGGTGAAGGACAGCACGGCCTGGATGTAGTACGCGGCCGTGGTGCGGGACTGCATCGGTGTGCTCATGGGCGCCAGGATGGCCGCGCCGCGCCCGCCCGCACATGAGTAGGCGTACTCAAGTGAGGGGCCGTTCGTTGACGTCCCGACACGTTCGGTAGTGTCAGTTGTCATCAAACGTCCCAAATCGCCCACCGGGCAGCGTGGTGCCCGATCCGTATCCCGCCGTCACCAACGGATGGCTTGGAATCGGGGGGCTCTCGGATTAACGTTTGATAACGCAGCGCGGTCCGCAACGCCGTACCCAGACGGCACCGTGCGCCGTCGCCTAATCCCGCCGGCCGGCCTCCGGGCAGGCCAGGGAGCCGGGGAACCACGTTCCTTGGGGTGAATCGGCCGGGTCAGGCCCCGTCCAGGCCCAGCCGTAGGAGACCTTCCTGCTCCGAACCCGTCAGCTAACCCGGTAGGCGCGAAGGAAGGAAAGGAGCGCGCCTCCGTGGCGTCGACGCACACCCCGGCACATCCGTCCGGCTCCTCCACCGGCACCCGGCTGCTCGACCACCCGGGCCCGTACACCGGGCACGGCCCGTTCGGCGGCCCCGCCGACGAGACCGCCCCGCCGGCCGACCCGACCAGCCGGCACCGGATGCCCCGCCAGACCCGCGGCACCGCCCCGCTGCTCGGCGTCACCGCCGTCGCCGCCACCCTGGGCGCCACCGGCTTCGCCTCCGCCACCCCGGCCGCCGCGCCGGCGGTCGAGGCGCCCGACGAACAGCCGGTCGCGCTCTCCGCCGACCCCGGCCTCGCCCTCGCCGCCCGCATCCAGCTGCAGGCCGACAGCCAGCGCACCGCGGCCGAGGAGAACGCCCGCGTCCAGGCCGCCCAGGAGGCCGAGGCCAAGCGGGCCGCCCAGATCGCCCAGCAGGAGCAGGCCAGGCGCGCCGCCGAGGAGGCCGAGAAGGCCAAGCTCGCCGCCATCAAGCTGCCGGTGAAGGACTACCGGCTCTCCGCCCACTACGGGCAGAGCGCCCGCTACTGGGCCCACCTGCACACCGGCCTCGACTTCGCCGCCGACCAGGGCGAACCCGTCTACGCGGTCGGCCAGGGCACCATCACCTCGGCCGGCTGGGCCGGCGCCTACGGCTACCGGATCGTCGAGACCCTGCCCGACGGCACCGAGATCTGGTACTGCCACCTCTCCTCGATCATCAAGGGCTCCGGCAAGGTCGTCCCCGGCCAGCAGATCGGCAAGGTCGGCGCCACCGGCAACGTCACCGGCGCCCACCTGCACGTCGAGGTCCGCCCCGGCGGCGGCGCCCCCGTCGACCCGGAGAGCTGGTTCGAGCAGCACGGCGTCACCCCCTGACGCCTCCCGTCGGACACTGTGAGGGCTCCGCCCCGCCGGATCGCGTCCGGCGGGGCGGAGTTCTTCCAAGGGGGGATCAGCAGGTGACGGGCGCGGTGACGGTCGCGGTCGCCCCGTAGCCCCACGTGGTGGTCACGAGGGTGGCCGTCACGGTGGAGCCGCACGGCGCGGTGGCCGCGAGGTAGCCGAACCCGCGCCCGCCGGGCGGGAGTATGCCGGTCCCGCTGTCGGTGCCGAGCGACGCGCCGCCGACGACGCCGAGGGTCAGGCTGTACGAGGCGTCCTGCGCCGTCCAGCCGGGGGTCGGCGTCGTGTAGCCGCCGGCCGTCACGCCGGCGCCGTCGACCGTGACGCAGACGCGGTTCTGGAGGACACCGGCGAAGCCGTTGGCGCAGGTGCTCGTCGCGGCGGCCGCGGTGGTCGCCGTCGTGCCCGTGGTCTGCGCGGTGGCCTGGGCGGCGCCCGCGACACCGAGCGAGGACAGCGCGGTGGCGGCCGCCAGGATGGCGGAGAAACGATTCATCAGAATTCTCTCCTTCGAGAACGGGCAAAGGGAACCGTGGAGCGCATGTGATATGTCACGCTTCACATGGCCAAGCGATTCCACCGCGTGCGATCCATCAATCGCGGCCGGCCCCGAATCCCTTGAGGAGTGCCGGAATCGACCGCCCGGTGGCTCGAATCCACGGTCCCGCCGGACCGGCGCTATTCCGCCCCGTCCTCCTCGAACCCCTCCGCCGGTTCCAGGCCCGCCAGGTAGGCGTCGATCTCCTCCTGGCCCGGCTCCGGCGCCAGCTCCGGGAACTCCTCCACCAGCAGCCGAGGCAGCCCCGGCACCGTCCACGCGCCGGCCAGCTCCAGCGCCACCCGGACCGCGGCCTCCTCGAACGCCGTGAAGTCCCCGGCCAGCTCGTCCGGCATCGGCCGGCCCAGCGCCGTCAGCTCCGCCAGGTTCCGGTAGCTGCGCCGCATCAGCCCCTGCTCCAGCAGCCGGCGCGCGCCGTCGGTGGCCATCCCCACCGCCAGCGGCCGGGTCCCGGCACCCCAGCCCCCGTCGTCCACCGGGTCCAGCACGCCGTCCGCCTCCAGCGCCGTGAAGGCCGCCGACCGCTCCTCCTGCGACAGCTCCCGGAACCCCTCCAGCCAGGCCCGCACCGCCGCCTCCTCGCCGGTGTCCACCCCGGCCGCGCGCAGCAGCAGCGTGTACAGCCGGGGCCAGGTCACCAGGTCCGCCCGGCGCAGCAGCCCGGCCGCCACCTCGCCCTGCCACTCGGCCTCGGCGTGCAGCCGCTCCTGCCGCTTGGCGTTCAGCCGCTTCGCCGCCCGCTGGTGGTCGACCAGCAGCCGCACCGCCGCGCCGTACGCCAGCGGGTCCTGCCCCGGCTCCGGCTGGACGTACAGGTGGAGCTGCTCGTACAGCAGGTGCTCCACCGCGGCGGAGGTCAGTTCGGGCCAGCCGTCGCGCATCCTGCCGCCGCCCAGCTCCAGCAGCGCCAGCACCGCCCGCAGCGGGGCGCCGGCGACCGGCTCGCGGCCCTGCGCCTCCGCCCAGGCGAGCAGTTCGGCGGCCTTGGTGCGCGGGGCGAGCCGCAGGTCTTCGTCTTCCATAACCACGAACCGTAACCGCTGGTCGGCGGTAGGGTCGGGAGCCATGGTCCCCGTCCGACTCACCGGCCCCCGGCTGGCCATCCGCGAGTTCCACCACACCCCCGAGGACGTCGACGCGCTGCACGCGGTGTTCGGCGATCCGCGGGCCACCCGCTACCTCCCCTTCGCCCCGCGCGACCACGAGTCCTGCGCCGACCAGGTCGCCCAGTTCGTGGAGGAGGCGCAGAAGGAGAACCGCGAGGTCTACCGGCTGGCCGTCACCCGGCTCGCCGACGCCGACGACCCGGCCCGCGCCGTCCCGATCGGCAACGCCGCGCTCGGCCTCGTCCCCCACCACGCCGCCCACCTCGGCTACGCCCTGCGCCCCGACGTCTGGGGCCTCGGCTACGCGGGCGAGGTCGTCGCCCTGCTGCGCGACCTCGCCTTCGGCCCGCTCGGCCTGCACCGGCTGGAAGCCCGGGTGGACGTCGACAACGCCGCCTCGGTCCGGGTGCTGACCCGGGCCGGCTTCCGGCTGGAGGGCCGGGTCCGGCACGACTACCGGCGCCACGACGGCTGGCGCGACGCCTACCAGTACGCGCTCCTGGCCGAGGACGTCCCGGCCGGCGGGAGCGCCGTCGCGGGGGGATAACCCCACCCCCGGTTCGCCGGGGAGCAGGATGTCCGGGCGGCGCGCGCCCTGAGAGGCTGGCGGAGTCAGCAGGACAGACCCCACGAGCCCGAACCGCGACCGACCCGAGGGACCGAGATCCGGCCATGAGCACCCACACCATGCAGCGCGACGAGTACGACGAGTACGACGCGTACGACGGCCGCGAGGGCGGCGAGGGCGGCGAGCGCCACGCCGTCGCCCGCCGCATCGAGGAGCCGCCGTACGCCTGGCGGGCCCCGTTCACCGGGTACTTCTACCGCGAGGTCGGCTACGCGCTGACCGGACTGCCGGTGGCGGTCGCCGGCTTCACCGTCGCCGTCGCGCTGTTCTGCCTCGGCCTCGGCACCTTCGTCACCGTGCTCGGCCTGCCGGTGCTGGCGGCGCTGACCTCCGCCGCGCGCGGCTTCGGCGGGCTGGAGCGCGCCCGGGTGCGCGGCATGCTCGCCCTGGACGTGCCCGCCCCGGCGCCGGTGCGCGCGGTGCGGCCGGGCGCCTGGGGCGCGATCACCGCCCGCCTGGCGGACGCGGCCGGCTGGAAGGCCGTGCTGTACCAGGTGGTGATGTTCCCGTGGGCGATCCTCAGCACGGTGCTGTCGCTGGTCTTCCTCTGCGTCGGCTGGACGCTCGCGCTCTACCCCGTCTACCACTGGGTGTTCCCGCGCTACGTGGACTGGCCGGGCTACCGGATCTTCGACTTCACCGGCAGCGACGGCGTGCGGCACGTCTACTACGTCGAGTCGCCGCTGCAGATCGCCGGCGTCTGCCTGGTCGGGCTGCTGTTCGTCTTCCTGACGCCGCAGCTGGTGCGCGGACTGACCAACGTCAACCGGCTCGCCGCCCGCGGTCTGCTCGGCCGCTGACCTCAGGCCCCCTCCCGGTCCCGTCCCCGTCCCCCGTTCCCGTCCCGCCCTCCGGCCCCCGCCCGCTGTCCCCGGGTGCGGGGCCGCGCGGCCCGTGGTCGGATGGCCGGGATGGCCGACCGCACCGCCCCCGCCCCGGTCCCGCCCCTGGTGACCTCCCGTTCGCTGGACGAGTACTGCGGCCTGTTCGGCCTCACCCGGGCCGGGATCGCCGCCCTGCCGGGCCCGCTGCTCGACTGCCCCGGCGGCGCCGCCGCGCTGGTGGCCGAGGCCCGTCCGCTCGGCTGCCGGGTCGTCGCCACCGACCCGGTGTACGCCCGGCCGGCCGACGAGATCGCCGCCCGCGCGCTGGCCGCCCGGGCCGCGATGGCCGCGGCGATGGTGGACCGCCCCGACCTCTACCCGGCCCGCCGGTACCGCCGGCCCGAGCACTATCTGCGCGGCTGGGACCGGGCCCACCGGCTCTTCGCGGCCGACCGCGCCGCCCACCCCGGGCAGTACGTCGCCGCCGCGCTGCCCCGGCTCCCCTTCGCGGACGGCGTCTTCGCCCTCACCCTGAGCGGCTACCTGCTCTTCGCCTACCCCGAGCTGTTCGGGCCGCAGCGGCAGCTGGCCGCGCTGGCCGAACTCGTCCGGGTCACCGCCCCGGACGGCGAGGTCCGGATCCACCCGCTGTACGACGGCGAGGGCCGCCGCACCACCCGCCTGGACGCCGTCCGCCGGGCGCTGGGCGAGCGCCGGATCGCCAGCGAGGTCCGGGTGCTGCCGCCCGCCGACCGGGACGGCCGCGCCCAGCGGGTACTCGTCCTGCACCGGGCGGACGCCCCCCGGTAATAGCCGAACCAGCCCTGTGCCCCTATACTCACCGGCCATGAGCGAGATGTTGATCAAGCCGGCCGAGGCCTCGGACGCCGACCGGCTCACCGCCCTGATCCAGGACTGTTCCGCCTACCACGGCCGCTACGCGCCGATGATCGCCGGATACCGGGTGACGCCCGAGTACCTCGCCCGGCACGAGGTCCACCTCGCCGTGCGCGCCGCCGACGACCACCTGCTCGGCTTCTACGCGCTGGTCACCGAGCCCGCCGATCTCGACCTGATGTTCGTCGCCGACGAGGCGCAGGGCCTGGGCGTCGGCCGCCGGCTGATCACCCACCTGCTCGACCGCGCCCGCGCCGTCGGCGTCACCGGCGGCATCAAGGTGGTCTCCCACCCGCCCGCCGAGGCCTTCTACCTGCGGATGGGCGCCGAGCGGGTCGGCACCTTCCCGGCCCGGCCGCCGATCGACTGGGACCGCCCCGAGCTGCGCTTCGCGCTCTGAGGGCGCGTCCTCACACCTCCGCCGCGGGTGCCGGCGCCGGTGCCGGTGCCGGGACCGTTCCGTCCGCCGCCGGCCCGCCCTGCTGCTGCGGCAGGAACACCGGCGCCTCCAGCCCCGAGAGGATCTTCTCCGCCAGCCAGCTCCGGTCCGAGCCGTACGGGATCCCGTCCGGCGCCATCAGCCGCCCCGCCACCGCGTCCCGCAGCCGCCGCGCCTCCTCGGCCGGCAGCCGGGACATCAGCCCGCGCGCCGCCAGCAGCGCGTGGTACTGCTCGAACCCGGAGCGCGGGTGCTCGATCGCCTCCAGCACGCTCGGCAGGTCGGCCAGCGCCGGATCGCCCTGCATCAGGGCCAGTGCCTGGATCCGCCGCCCCTCGGAGCCGTCCGCGAACAGCTCCCGCACCTGGGACGCCGTCAGCGCCGAGCGCCGGGCCGTCGACCGCACCTCGGCCAGTACCCGCTCGGGACCGGTCGCCTTGTCCGCCGGCAGCATCGAACCGGGCAGGTCGTCCGCCTTCCCGGCGCTGGTGCCGACCAGCCCCAGGTGCTGCATCGCCCGCATCCGCAGGTCGTCCGCGCCCACCTTGTCGCCCTTGCGGTCCCGGTCCTGCCCGGCGAGGAAGAGGTCCAGCGCCTGGTCGGCGTCGGAGAGCACCCGCGGCAGCGCCAGCCGGGTCAGCAGCCAGCCGGCCAGGAAGCCGAGCAGCAGGAAGTGCAGGACCAGCGCGGCCGCGAAGGGCGCGGTGCCGGCGCCCCCGCCCAGGGCCGGGGCGAGCGTGCTGCCGAGCCGGCCGAGCCGCTCGCCGAGCGAGCCGAGCTGGGTGAGCCCGACGCCCAGCAGCACTTTGGTGAGCCAGTCCGAGACCTGCTCCAGGTTGGTGTTCGGCGCGTAGGAGCCGTGCGGCTCACCGCCGCCGGCATCCGTCGAGCCGCCGGAGCCGCCGCGCACCCGGGGCACCCCGAACAGGAACCCCAGCGCACCGCCGACCAGCGTCGCCGCGCAGGCCACCACCAGTCCGCCGCCCAGCGCCTGCCAGGGGTGCGGCCGTCCCAGCGAGAACAGCACCAGCCCCAGCAGCCCCGCGCCCAGCAGCATCCCGGTCGCCACCCGCTGCACCGTCCGCACGACCGCCGCTCCGCCGCTCCGCCGTGTCGCCATCGCCCACCACCCCCAGTGCCCGCACCCCACTCCTGCGGAGCGCGCGCCGACTCTAGCGGGGACGCCCCCGATGCCGAGGTCGTGATGCCCCGCCGGGGCCGCGGACACACCCGGACGGACCCGGACGGACCGTCAGGACCGTCAGGAACCCCGGCTCCCGGACCTCCGGACCCGCCCCGGGAACGCAGACAGCCCGCGGGCTGCTCCTCGGGCCCGGGCCCGCGAGGGGCCGGGCACCGAGGCACCGGGGATGTACCGGTGAGCCCGCGGGCCGGGTGACTGCTGTGGATTTCGCCTGTGCCGGGGGCCTGCGGCCCCGCCCTGCGCAGGCAGGGGCGGCTCTAGCGAGCAGCCACCTCACGCATCCTGATGGAACTCAACTCAGGATCACCTCCCTTCAGTGTGCAGCCACCATAGGCAGCCCGCAGGGAGGAGGGCAACGCATTTATCGCGGCCGCTTCCGGCCGGATCAGGCGGTGGTCGCCTGGTCCTTGAACTTCGAGTAGTCGATGATCTGGTCGGCCGGCGGGGCCTGGATGGTCAGCGGCTTGTTGATCTCGGTGAAGTCCGCCTGGCCGCCGTCCTTGCCGGTCTTCTCGAGCCGCAGCGGGTACGGGGTGCCCTCGGTGGCGACGTGCAGGACGATCTCGTCGCCGCTGCTGTTCTTCGACTTGACGCTGAAGGTCTTCGCGCCGTTGACGGTGCCGGCCGAGCCCTTGGTGAGGTCGGTGGACTTGCCGTCCTCCACGAAGCTCCTGGTGAGCTCCTTGAGGTTGCAGGCGGTGGTGAGCTCCTTCATCTCCGGGTCGTCCTGGACGCCCGCGATGTAGCGGCCCTTGAGGAGCTCGGCGGCCTTGGCGCCGTCCGCGCCGCCGCCGGCGACGTTGGTCAGGAACTCGGCGTCGGGCTTCAGGTAGACCTGCTTGCCGTCGCCCAGCAGCTCGAACTTGCCCGTCCCGGGCATGGTGATGGTGCCCTTGCACTGCCCCTGGGTGTCGACCGCCAGGTCCAGGGTCATCTTCTCGGCGCCGCCGATCGTGCCCACGACCTTGACCGACGTGGCGCCGGCCAGGGCGTCCTTGGCCTGCTTCTGGATCTCCTCGGCGCTGAGCTTGGCGGTGTCCAGCTTCGCGGGGGAGGCCTTGTCGTCGCCGCAGGCGGTCGCTCCGGCCGCGAGCAGCAGACAGATCGCGGCGGTGCTGGCAAGGCGCTTCGACAACATGAGTGCTTCCTAACCCGGCGCGACAGTGCGCGTCCGAACGGCTGACTTTCCCGCTCAGTATGATCGAAGGACCATTTGACTGATCTTGACCCGCCGTGCCGTTACAGGTTCGTGGCAGGACTGTGCCGAGCCCGAGGTCACCGGGCATGACGAAGGCCCGGAGGACGAATCCTCCGGGCCTTCGGCTACTGAGTAGCGGGGACAGGATTTGAACCTGCGACCTCTGGGTTATGAGCCCAGCGAGCTACCGAGCTGCTCCACCCCGCGTCGGTGAACACAACCATACGGGGAAGTCGCCCGAATGGGAAATCGGTTCTACGTCCGCCCCTTCGAGGGCCCCCGCGCGGTGTGCCGCCCGGCCCGCGACCGGGCCCAGGCGGCGAAGCCGACCAGCGCCGCGAAGCACGGCACCATCAGCGCCGCGTACACCAGCAGGAAGCCGTGTGTCCCGAGGTCCGCGGCGGCGTTCCAGGTGCCGTGCAGGGCCATCGCCAGGACCAGCCCGCCCGGCGCGGCCAGCCGGGCCAGCCCGCGGCGCCCGGTGGTGAGGGTCAGCGCCAGGCCGAGCCCGGTGAGCGCGGTGAACAGCGGGTGGGCGAACGGCGAGAGCAGGCCGCGCAGGACGAAGGTCTGCACGGTGCTGTCGAAGTCCCGCAGGCTCGGCGGCTCGCCGAGGCCGATGCTGTCCAGCCGCTGCTGCTGGTCGTCGGTGAACGCCCGTCCCAGGTAGAGCGCGTTCTCGGTGAAGGCGAAGCCGCAGGCGGTGATCCCGCCCAGCACCACCCCGGCGGCCAGCGCGCGCGGCCGTACCCGGGCGCCGCGGGGGAGGACCGCCCGCCCGGGGCGGGGGTGGGGCAGCGGGCGCGGACAGGGGCGCAGCCGCAGCCGGCCGCGCGCGTGCGGCCGGACGAGCCGGCGCTCGTACCCGCGCGGCCGCCGGGGGCCGGGCAGCCGGTACGGCCCGCCCGCGCCGGGCCCGCCGCGGTGCCCGCCCGCGCGGCGCGGCCGGCGGCCGAGCGGCAGCAGCAGGACGAGCAGGGCGGCGCCCTTCGCGCTCTCCTCGATCACCGGGGTGACCAGGTCGGCGCCCAGCGCCTCGCCGAGGCTGCCCTGGTGGGCGGTCAGGTAGGTGCTGGTCCAGCCGTTGGCGAGGATGGCCACCGTGGTGGCGGCGCAGGCGCCCCAGCCGAGACAGAAGACGGTGTACCGCAGCGGCACCCGGGCGGTCTGGTTGAGCCAGGCGAGCCCGCCGAGCACGAAGGGCAGCGGGACCGTCGCCAGCCCGAGGCCGACCAGCAGCCCGGCGGTGCCGGTCTGGCGGCGGACCAGGTGGAGGATCAGCACGCCGCAGCCGGCCAGGGCCAGGACGACCGTCGCGGTCACGGCGGGGAACGCCACCGGGCGCAGCGCCCGCGCGGCGCCGGCGGCCGGGGCGGCGGGGGAGGCCGCGCGGTCCGGCCGGGGCGCGGGGGCGGGCACGAGCCGGTGCGCCCGGCGCCTCCGGGGCCCCGGGACGGTCCGGGGGCCGGCGGTGGGCGTGGGCATCTCTCGGTCGTCGGCGGCCCGCACGGTGATGTGGTACCCACCGAAGGACGGGGTGCTCACCCGGCACAGGGTAGGCCACGGTGACCGGCCGCCGGCGGGAGCCGGGGCGCGTGCCCCGTCCCGGTGCGGCCCGGCGGCGGGCGCCGGGGCCGGGACGGCCTGCCGGGTCGAACGCCCGGCGGCCGCTCAGCGGCGGCGGAACAGCAGGTCGTGCACCACGTGGCCCTTGGCGATGCCGGCCCGTTCGAACTTGGTGACCGGGCGCCAGGCGGGCCGGGGCGCGTAGCCGGGGACGGAGCCGTCCGGGTGGTCCGCCGGCTCCAGCCAGCCGGTGCCGTCGCCCTCGGGGTGCAGGTTCTCCAGCTCCGGCGAGGCGGACAGCACGGCGAGCATCTGCTCGGCGTACGGCTCCCAGTCGGTGGCGCAGTGCACCAGCGCGCCGGGCGCCAGCCGGGGGAGGACCAGGTCCAGGAAGGACGGCTGGACCAGCCGGCGCTTGTGGTGCTTGGGCTTGGGCCACGGGTCGGCGAAGTAGACCCGCAGGCCGGCCAGCGAGGCGTCCGGCAGCATGTCGCGCAGCAGGATCACGGCGTCGCCGGCGGCCGGGCGGACGTTGGTGCTGCCGTCGCGCTCCAGCAGCCCGAGCAGGTTGCCGTGGCCGGGGGTGTGGACGTCGGCGGCCAGGATGCCCGTCGCGGGGTCGGCGGCGGCCATCGCGGCGGTGGTCTCGCCCATCCCGAAGCCGATCTCCAGGGTGACCGGCAGGCCGTCGAACAGCGCCGGCAGGTCGAGCGGGGTGCCGTCGATGGCTATGCCGTACTTCTCCCAGCCCCGGTCCAGCGCGCCCGCCTGGGCGTTGGTCATCCGGCCCCGGCGCGGCTGGAAGCTGCGGATGCGGCGCTCGCTGTGCTGGGCCTCGGTGGCCTTGTGCGGGTACATCGGCGCGGGGTACGCGGCGGGCGCCGCGGAGAGCCGGGCGGAGGGCGAGGGCTGGGGGATCGGGGCGGTGGCAGTCACAATCCCCCGAGTCTACGGGGCCCTCGGCCGCGGGCCGCAGGGCCTGTGACGGTCCCCACGCGGCCGGGTCCCGTCCGCCCGCTCAGCCGCCCGCCTCCAGTGCGGCGAGCGCCCGGCGGGCCACCTCCCGGCCGATCGGCAGCGAGGCCGTCGCCGCCGGGGAGGGCGCGTTCAGCACGTGCACCAGGCGGCGGGTGGAACGCGGGTCGTCCGGGTCGAAGCCGGCGAACGCGAAGTCGTCCAGCAGCGAGCCGTCCCGGGCCACCGCCTGGGCGCGCACGCCCGCCCCGGCCCGGACCAGGTCGCCCGCCGTGACGGCCGGCAGCAGTCGCCGGACGGCCGCGGTGAACGCCCGCTTGGACAGCGAGCGGTGCAGCTCGCCCACCTCGTAGCGCCAGTGCCGGCGGGCGATCTGCCAGGTGCCGGGGAAGGCGAGGGTGCCGGCGAGGTCGCGCGGCCGCACGGTGCGCCAGTCGTAGCCCTCGCGGGCCAGCGCCGGCACCGCGTTCGGGCCGACGTGCACGTCCCCGTGCACGCCCCGGGTCAGGTGGACGCCCAGGAAGGGGAACGCCGGGTCGGGCACCGGGTAGACCAGGCCCCGGACCAACTCCCGCCGCTCCTTGACGAGTTCGTAGTACTCGCCGCGGAAGGGCACGATCCGCACCCCGGGGTCGTCGCCGGCCAGCCGGGCGACCCGGTCGCTGTGCAGGCCCGCGCAGTTCACCAGCACCCGGCAGCGCAGCTCGCCCGCCGAGGTCTGCACGGTGACGCCGTCGGCCCGCCGGGCGACCGCCCGCAGCTCGGCCCCGGTGCGGATCTCCGCCCCGGCCTCCCGGGCCAGCCGCGCGTAGGCGGCGGCCACGGCGGGGAAGTCGCAGATGCCGGTGGTCCCGATGTGCAGCCCGGCGATGCCGGTGACCTGCGGCTCGTGGCCGGCGATGCCCCGGCGGTCCAGCTCGGTGACCGGGATGCCGTTGGCCCGGCCGCGTTCGGCCAGCGTGCGCAGCCGGTCCAGCTCGGCGGGCCCGGTGGCGACGATCAGCTTCCCGGTGACCTCGTGGGGGATGGCGTGGGCGCGGCAGAACTCCACCATCTCGGCGGCACCGGAGACGGCGTACCGGGCCTTGAGCGACCCGGGCCGGTAGTAGACGCCGCTGTGGATCACCCCGCTGTTGCGCCCGGTCTGGTGGGTGGCCAGGCCGGGCTCCTTCTCCAGGACGGTGAGCCGCAGTCCGGGCCGGGCCCCGGTCAGCGCGTACGCCGTGGCGAGCCCGACGATCCCGCCCCCCACCACCAGCACGTCGACGTCGTACCGCACGGCCCGCTCCTCGCCTCGCCTCGTCCGACCGTCCCCCGTCCGACCGCGATGCTGCCACGCCGGCGGGGGCCGGTCGAGGGGGCGTCGTCGCCGGGCCCCCGGTCCCGGTCAGGCCGGGGCGACGATCACCGCGCGGGCCCGTTCGGTCAGTTCGCGGACGCGGCGCTCGCCCTGGAACGGTTCGAGCCGGCGCAGCATCTCCACCACGTACTCGCGGCTGCGCTGCGAGGAGATCCGCCCGGCCACGTCGACGGCGCGCTCGCCGGCCGCGACCGCCGCGTCGAGGTTGCCCGCCTCGGCCTCGGCCATCGCGGAGACCACCAGCCGCAGGCCGTGCGAGCGGACGAACCCCTCGGTCGGCCGGGCCAGCGCCTCGCGGGTGAACTGGCGGACCTTGGAGGGCACACCGAGGTCGCGGAAGCACTCGGCGGCGTCGGCGGCGAGCCGGTCGTAGGCGTAGAAGTCGATCCACGCCGGATCGGGATCCCCGGCGCGCGCCCGTTCGAGGGCGCTCTCCGCCGCGCCGAGCGCCGTCGCGCACGCCGCCGCGTTCCGCGCCTTGGCCTGGGCCCGTGCCTCGACCAGGTGGAAGAAGCTCATCGTCCGGGCGGTGGCCAGGCCCCGGTTGCGCTCCAGCGCGGCCTGGGCGAGGTCCACGGCCTCCTCGGCGAAGCCCCGGTAGCCGGCCTGCAGGCTCATCGAGGCCAGCACGTAACCGCCGAGCGGGACGTCCGCGGCGGCCCGGGCGAGCCGCAGGGCCTGGATGTAGTAGCGCTGGGCGGCCTCGTGCTGGCCGGTGTCGAACGCCATCCACCCGGCCAGCCGGGTGAGTTCGGCCGTCGCGCCGAACAGCGCCCGGCCCACCGCGTCGCTGTAGGAGGCGAGCAGCAGCGGCGCGGCCTCGACCCGCAGGCACTCCGGCACCATCGACGAACGCCAGTCCCCGCCCCCGTACTTGGAGTCCCAGCGGCGGGCCTCCTGGGCGGCCTCGCGCAGCTTGGCGGCGTCCGAGTGGCCGACCCGGTACGAGCCGGCCTCGGCGGGGGAGCGCGGCACCTCGCGGGCCACCGAGCCGTCGGCGGGGGTGATCAGCCAGCGGGAGACCGGGGTCGCGTACGCGGCGACCGAGAAGGTGCCGGCCAGGCTGTCGCTCCAGCGCCCGCCGCCGGGGCCGCGCCGCAGGTCGAGGTCGACCCGCCAGAGGTCGGTGGCGGACCGCACGGCGTCGGGGACCTCGCGCGGGAAGGCGAGGCCGAGTTCGGGGGCCGGGTCGGTGTCGCCGAGGCCGATCTCCTCCAGCGGCACCGGCCGGCCGAGCTTGCCGCCGATCGCGGTGGCGATCAGGTGCGGGACGGGGCCCTGCGGCACCATGCCCTTGCTGACCCAGCGGGCCACCGAGGTCTTGTCGTAGCGGAGCGTCAACCCGCGTTGCGCGCCGAGGTCGTTGACGCGGCGGGCCAGCCCCGCGTTGCTGATCTGGGCGAGGGTCAGGAGCGTGCCGAGCCGTTCGTTCGGTCCTCGTGGGCTGACGGTCATGGTGGCGGCGGCACCTCCTGCGGCCTTGTGCGCGGGGCCCGGGCGGCACCGGGCCGTAGCTGCTGTACCTAGAGTAGTCGGACGCGTTCCGACGGTTAAGAGGCCGCATTCCGGATGGCGGGATCGCGCGCCCGGGGCCGGGCGGCGGGCGGCGGGCGGGATCGGTCCCGACCGCCCGGATCCGGCCGTCCGGGGGTGTCCGGGCGGAGCGCCGGAGCGCCGTGCTCCGGTCCCGTGTCGATGTGCGCCCGGCCGTGCCCCCTGGCCCGACCGGCTGGTCGGCGATTCGCTGGTGGTCGTGGGTCGGCCCGCCGTCGAGGACCCGGCGGGCCGGGGGATGCCGCCGCCTACATCCCCGCGGGCGGCGGCGACGTCCGGGAGGGCATGCGGATGCCCTCCCGGGCAGAGCGACGCCTTTCGGCCATCTCGCGATGGCCATGACAGGGCGCCGTGGAGGGCGGTCCGGGCCGGGGAGGGGGAGACCCGGCCCGCCCCGACGGGGAGGCTCGTCCGGGTGTTCGACGGCGCGGGTTCCGCCGGGCGCCGGTGCTCCCCGTTCTCCGGTGCGCGCCCGGCCGGATGCGTACCGGAAAGGACAACTCCGGTCGGCGGACGCCCAACCGGTGGCACCATGTCTTCCGACGGTGTCTTCTGACGGTGCGCCGGATCGCGGTGGGCGGCGCCCGCCGTGGCGCGCCCCGGACCGGCCGGGGGACCGCCCGCCGGCGGACGCCGCGCGGTGCAGGTCCTCGTGCGGTGGAGGCGCGATGCGGTGGCTGACGGGCTGGTGCACGGGCGCGCCCCGACCGGGCGCACCGGCGCACGAACCGCCGCCCGGCACGGTCGCCCCGATCGCCGCGCGCCCCCTGTGGAGCGGCGCCGACCCGCTCTGGGCGGTCGGCGACTGGCGGCCCGAGGAGATCCGCCTGGTCACCCTGCGGCCCGGCGCCCCCGCCGCCGTCACCACCGGCCCCACCGCGCCGGACCCGGTCGAGGCCGGCCCCGCCGTCCTGCGGCTCGCCGTCCTCGGCCACTGCGGCGCCACCGACGCCGAACTCGCCGCCGGCCTGGCCAACGCCCGCGGCGGCGCCGTCCGCCACCTCACCGCCTGGCCCGGTAGCTACACCGCGGTGCTGCGCAGCGGCACCCGCTCGACGGTGCTGCTCACCGACCTGGCCGGCGCCCGGCCGGTCTTCCACACCCCGTGGGGCGGCGGCACCGCGTACGCCACGGCGGCGCTGCCGCTCGCCGACCTGGTCGGCGCGCCGCTGGACACCGGCCACCTCGCCGCCCGGCTCGCCTGCCCCGAGGCACCGGAGGCGCTCGGCACCGGCACGCCCTACCTGGGCGTGCAGCGGGTGCCGCCCGGGCACGCGCTCGGCCTGCGCGACGGGCGGCCGTACCTCTCCGGGTACGACGAGCCGGGCGCCGGCGGGGCGCGCGGGCGGGGCGAGGCGGCGGCCGTCGGGGAACTCACCCGGGCGCTGCTGGAGTCGGTCCGCTTCCGGGTCCGCACCAGCCCGGCCGGGCCGCCGGGGCGGGCCCGGCTCGGCGTCGACCTCTCCTACGGGACGGCGTCCGCCACCGTCGCGCTGCTCGCCGCCGCCGTCCCGCTCGCGGCCGGCGGCACCGCCGTGCTGCGCCAACCGGGCCCGCCGCCCGCCGGGTCCGGACCGGCGACGGGCGCGCGCACCGGAGCGGTGAAGGGCTCCTGGGCGCGCGCGGCCGACCGGCCGCGGACGGCTCCGGAGCCGGTCGCCGCCGTCACCTCCGACCTGCCGGCCGCCTCCGCCCCCGCCGCCGCCGTCCCGGTCCCGGCCCCCGACGTCCCGCGGCTGCGCCACACCGTGCTCGCCACCGGCCCGGACACCCTCCCGTACGCGGACCTGCGCACCGACCCGACGGCCGGGCGGCTCACCGACGAACCCGGGCCGGAACTGGTCACCGCGGCCTGGGCCGGGGCCCGGTTCGAGGCGGGCGGCACCGACCACCTCACCGGTTACGGCGCCCGCCACGTGCTGGACGGGCACCCGGCCCGGCTGGCCGACCTGGTCCGGGCCGGGCGGTCGCGCGAACTGCTCTCCCCGGTCGCCGCGCTGGCGGGCGCCGACCGGGCGGCCGCCGGCGTCCTCGCGGGCGCGCTGCGGACCCCGCTCACCGTGGTGCGCGCCGCCCACCGGCTGGCCCGCCGCCGGTGGGCGGACGCGCTCGACGACACGGCCGTGCGGCTGACCCTGCGGCGGACGCCCGACGGCGCCGGCACGGCGGGCGCGCGCTCGGCGGACGACCTCGCCTGGGTGGTCCCGGGGCCGGCCGCCCGCTGGCTCTCCGACGACGCGCTCTCCGCCGTCGCGCTGCGGCTCCGCTTGGCGGCGCGCGAGCCGGAGCCCGGTGAACACCCGGGCGCGTACCGGGCCCGGCACGCCCTGCACCGGCACGCGCGCGGCTTTCGCACGCTGGTGCACGCCGCCGAACAGCCGGGGCAGCGCCTGCACGCGCCCTTCCTCGACAACCAGGTGGTGCGCGCCGCGCGGCTGCTCCCGGACGACGTCCGGCTCCAGCCCGGGGCCCGGCACGCGCTGTTGCGGTCCGTCCTGGCCGCCGCGGGGCGTACCGACCTGCCGCCGGACTGGGGCCGCGGGCCGCGCCCCGACCGCACCGCCCCCGCCCGGGCGGGCCTGCGGCTGGCCGCCGACGGCCTGGCCGAACTCTTCGACGCCCCCCTGCTCGCGGAGGCCGGCCTCATCGACCTCCCCGCCGTCCGCGCCGCCCTCACCCACGCCACCGACCGGACCGCCCCCCTCTCACCCGCCACCCTCGCCGGCCTCGCCGACCTGGTCGCCACCGAACTCTGGCTCCGCCGCATCCGCGCCCGCCGCCACGGCTCCTGCTGGACAGGCCTCCCCCACCCCACCCACCCCGCCCTCGCCCCCACCCGCTTCCCCTGACCCCCCGCTTCCCGCCCACGAATATGCAGACCGGTCTACTTATTGCGCTCGCTGGTCTCCGTGCGGCTGGAGTGGAAAGTCGGCGGGTCCGACTTCCTGCGCGCGTGGCCACCTCCCCGCCTCGAATATGCAGACCGGTCCACTGATTGCCCGCGCCGGCCTCTGTGCGGCCGGAGTGGAAAGTCGGCCGGTCCGACTTCCTGCGCTCGCCGCTTCTTCCCCGCCCACGAATATCCAGACCGGTCTACTTATTGTGCTCGCTGGCCTCTGTGTGGCTGGAGTGGAAAGTCGGCGGGTCCGACTTCCTGCGCGCGCGGCCACCTCCCCACTTCGAACAATGCAGACGCGCTGACCCCCGTGTGGCTGGAGTGGAAAGTCGGCGGGTCCGACTTCCTGCGCTCGCCGCCCCCTCCCCGCCCGCAAATATGCAGACCGGTCTACTGATTCGGCCTTTCGGGCGGCATGGCTGGAGTAGGAAGTCGGCGGGTCCGACTTTCTGTGTGGCTGCCGCGTTGCGCTGTGCCCGGTGGGCATATTCGGCGCGGCTCGGACGTGGGGCGGGCCGGGGCGGCGATCATGGCGAGGCGTCCCGTCCCCTTCTCCCGTACCCATGGAGGTCGTGGTGGCCAGTGCCCACCCGGACCCGTCCGTCCCCGTCCTGCTCTCGGTGCTCGGGCGGCCGCCGACGGGGCGGCCGCCGGGGGTGCTCGCGGCATGTGACGGGTCGGACGGTTCGCTCTGGGCGCTGGAGCGGGCGATGACCGAGGCCGAGGTGCACGGCCTGCCCCTGTACGTGCTCGCCGTCGTCAACCCGGCGCCCGCCGGTTACCCGCCGGGAATGGCCGAGCTGGTCCAGGAGAGCGTGGAGACCCTGGTCGAGTCGATGGCCGACGGTCTGCGCCGTTCGGTGGCCGCGGTCCAGAAGGCCCGCACCCACCCCTGCGCGGCGGAGATGTCCCTGCACGTGGTGCTCGGCAACGTGATCGAGGTCCTGCTGGCCGCCTCGGCCCGCCAGCACACCCTGGTGCTGGGCACCCGGGGCAACGGTGGCTTCACCCGCCTGCTCCTGGGCTCGGTCAGCACCGCTGTCGTCCACCACGCGGCCTGCCCCGTCCTGGTCGTCCCCGCCCCGCCGGAGGGCTGAGCGGCGGGGCGCCGGGAATGTCCCGAGATGGTTCACCGTTCACCAATCCCGGATCACCGGATCAACGGACCGCCGGATCACCGGACCACCCGGACCACCCGGACCACCGCCCGCCCCACCCCACCTCCCTGGAGCCCCCGTCATGAAGGTCGAGATCTACTCCGACATCGCCTGCCCCTGGTGCTACATCGGCAAGCGCCGCTTCGAGCAGGCGCTGGAGGGCTTCGCGGGCAAGGAGAACGTCGAGGTGGTCTACCGGCCGTACCAGCTGGTGCCGGACGCGCCGGCCACCGCCAGCCCGCACCGCGAGTGGCTGGCCGAGCGCTACGGCCCGCAGTCCGTCGCGATGGATGCCCGGGTGGCCGAACTGGGCCGCACCGAGGGCATCACCTACGACTTCGACGCCGCCCTGCACGCCAACACCTTCCTCGGCCACCGCCTGCTGCACCTCGCCGAGACCGAGTACGGCGCGGCCGTCCAGGGCCGCCTCAAGGAGGCCCTGCTCAAGGCGCACTTCACCGACGGCGTCGACGTCGGCGACCGCACCGCCCTCGCCGAGGTGGCCGTGGCGGCGGGCCTGGACCGCGACCGCGTGACCGCCTACCTCGCGGGCGACGAGGGCACCGCCGAGGTCCGCGCGCAGCTGGCCGAGGCCCGCGAGCTGGGCATCACCGCCGTGCCGACCTTCGTCTTCGAGGGCAAGTGGGCCGTCCAGGGCGGCCAGGAGGCCGAGACCTTCCGCCAGGTGCTGGACCAGGTCGCCACCGAGATCGGCGAGCGCCGGCCCGCGCCGGTGCAGGTCGCCCCGGCCGGCGAGGCCTGCGCGGACGGCTCCTGCGCCATCTGAGCCGACGCCGCCGTCCGAACCGACGCCGCCGTCCGAACCGACACCGGCGCCCGGACCGACGCCGCCGCCCGCGCCGGCCCCGTCACCGGACCGGAGAGCCCCCGAGGCCCGTTTCAGACGCACCTGAAGCGGGCCTCGGCCCAGTCGGCCACGTTCAGCGCCGACCAGACCCCGCTCGCCGGCGTCACCACCAGCCGGATCGACTTCTGCCCGTCCAGCGGCACGTGCACCGGCACCGCCGCGTCGCCTGCCCGCAGCGTGCGCGAACTCCACAGCGTCCGCCCGTCGCCGCTCTGGACCGAGAAGACCACGCCCCCGAGGGTCACGCTCAGGTCGTCCATCCCGGCCACCGCGTCGAAGGACGTGCAGGTGCGGTTGAGATCGATCAGCGTGGTCGCCGGAGCGTGCACGGTGATGCCGTGCAGGTGCTCGGTGCCGCCGACCGACACCGCGTCCCGCTGCCAGAACCAGTCGCTCCCCTTCTGCCGGATGCTCGGCTGCGGCGGGGGCACCCGGTTGTTTCCGGGCTTGACCACCGGCAGGCTGTCGGCCCAGAAGTCGGTCGGCGGCAGCGGCGGGGTCGGCGTCGGCACGGACGGCGTGAAGGTGGGCGTGGGGATGACCGGCACCTCGGGCGTCGGGATCACCGGCACCTCGGGCGTCGGCAGCGGCGGCAGGCTCGGCTGCGGCGTCACCAGGACCGGGGGCTGCGGCTTGGTCGGCACCGGCGTCGGTGACGGCGACGGCGCCGAGGTCTCCTTCGGGGGCGCGGGCTTCGACGGCGCCGGCGCCGCGCCGGCCGGCGACGCGCTGGGCGCGGCCGGGGGCGCGGGCTTGGACGGCGCGGGGGACGCGGCCGGCGGCGACGGCTCGGGCGCCGGCTCCTCCACGGGCGCCGGTTCGGCGCTCGCCGGGGCCGGCTTCGGCGCCGGTTCCGGGGCGGCCGGTTCGGGCGCGGGGGCCGGCGGCGCGGGCGAGACCGGGGCGGCCACCGGGGGAGCGGCCACCGGGGGCTTGGGCTCGGGCGAGCCGGTGAGCGCGTACGCGGCGACGGCGGCGGCCGCCACCGCGATGGCGGCGGCGATGCCGGCCTTCGCGGCGGTGCCCAGGCCCTCCCCGGCAGCACCGGCACCGGCGCCCGCACCACCACCCCCGCCCGCGGCCCCGCCCGCAGCGCCACCCGCGGTACCCGCCGCACCCGCGGCGGCACCACTCGTCGCCCCCGTCGCCGCGCCCCCTGCCGCGCCGCCCGCCGTGGCGGCCGCGGTCCCGGCGGCCGCGCCGCCGACCACCGCCGCCCCGCCCACGGCGGCCGCGGCGGCACCGAAGCCGCCCACGCCGACCCAGACCAGCACCCCGCCGGGCAGCAGCGCGCGCAGCCCGTGGTTGATCTCGGACAGCTCCAGGCACGCGGCCGTGCACCGGTCGCACTCCTTGAGGTGCCGCCCGACCTCCGCCGAGGCCCGCTTGCGCAGCGAGCCGCGCGCGTACGCGCCGAGCCGGTTGGCGTACCCCTCGCAGTCCCGGTCCTGGCTGCCCGAGACGTGCGCCTGCAGGAAGCCGGCGGCGAGCCGGTCGCGGGCCCGGTGGGCCTGGACGGCGGTCGCGTTGGCGGTCTTGCCGAGCATCACCGCGACGGTCTTGGGCGACTCCCGCTCGACCTCGGTGTGCCAGAGCACCATCCGGTCGTCCTCGGGGAGTTCGGCGTAGGCCTGCATCACCATGCGCTGGTCGGCCATCGCCATCGCCCAGGCGTCGGCGCCCGGGTCGGCCAGGTCGAGGTCGACGACGGCCGCCGAGGTCTGCGCGAACACGCTGAAGTCGTCGACGAGTTGCTCGCGCCGCTCGCTGCGGGTCCAGGCCGCGGCGACGTTCCGCACGGCGGTCAGCAGATAGGCGCGGACGGCGAACTCCGGCCCCTTGCCGGCCCTCAGCGCCTGCAGGGTGCGCGCGAACACCTCGCCGGCCAGGTCCTCGGCGGTGAAGCTGTCCCGGCAGCAGGTGCGGGCGTAGCGGCGCACCGAGTCGACGTGCCGGCGGTAGATCTCCTCGTACGCGGTGTCGTCGCCGGCCCGCACCAGCGCGGTCAACTCCGCGTCGGAGGGCGGCCGTTCACCGTCGACCGGGTCGGCGGGCGCCGGCACGGTGGGGCGCGCCGGGGCGCCGGCGCCGACGAAGGCCTCCGGGGTGACACCGCCCCGTCCGGCGGGGGCCTGCCCGGGGACGCGGCCCTGGGGGAAGGCGGCGGAGGCGGAGAGCGTCTCGCGGCTGGGCATCCCGGCCTGGTCGGGCACCTGGCCGGGCGGAAGCTGCACCGGACCGGACGCCTGCGGGACGGCCGCCGCCGCGCAACCGGGCGCCCCGGCGTCCGCGCCCGGCCCCTCGGGCCGCCAGTCGGACTCCCAGTCGGGCCCGGTCCCGGCGGACCGCCCGAAGTCGAGGCCGTAGCCGTAGTCGTTCTGTTCCTCGGCGCTCACAACGGACCCCAGATTCCACGACAGCCCCCGTAGTGTGGCAGGGCGCGCAGGAGTGCGTGGGCGCACGAGGTCCCGCTGCACGGCGCCGAGGGCACGCGAACGGCGCGCATCGGGACATTGGCTCCAACCACGGGCAAAGGATGGCATAGCGCAGAGTTGGGCGGTAGCCGGACCGGCCGCGACCCACTCTTCCGTGGGGCCGTCGCGGATGTGTTCGCCGGGTGAACGGCACCCCGGCGGGCACCGCTCGCGCCGGGCGCGCGATCCGGTCCGCCGCACCACCCGGTTCGCCAACCTCCTTGCCCGCGGCGGACGGTGGCCGTCCGGCGGGGTGGCGTTCAGCGGGCCCGCAGCCCGTCCAGCAGGATCTGCAGCAGGCGGTCCGACGGGCCTTCGGCAGGTTGACCGTCCGCCTGCCGACCACTTGCCGGCTGCGAGACGTCCCCGGCCGCCGGGCCCGCCACCGCGGCACCGGGGACCGCGGCCGCGGCCGTGCCCGCCGGCCCGGTGCCGCCCGCCGGAACGCCGCGCCACGCGTGCACCGGCACGGAGGCCGTCAGCACCAGCACCACGTCCGCGACGGTCACGCCGGGCCGCAGCTCGCCGGCCGCGCCCGCCCGCGCCACCAGCGCCGCGAGCAGCTGCAGCAGCAGCCGCGGGTCCGCGTCGGCCACCAGCGCCGCGGCCTCGGCCTCGGACGCCGGGACCCCGGTGTCCGGGAACCCGCCGGCCGCCGTCGGTCCGTCGCCCGGCGGCTCGTACCGCTGGGAGCCGAACCCGCCGGCCGGCCCGCCGGGGCCCAGTGGCTCGGGCGAGCGCTGCTCGGGCACCCGCCCCAGCTCCTCGGCGTACCGGAACGCCTCCGGCGGCAGCAGCCGCCCCGCCCCGGTGGACACCGCGTGCGCCAGGTACCCGGCCAGCGCCTCCCAGGCCCCCGAACCGCCGTACAGCGACTCGCGCGCCTGGGCGGTCAGCCAGGCGACCTCCTCGGCCGCGATCCGCTGGACCAGCACCTCCTTGCTCGGGAAGCGCCGGTACACCGTGCCCACGCCGACCCCGGCCCGCCGCGCGACCTCCTCCATCGGCGCGCCGTAGCCGAACTCGCCGAACACCTCGCGAGCCGCGCGCAGCACGCTCTCCAGGTTCCGGCGGGCGTCGACCCGCAGCCGCGCGCCCGGCGGCGGTCCGCCTGCCTGTGTCACTTCGCCGCCCCGGTACGGGACCGCCGCGTACGCCGTCCCGGACGCTCCGGGAACGCCGGACGCACTGGACGCACTGGACGCCCCGGGAAGCCCGGGAAGCCCGGCCGCCTCGGCGGGTCCGCGTTGCTCCGGCACCACGCCCTGGCCGGGAAGTGCCGCACCCGCTCGCCCCAACAGTCGCTCCTGTTCCATCATCCCAACTCTCCCCCGCAGGCATCCGATTCCGGACCCTGTCGTCGCCCGCCCCTGCACCCCCCGGTGCAGCTACGCCTGAAAGAAATGACCGATGACCCATCGCTCGTGCCGTTGGTGGTGCCGCCCGGGTGACGCCCGACCGCGGGTGCGGTCACACGCAGACCACCCGGACCCCGATCCGGCGGGCGCCGCCGGGCCGATCGGTGCGATCGGACCGGCGTCTCGGCGCCCGTCCGGGGCCTTGTCCGGGAACTACCCTTCCCCGGATCACGGTCCCGCAGTCGGGTTCTCCCGCCAACACTAGAACTGGCCG
The DNA here is from genome assembly GCF_040298605.1 of Kitasatospora sp. NPDC001527. NCBI lineage: Bacteria > Bacillati > Actinomycetota > Actinomycetes > Kitasatosporales > Streptomycetaceae > Kitasatospora > Kitasatospora sp. NPDC001527. The sequence goes on along the minus strand of NZ_JBEPAM010000003.1, from coordinate 3,859 downwards.
TAATGGCCGATCCACGGTGCGTCGCCGCCGGTTGACATGGCAGTGGCCGCGACGCCACACAATCCGACCATAGTTCACCGCCGTTCGAGGCCGAAAGTGCGTCAGAAACTGACCCCGGCAGCACATCTGTCCCCACCCGGCCCCAACCGCCCCGCCCGTCACAGCACGGATGGTGGACAAGACGGCGCCGACGGTCCTTTATTGGGGGGCGTGATGGGGGCATGCCCGGCCGAAGGCGGGCGCCCGGACCCATCGACAGGAGGTGCGCCATCAGGATCCTGATCGTCGGCGGCGGCTGCGCGGGCATGTCCGCAGCGCTGCACCTCCAGCGCGGCCTGCGCGAGCGGCTGCGCCGCGGCGAGGTCCACCTCACCGTGGTCGAACCGCAGGCCTACCTCACCTACCACCCGCTGCTCGCGGAGGTCGCGGCCGGCACCATCGACCCCCGCCACGTGGTCGTGCCGCTGCGCCGCGAGCTCACCGCCTGCAAGGTGCTGACCGCCCGGATCACCCGCATCGAGCACGCCACCCGCCGGGCCTGGGCCGACGCCGCAGGCCCGGGCGAACCGCCCGCACCGGTCGAACTCGACTACGACGTCCTGGTGCTCGCCCCCGGCGCGGTCTCCCGCACCGCACCCGTCCCGGGCCTGGCCGAGCACGGCCGGGGCTTCTCCACCGTCGGCGAGGCCGTCGGCCTGCGCAACCACGTCCTGGAGCAGCTCGACCTGGCCGCCACCACCCGTGACCCGGCGCTCCGCCAGGCCGCGCTCACCTTCGTCTTCGTCGGGGCCGGCTACGCGGGCGTCGGCGCGCTCGCCGAACTGGAGGACATGGCCCGGTACGCCGTCCGCGGTCACCACAACATCACCCCCGAGGACCTGCGCTGGGTGCTGGTCGAGGCCACCGGCCGGATCCTCGCCGAGGAGACGCCCGAACTCGCCGACCACACCCTGGCCCAGCTGCGCGAGCGCAGCGTCGACGTCCGGCTGCGCACCACCCTGGAGTCCGCCGCCGGCGGGGTCATGGCGCTCTCCGACGGCAGCCGGTTCGCGGCCCGCACCCTGGTCTGGACGGCCGGGATCCGCCCGAACCCGCTGCTGCGCGACACCGACCTGCCGCTGGACACCGCCGGCCGGATCCGCTGTCTGCCGACCCTCCAGGTGCTGGGCCCGGACGGCCGCGCGCTGCCGGGGGCCTGGGCCGCCGGGGACTGCGCCGCCGTGCCGGACCCGCACGCGGACGGGGCGCCGTGCGCGCCGAACGCCCAGCACGCCTTCGCCCAGGCCGAGCTGCTGGCCGCCAACGTGCTGGTCGCCCTGGAGGGGGGTCCGCACGCGCCCGGGATCGCCGAGTACCGGCCCGAGGCCCCGGCCTGTTCCACCTCGCTGGGCCTCGGCCGGGCGGTGGCCCACACCCGGCGCGGCGGGCGGCTCACCGGCCGCCGGGCCTGGTGGCTGCACCGGGCCCGGCATCTGCGCCGGCTGCCGAGCGGCGAGCGCCGGGTGCGGGTCCTGGTGGACTGGGCGCTGGCCGGGCTCTTCTCCCGCGAGGTGGTCCCGCTCGGCCGCCCCGAGCAGCCCGCGCCGGTCGACGACCGGCCCGGGTGAGCCGCCCCGGCGCCCGGCCGCCGCCGCCCGCCCGGCGTACGGACGCGGCCCTGCGGCCGACCGGAGGGCCACGCCCGGCGCGGACGACTTCCGGAATCGGGCCTCCGCCTGACAGGATCGGCCCGACCGAGTCATTACCCCGTGTGCTGACGAGTGCACAAAAAGTGATGATATGTCTGGAACCCGAGGAAGCGGCCGTCGTTTGAACCTCATGCGCTGGAGCGCCCGGCTCACCGGAGTCCCTTGGCGTGCCACCCCGCGGTCCGGGGCCGGCACCGACCTCGGCACCCCGGCCGGCGACGCCGTCGTGGTGCCCGGCCCCCGCGACCCCACCAGCCCCGCCGGACCGGTCGACACCCCCGACGCCCTCGACGCCCCCGACGCCCTCGACCCCACCGGCGTGCTCGACCCCCACCGGCCCCAGGACCTCCGCGAGGTCCTCAACCGCATCCCGTCGCCGGTCGCCGTCACCTACGGCCCGCTCCACCAGCTCGGCTACGCCAACCGCGCCTACCGCGAGCTCTTCGGCGAGCGCCCCACCGGCCTGCCCGCCTGCGACGCGCTGCCCGAACTCGGCACCCTCGGCGTCCTGCCCCTGATGGACCAGGTGATCCGCGGCGGCAGCCCCCGCAGCGTCAAGGCCCGCTGCATCCTCGGTCTCACCGGCAACCGCTACTACAACGTCTCCTGCGTCCCCCTCACCCGTGACCCGAGCCGAGCGGGCCCCGGCGGCGAGCCCGCCCTTTCCACCCGAACGAGCGACGACCCGACCTCCGGTGTCCTCGTCTTCGCCGCCGAGGTCACCGACCAGGTCCTCGCCGCCGCCCGGCTGCGCGAGTCCGAACGCCGCCACCGCGAGGCCGCCGTCACCCTCCAGCGCAGTCTCCTGCCGCAGAAGCTCGACCAGCCGGCCGACCTCCGGGTCGCCGCCACCTACCAGCCCGGCGGAGCCGAGGCCGCCGTCGGCGGCGACTGGTACGACGTCATCGCCATCGGCGGCGGCCGCACCGCCCTCGTCATCGGCGACGTCATGGGCCGCGGTCTGCGCGCCGCCGCCGTCATGGGCCAGCTCCGCACCGCCGTGCGCGCCTACGCCCGCCTCGACCTCCCGCCGCACAAGGTGATGAGCCTGCTCGACGGCCTCGCGATGGAGATCGACGCCAACCAGATCGCCACTTGCACCTACGCCGTCTGGGACCCGCAGCGCCGCACCCTCGACTACGCCTCCGCCGGCCACCTCCCGATCCTGCTGCGCTGCCCCGACGGCACCGTCCTGCGCAGCGAGGAACAGAACGGCCCGCCCCTGGGCACCGGGGGAGGCGTGCACCTCTCGCACACCCTCCGGCTGCTGCCCGGCACCACCGGCGTCCTCTATACGGACGGCCTGGTCGAACGCCGCGACGAGGACATCGACCAGGGTCTCGACCAGCTCGCCCGCACCCTCGCCGGCGCGGTCGGTGCCCCCGACGTGGTCTGCGCCCGCCTGCTGCGGGCGATGGGCGTCACCTCCGAGCACGACGACGACGTCGCCGTCCTCGCCTTCCAGCTGCCGGCCGACGAGGAGTACCCCGAGCAGCGGCGGGCGCTTGACTCTGCCACCCGAGAGGTCTAGTGTTCTTCGAGCTGCCTGGCTGGGAGCACCGGACACGCGTCTGCGCGGACGGTCCCGGGGCGGCCAATCCTCTGAAACACCACCTCTTCCCGGTTACGGGCCGAGGCGTGTCGTTATTTGTTTCGACGCGTTCCGGCTCAGGGTCTATTCGGTGTGCCTGTTTTCGGGGATCGCGGCCGGATTCGCTTTTCGGAGCGGTGATCGGCTAGAGTTTGAAACGTCGGACAGGGCGTCAAGCCGCAGAAGACGCCAGCGAGTTGGATGAAGGAAGCGCCGGGAACGGCACGGAAAACATCTGATAAGCTGGAAACACGAAAGAACGAAGCGCCCGGAGGGCCGGTGTGAAAGCCGCCTGATGGAAGCGTCCGTTCCTTGAGAACTCAACAGCGTGCCAAAAGTCAACGCCAGATATGTTGACATCCCCGGCCTCAGATTCTTCTGGGGTTGGAGATTCCTTTTGAAATAACACTAGCGAGGACGCAGTGCGCGGGGCCGCCCTATTCCGGTGGTTGCCGTGCCGCTCGACGCGGGTGTGAACCGGATATCCGGTAATCATTCACGGAGAGTTTGATCCTGGCTCAGGACGAACGCTGGCGGCGTGCTTAACACATGCAAGTCGAACGGTGAAGCCCTTCGGGGT